>NZ_JAXCWE010000009.1:0-245178 GCF_034045265.1 Pedobacter sp. CFBP9032 | reverse complement strand
TGTTTCCGCGGCAACCTTTACTATCAAATGGCTAGCATGGTGAATAAAATATTTTTTGCCACGGAAGCACTGAACGCACGGAAAAGGTAAGTTAGATTCCGTGTACTTCTGTGTTTCCACTTCAGCCTTTACTATCAAATGGCTAGCATGGTGAATAAAATATTATTTGCCACGGAAGCGCTGAACGCACGGAAAAGGTAAGTTGGATTCCGTGTACTCTGTGTTTCCGTGGCAACTTTTATTGTGAAATGTTAGCATAATGCAAAGAACGTATTTGCCACGGAAGCACTAAACGCACGGAAAAGGTAAGTTGGATTCCGTGCATTTCTGTGCTTCCCCGGCAGCCTTTACTATCAAATGGCTAGCATGGTGAATAAAATATTTTTGCCACGGAAGCACTAAACTCACGGAATAGGTAAGTTGGATTCCGTGTACTTCTGTGTTTCCGCCGCAGCCTTTATTATTAAATGGCTAGCATGGTAAATAAAATACTTTTTGCCACGGAAGCACTAAACTCACGGAATAGGTAAGTTAGATTCCGTGTACTTCTGTGTTTCCGTGGCAACTTTATCATGAAATGTTAGCATAATGCATAAGAACGTATTTGCCACGGAAGCACTAAATGCACGGAAAAGGTAATTTGATTCCGTGTACCTCTGTGTTTCCGTGACAGGTTTTGTCATAAATTATTTATCATCATCCGCTTCGGCATCTGTGCCCGTTTGTTGTTCGGCCAACTCCTCAGCACTATTTTCTTCTCCAGCGTAGGCACTATCGGCATCACTGCCTTTAATATCATCTACTGGTACTACACCTGCTTTTTCTTCTTTCGAATCTTCTTTTTTCTTTTTTTCGTTTTCCATGATTATTCCTTTTGTTAGAGAACACCGTCGAATTGGCAAAGTTTAGCTTAAATGGAATTCATTCGTTTATGTTGCGTAAAAGCAAAAGGCTTGTCCATCCATTACGATCTACAAGCCTTCTAATAAACAACTCTGAATAAGTGCTTAGGTATTTCCACCAGCATTACCAGCAAGGTCGCCACTAACGTCCTCTTCATCGTCGATTTCTCCGGTTAAACCTCTTTGCACATCATTATCATCTGCCTGATGCGTGTCATTAGGGCTTTTTCTTGATTGCCCTTTATCGTCGTCATTTTCCTGCTCGTTTTCTCTTGGATCTGTATTCATAGCTTTCATTTTTTAGTTTATTAAAAGAACAATATTGATTAAGGATGGGTTTTAGTTAAATCAACCTGCAATGGAATTATTGATAAGGATAGGTGCCTTAAATGGAATAGATTGGATAATTTAAATGGATATTAAAACAATTGAGGCTGATAATATCTTTATGAATTTCGTGGTATTGTAAAATTGAATTTATATTTTGCAACCATTAAATAAACAGATAAGTATGGCCTCAGGTTTTTTTGCGATTTTAGATGATATTGCTGCTTTAATGGATGATGTAGCGGTTACCGCAAAAATTGCTACCAAGAAAACCGCTGGTATTTTAGGTGATGATTTAGCCGTAAATGCGGAGAAAGCTACTGGATTTCTATCTTCCCGTGAACTTCCTGTACTTTGGTCTATCACTAAAGGTTCATTGATCAATAAGATTATCATCGTTCCCGTCGCGCTGCTGTTAAACTTTTTCTTCCCGATTGCGATTAAGTTTATTTTGATTCTAGGTGGTTTTTACCTCGCTTATGAAGGTGTAGAGAAAATAATCGAATTTCTTTTTCATCGCCACGACAAAGCTAAAGCAGCTAAAGATGTTATTCAGGATGATAAAGCCGCCGAAAAATCTAAAATTAAATCTGCGGTAACAACCGATTTTATCCTTTCTGTAGAGATCGTAATTATTGCCCTCGGCACAGTTTTAGATAAAAGCGTAACGGTTCAGATTCTAACCGTTTCTGTTGTTGCAATTTTGGCAACAATTGGCGTTTATGGCATTGTTGCCCTAATTGTTCGGATGGACGATACAGGTTACAAACTGGTTAAACATGCTGATAATAAAGGGTTTCTTTCTGCCGTAGGAAACCTGCTAATTAAATCACTTCCGGTAATTATTAAAGTGCTAAGTTTTGCAGGAACAGTTGCGCTGATCCTGGTTTCTGGTGGTATTTTCGTTCACAATATCGAGTTTTTACATCACCTGATGCCGAACCTGATGCCAATTATTAAAGAGTTTGGCATTGGTTTAGTAGCGGGATTAATAGCTGTTGGCTTAGCAGAAGTAGCTAAAAGGATTATAGTTTTATTCAAAAAGTAGTGAAGCTGAAGGCGTTTGCGAGAAAGCTGACGATTAATTTATTTTAGGTTAGCTTTTAGGAAAATTCGTGGATTATAAAAACGATCATCAAGCTGTTCTTTATTCATGGTTAGCCAGCTTGCGCAGCCGTAATCATCGAATTTCTTCCTGATTTCTAAATGCAAATGATGGTAGTCGCCACCATATTTTTTACTTTCCTCTTTAGTAAATAAACGGGCTAATTTTGTTTCCGGGCTGACGAAATCACCAGTCTTTACGTATACTTCTTTCAGGTGCTTGTAACTGGTAAACATTGTAGAACCATTTTTTAATTTGTGTTTTACCACCACCGTTTTCTGATTTTCGCCCAGATGTATGGAGCAAACCACTCCATTTGCCATGGTATAAACATCAATTAATTTAGTCTTCACCATTGCCGGATTTATATCGATAGCGGTATGAATGTGCCCTTTATAATAGCTGTCGCGATGATCTCCAAAAATGCTGATGATTTTAATACTAGACACATTCTGTCGATCGGTAACGTTAAAAGGCAGATGCCACTTATCTACTATTTGATTAGGATTAATATCCGTGTAATAGGGTTTCCATCGCTCTTTATCTTTGTCGATTGTAGGAACTTCGAAAATAAAAAATGTTAGTAATATAGATACGATTAGCTTCATCTTTGATAATTTTAAAAACAAGATAAGCTAAATTTTGGGTAATTCAACTATTTTCATAGTTGAGTTTGTTTAATGGATGTGATTACGATGGCAAGTCTTTTCTTTTCAATTCGATCACGGTAATTTCCGGCCAGATGCCAATTCGGCCAGAAAAGCCAAGGAAGCCAAAGCCGCGGTTTACATTTAGATAGCGGTTGTTTTCGGTTTTAATTCCCGCCCAGTGTTTGTAACGATATTTTACCGGACTCCATTTAATGCCGAATGCTTCAATGCCAAACTGCATTCCGTGGGTATGGCCAGCTAATGAAAGCTGAATTTTAGATGGATGGTTTTTCACCTGTGCGTCCCAATGAGAAGGATCGTGTGAGAGCAAAATCTTAAAGTCATTTACAGAGGTGTTTTGCAGCGCTTTATTTAAGTCGCCACGTTCGCCGAAGCCTACACCCCAGTTTTCTATCCCGGCAAGAATTATTGTCTCACCGCCTTTTTCGAGTGCAATGTGTTCATCTAAAAGAAGTTTGAAACCCAATTCTTTATGATACGCTTTAAGTTGGTTCAGGTTTTTTATCTTATCTGCCTCCGAAGGCCATTTAATATAATCGCCATAATCATGGTTTCCTAAAATAGAAAACTGACCGAACGGTGCTTTAATCTGTGAGAAATGATTGATATAAGGAATAATTTCTGATGCAGCATTATTAACTAAATCACCCGTGAACACAAATAAGTCGCTTTTTTGGGCATTGATAAGATCTATTCCTTTTTGAACAAGCTTGGGTTTGGTAAAACTCCCTGCATGTACATCAGAGATCTGAGTAAGTGTAAAACCATCGAAATTTTTCGGCAAATCATCAAAATATAAAGTGTGTTTGATTACCTGATAAGCATATTTTCCCCTGGTTATACCAAAAGCAAATAGCACTACAGTGAGGCAAAACATAATGAAAGCAAAATCTACCCAATAATAATTTCTGTCGGCAATCTGATAGCCTTGCGGCTGAAAGTTAGTAGTGATGGACATGACAACACGATACAGATCTCCAATTAATAGAAAGAATGCGAAAACCATTTCAGATACCAGCACAATTAAAAATGCATGAGTTACGATGGTAAAAAACTTATTTACCCCTTTCCGTATTTGAGTAATTGCAAAAATAAGGGCAACAGTTAAACTGATAATCAAAACCCAGAAAGCTGGTGCCAGCCATTCTTGATGATTGATGACCCCGAGACCGGATACGACATAAGCACTAAGGGCAAAAAATAGTAGGGCGACAACTAAAACAGGTAAAAAACTGGTTCTTTTTTTCATTAGAAAATTTACAAATGGTGTCAAAGTTAGATTTTAAACCCTCACTAAAGAAGTTGTGTTCAGTTCGCTGCATATTTTTACGCAGACCTGATTAATAGCCATATGCTGCTTTTTAAAATTTATTAAATTTAGATTGGCCATCTTAACAATTTTCGAAGATTAGCTTTCAAAGTTTTTGTAAACGTTGCGAATTTCATAATTGTACTTAATTTATTAGCTTTGTAAGATATATGCTATCCAAAAAAACTAAATATGCCATAAAAGCACTTGTTGCGCTTGGTAAAAATGTAGAAAAACCACCTATGCAAATCTCCAAGATTGCCGAGGAGGAGCATATTCCAAAAAAATTTCTGGAACAGATTCTTTTAGATTTGCGTAATGCAGGCTTCCTGTATAGCAAAAAAGGAGCAGGAGGAGGTTACAGCTTAAACAAAAAGCCCGAAGAAATTCTTCTGGTGCACGTGATGCGTGTAACAGATGGGCCGATTGCCATGGTACCTTGCGCAAGTCTTAACTTTTATCACAAGTGTGATGAATGTGAAGATGAAAAAACCTGTGGAATCAGAAGTGCCTTTATAGATGTAAGGGATGCCACGCTTAAAGTTTTAAGCGAAACCAGTATTGCTGATGTAATTGGCCGCGAAGATACTTTGAAATTGGGTATCGAAACAATATAGTCAGCTTCATAGTTTTTTAGCCAAAGTGCTTAATTCTTCTATATTATAGAATAAAAAGTGAACGACCTAAGACATATAAGAAAATACAGGTTTTGGTGCGTTAGGCTGAACGGTAGGACTATCATCAAAGTTTTGGAGGATTTAGACCTTTTAAATCTTGTATAGTTAAGTTGCCATTTTCCTAATCACTAATTTTTTGGACAACTAACATAGTTTTTTAGGCCATCGAGCTCAAATGTCTATATGTCTTACATGGTTAAATTACCATTTTTCCCAACTACTAATCTTTAGGTAGTAACCTAGTTTTTTAGCCATAGCACTTAATTCTTATGTGTTATAGATTAAAAAATTGAACCACCTAAGACATACAAGAAAATATAGGTTTTGGTGCGTTAGCCGGAACGGTAGGACTACAATCAACGTTTTAGAGCATTTAGATCTTGTATAGTTAAGTTGCCATTTTCCTAATTACTAATCTCTGTATGTACTAACGTAGTTTTTTTAGGCTATCGAGCTTCAATGTCTATATGTCTAGCATGGTTACCATTTTTCCTAATTTCTAATCTTTAGGTGCTAAACTTAGTTTTTTAGCCAAAGCGTTATAGGATAAAAAATTGAACCACCTAAGACATATAAGAAAATATAGGTTTTGGTGCGTTAGTCGGAATGGTAGGACAACAAAGTTTTAGAGCATTTAGATCTTTGGAATCTTGTATAGTTAGGTTGCCATTTTACTAATTACTAATTACTAATCTCTGCATGTATTAACGTAGTTTTTTTGGCTATCGAGCTTCAATGTCTATATGTCTTACATGGTTACCATTTTTACTAATTGTTAATCTTTGGGTGCTAAACTTAGTTTTTTAGCCAAAGCGTTATAGGATAAAAAATTGAACCACCTAAGACATATAAGAAAATATAGGTTTTGGTGCGTTAGTCTGAACGGCAGACTACAATCAAAGTTTTGGAGCATTTAGACCTTTTAAATCTTGTATAGTTAAGTTGCCATTTTCCTAATCACTAATTTTTTGGACAACTAACATAGTTCTTTAGGCTATCGAGCTTCAATATCTATATGTCTTACATGGTTACCATTTTTCCTAATTGTTAATCTTTGGGTGCTAAACTTAGTTTTTTAGCCAAAGCGTTATAGGATAAAAAATTGAACCACCTAAGACATGTAAGAAAATATAGGTTTTGGTGCGTTAATCTGAACGGCAGGAATACAATCAAAGTTTTAAAGCATTTAAACCTTTGGAATCTCATATGGTTTAAGTTATCATTTTTCTTAATCACTATTCTGTAGGCACTAACGTAGTTTTGTAGGCTATCGAACTTCCATGTCTATATGTCTTACATGGTTAAATTAACTGATATTTATTTATCATAACCTTCAGCTAAATCAAGTTACACCAATAAAAAGTAATGCTATTAATTATTGATCCCACTTAGTTTAAAAGAATATAACTTATCTATTTGGCACTGAACGCTTTGTTTACCCAACCTTAAATTCTAAACTTTTTTCAGAAAAATTACTACTATTCCTATATACTTTATATATTTGAAAAATGAACTTCAAATCTATAGTTAAAAATACCAGCGCCAAATCAATGTGCTATTGTTGTAAAACAAAGTAGAAGAGGGTATTTGAATAATTTATAGGTATAAAATATTGGATGCTTCTCAGTAAAAGAGAGGCATTTTTTGAATAAAGCTAACAACATATATGCAAAGTTTCAGAACAGAACTCGAAAACAATATTGTCGAGCAAGACATTATTGATTTAGAGAATAAGATTAAAGCTTTTCGCGATGGGACCATTCACGATGAAAAATTCAGGAGCTTACGTTTAGCCCGCGGGGTTTACGGACAAAGACAGCCTGGCGTACAAATGATTCGCATTAAACTCCCTTTCGGCAAGGTCACCTTTAAACAATTGCTCCGGATTGCAGATATCGCTGATGAATACGGCAGCGGAAATTTGCACCTTACTACCCGTCAGGATATTCAGTTGCATTATGTAAGTTTAGACCGTACTCCAGAACTTTGGGCAAAGCTGGAACAAGATGACATTACCCTTCGCGAAGCATGTGGAAACACCGTTCGCAATGTAACCGCATCGCCAAATTCTGGAATAGATAAAGATGAGCCATTTGATGTTTCGCCTTACGCCCATGCCGTTTTTAAATATTTCCTGCGGAATCCGATTTGTCAGGAAATGGGCAGAAAGATTAAAATTTCATTCTCATCAAGTGATAAAGATACAGCCTTCAGTTACATTCATGATTTAGGTTTTATTCCGAAAATTAATGAAAATGGGGAGCGCGGGTTCAAAGTTTTATTTGCAGGAGGTTTAGGTGCACAGCCGTTTTTGGCCAGCCCTATTGAAGAATTTTTACACGAAGATCAATTAATTCCTTTTACAGAATCGGTACTTCGGGTATTTGATCGATACGGCGAACGGACCAATAGAAATAAAGCACGCTTAAAATACTTAGTTCAAAAGTTAGGTTTAGAGGAAGTATTGCGTTTAGTTGCCGAAGAACGCATAGCAAACAAAGTAAAGACTTATACGATTGATAGAGATACCGTACCTCAGCCTGAAATTCCTCAGCAGCAGCAATACAATGATGTTGAGATCTTAAATGAAGCGCATTATAAACACTGGTCGGCAACGAATGTTGTGCCACAAAAGCAAGCAGGATTTTATGCCGTTTATGTCAAAGTGCAGGTTGGCGATATCAAAACCGATAAAGCGAGGGCTTTTGTAGAGGCTATTAAACCGTATGTGGCAGATGAAATCAGGATTACTCAAAACCAGGGATTATTGTTGAAATTCATTCGCGAAGAGGCCTTGCCATCGCTATATGTAGCCTTGAACAAAATCGGTTTTACAACTGCTGGCTTTGATAGTTTGGCTGATATAACTACCTGCCCGGGAACGGATACCTGTAATTTGGGGATTTCCAATTCGATGACTTTGGCTGAGGTATTGGAGGAAGTGATTTACACCGATTTCCCTGAATTTATATACGAAAAAAATATCAAGATTAAAATCAGCGGCTGTATGAATTCTTGCGGTCAGCATGGTTTAGCAGAAATTGGTTTCCACGGAAGTTCAGTAAAAGCTGAAGGTAAAGTGGTTCCGGCAGTTCAGGTAATGCTTGGAGGCGGGACAGTTGGGAATGGTGTTGGTCGCGTTGCAGAACGTGTAATTAAAGTGCCTTCAAAAAGAGCAACAAGTGTTTTGCATTTCATCTTAAATGATTTCAAGGCGAATAACGAAGCGGATGAAAGTTTTCACCAATACTATGACCGAAAAGGGAAGGATCATTTTTATCAATTGTTAAAGCCATTGGCAGATTTAACGAATCTTCAACAAGAAGAGTTTGTAGACTGGGGGCATGTTGAGCAATTTGTTACCGCCATTGGTGTGGGTGAATGTGCTGGAGTAGTGATCGATTTAGTGGCTACGTTACTTTTAGAGGCTGATGAAAAATTTGGATGGGCAAAACAGAATTTACAAAAAGGTGCTTATGCAGATGCGATTTACCATACCTACAGCACATTCGTAAGCGCAGCAAAATCTTTGCTTTTAGATAAAGGAATAAATAGCAGCACACAAGTTGGCGTAATCAGGGAATTTGATAATCACTATGTAGAAACAGGTGAATTTAACCTGTCAACCAATTTTTCGGATCTGGTTTTACAAATAAATAAGAATGAACCTACAGCAGCATTTGCCAATAGTTACTTCAGCCAGGCAGAAGAATTCCTAAATCAGATTAAAGAAAAAAGAGCAGTAGAAGTGAAGTGAGAGAATGACTGAATGATAGAATGAGTGAATATGCAAATAATACAATCGCTAGAAAAACATTCATTAAATCAATCATTCAAAAATTCAATAATTCAAAAAATTATGGTTAATCAAAATAAAGAATCAAGAATTACACTTTTAGGCGCAGGTCCCGGAGATCCAGATTTATTGACCTTAAAGGGTGTTAAAGCATTGCAGGCTGCAGATGTGGTGCTGTATGATGCGTTAACCAATGAGGCATTATTAGCGCATGCTCCAGTCGAAGCTATCAGAGTATATGTTGGAAAGCGTTCGGGTGAACATTCATATCCGCAGGAAACCATTAATAAACTGATGATTGATTATGCATTAAATTATGGCCATGTGGTACGCTTAAAAGGTGGAGATCCTTTTGTGTTTGGCAGAGGGTATGAAGAACTGGATTACGCAGCTTCATACAGTATTCCGGTTGATGTAATTCCAGGTATTTCAAGTTCAATTGGCGTGCCGGGCTTACAACAAATTCCGGTAACACACCGCGGAATGAGTGAAAGTTTTTGGGTAATTACCGGAACAACCACATCAGGCGAAGTTTCTAACGATATTTATCAGGCTGCAGAATCAAATGCGACTGTTTTAGTTTTGATGGGCCTGAAAAAATTAACGAAAATAGTGGAGATCTTTAAAGCCGCAGGCAGAAGTAATTTACCAGCAGCAGTAGTACAAAATGGTTCATCGGCAGAAGAAAAGTTGGTAATAGGAGTGGTAGATACGATTGAAAGTTTAGTTCAGCAAGAGAATGTAAAAGCACCAGCCTTGTTAATTTTTGGAGAAGTGGTTTCTTTACACCCATCATTTAAAAAGCTCGTAAAACAATATGCAAGTATTGCCTAACCAACCCGATAATGAAGCATCTTTCTCCGAAGAAGAGAAAGGAAATCAGCTTTTTCCAGTCTTCATAAAGCTGAATAAGCTGCGTACATTATTAATTGGTGCCGGAAATATTGGACTCGAAAAATTGACGGCAATCGTTAATAATAGCCGCCATGCCAGGATTACAATCGTGGCTGAAACGGTTTCGCCCGAGGTCTATGCATTGGTTTTAAATTATCCGAATATTAAAGTGAAACAGAAAAGCTTTGATGTTTCAGATTTGGAAGATGTTGACATCGTTTTCGCAGCAACCAATAATTACATCCTGAACGAAGAAATCAGGGTGGTTACGCATGAGAAAGGACTGCTAATTAATGTAGCGGATAAGCCTGACCTTTGCGATTTTTACCTGGGCTCTATTGTGCAAAAAGGTGATTTAAAAATTGCCATTTCTACCAATGGAAAATCCCCAACCATTGCAAAGCGGTTAAAGCAAATCTTGAACGAAGGTTTGCCTGCGGAACTGGATGAAACATTGCAAAATATGAGCGCTTTGCGTCAAACGCTTAAGGGTGATTTTTCTGCAAAAGTCAAAAAACTGAATAAAGTAACGAAAAGCTTAATTTATCCCAAAAAGAGTTTTGCAGAACGAAACATTAAATGGTTAATCTGGATTGCTTCCATTTTGCTAATTGGTGCCATTGGAATCTCTTTATGGAACACCGAACCAGAATTTCAATCGTTTTTAATTAACATTGATCCACTATTTTACTGGTTTCTGGGGGCAGGTTTTTTATTTGCATTGGTAGATGGGGCAATCGGTATGTCGTACGGCGTAACCACTGCATCTTTTTCTTTAGCCATGGGATTACCACCCGCATCGGCCAGTATGGCCATCCATATTTCAGAAGTGATGAGTAATGGTATTGCTGGCTGGATGCACTACAGAATGGGAAATGTGAATTGGAAGTTATTTAAAATTCTAATTATACCAGCAATTATAGGTGCGGTTTTAGGTGCATATATCTTATCTTCTTTAGAACATTATAGCGCTTACGTAAAGCCTGTGGTTGCAGTTTATACGCTGTTTTTAGGTGGAATCATTTTGATGAAAGCATTTAACATTAAGCGGAAAAAAGCTGATGAGAAAATAAAGAAAATTGGTTTCCTGGGTTTTGTAGGTGGATTTATCGATGCCGCCTTTGGTGGAGGATGGGGATCTATCGTACTATCAAGCTTAATTGCTGGTGGTCGCCATCCGCTGTTTTCTCTCGGAACCGTAAAAATTAGCAGGTTTTTTATTGCTACATTGAGTTCCCTAACATTCTTTACCATGTTAGGTGGCAAACACTGGGAGGCGGTTTTAGGCCTAATTATTGGCAGTGCAGTAGCTTCACCGATTGCTGCAAAAGTATCAAACAGAATTTCAGCAAAGACCATTATGGTTGCTGTCGGAATTATTGTAATGATTGTAAGTTTGCGCAGTGTAATTGTTTTTATTTTAAAATTAATTTAGTGATGGGAAATTTAGCGGAGATTAAAGAAGAATTATCTCATTTCAATACCATAGAAAAACTAAAGTTTCTGGCGAATAAATATCCGGGTAAAGTTATTTTCTCAACAAGTTTTGGTTGGGAAGATCAAGCGATAACACACTTGATTTTTTCAAATAATATCCCAATAAAGGTATTTACACTGGAAACTGGCCGGCTTTTTCCAGAAACTTATTATGTTTGGAATCGAACATTAGAAGTCTACAATAAGCCCATTTACGCTTACTACCCTCAAAATGAACTGTTGCAGGATTTTGTCAATATCAAAGGACCCAATAGTTTTTACGAATCAGTAGAGAATAGAAAAGAGTGCTGCTACATTCGCAAGATCGAACCCTTAAAAAGAGCCTTACAAGGCAACGAAATCTGGGTAACGGGAATCAGGGCTGAGCAAAGTGCGAATCGCGAAGACATGCACGATCTAGAATGGGATGAAGGAAATCAACTGGTTAAATTTCACCCTATATTTGACTGGACTTTAGATCAAGTTAAGACCTATATTAAAGAGAACAATATCGTTTACAATACCTTACATGATAAGGGTTTTCCAAGCATCGGCTGCGCTCCATGTACAAGGGCTGTGCAGCCAGGAGAGGATTTTAGAGCAGGACGATGGTGGTGGGAAGACCAAAGTAAAAAGGAATGTGGTTTGCATGCGACGTAGGCTAGAGAAGGGTGATGGCGGGGAGATGATGAGTTGGGAAGTTGAGTTGAAAAGGGTTAGAAGGTTAGTGATTAGAAACTGATAAGTTCGTCATTGCGAGGCTGGACAGAGCGAGCTGAAAGCAATCTTTTTGAGAAATAGAATAAAAAAAAATGTCATTTCGGTTAGGAGGATAGATTGCCGCGTCGGCTGAAAAAACCTCCTCGCAATGACGACAAAGGAACAACAACAATAAATGATATAACAATTGAATATTTGAAGAGCAGACCATTAAAAGTCAATTCCCTCATTCAAAATTCAATCAATCAAAACTTAATAAATGAGCACATATAATTTTGATTATTTAGATGAACTAGAGGCTGAAGCCATCCACATTCTACGGGAGGTGGCTGGGCAATTTGAAAAGCCCGCCTTACTATTTTCAGGCGGAAAAGATTCAATAACCTTAGTTCGTTTAGCAGAAAAAGCTTTTCGTCCGGGCAAATTTCCTTTCCCATTGGTCCACATTGATACTGGTCATAACTTCGAGGAAACCATTACTTACCGTGATCAAATGATTGAGAGAATAGGTGAACGATTAATTATTGGTTCTGTTCAGGAATCTATAGACCAAGGGAAAGTAATTGAACAAACAGGGAAGAATGCGAGCAGAAATGCGCTCCAAACCGTTACGCTATTAAATACTATTGCAAAACACCAGTTCGATGCTTGTATAGGTGGTGCTCGTAGAGATGAAGAAAAAGCACGTGCAAAAGAACGAATCTTTTCTGTGCGTGATGAATTTGGCTCTTGGGATCCGAAACGCCAGCGTCCGGAGCTTTGGAACATTTATAACGGCAAGATCCACAAAGGTGAAAACGTTCGCGTTTTTCCCATCAGTAACTGGACGGAGCTTGATGTTTGGAATTATATCCGCAGGGAAAAAATAGACTTACCCAGTATTTACTTTTCACATGAACGCGAAGTAATTACCAGAAATGGTCAGTTGATGGCCGCCTCTCCATTTTTAAATATGGATGCTGAGGATGTAGTATTTCGCAAACAAGTTCGTTTCCGTACCGTTGGTGATATGTCTTGCACAGCCGCAGTAGAATCAGAAGCTACTTTAATAGATGATATTATCTCGGAAATTAGTGAATCAAAAATTTCTGAACGTGGTGCAAGATTGGACGATAAGGTTTCTGAAGCAGCAATGGAGGACAGGAAAAAAGGCGGGTATTTTTAAGGGAATAATAAGTATCAGGTAGCGAGGATCGAGACTGATGCAAGCTAAAAATTAACCCTTAAATAAACTAAGTACGAGTATGGAAGTAATAGATCTGTAATTTGTCTTGATACTTGATGCTAATATCTTAATACTTTATAAACATGAACATATTAAAATTTTTTACAGCAGGCAGCGTAGATGATGGTAAGAGTACCTTAATCGGCCGTTTGTTATATGATACAGATTCTATTTTAGCCGATCAGTTAGAAGCCTTACAAAGCTCTAACCGCAAAAATGATGATGGTACAATAGATCTAGCCATTTTAACTGATGGGTTGAGGGCGGAGCGTGAGCAAGGAATCACCATTGATGTAGCTTACAAATATTTCCAGACTGAGAAGCGTAAATTTATTATCGCTGATACACCAGGGCATATCCAGTACACTAGAAACATGGTTACGGGAGCTTCCACTGCGAACCTCGCTATCATTTTAATTGATGCCCGAAATGGAGTAGTGGAGCAAACCATTCGCCATTCGTACCTGGTTTCTTTGTTAGGCATTAAACACATTGTGGTATGCATCAACAAGATGGACATGGTAGATTATAGTGGTGAGGTTTATCATTCTATCATTGATAAATACAAGGTTTTAGCGCAACAGTTAAAGTTAGAGGATGTAACCTACATCCCGGTAAGTGCGCTAAAAGGAGATAATATCGTCCAGAATTCTTTGCATATGGATTGGTATAAAGGCGAAAGTTTATTGCATTTTCTGGAGAAAGTGGATACCGATAATCTTGATAAATCGCAGCTGGCCCGTATGCCTGTTCAGTGGGTAATTCGTCCGCAGACAGCTGAATTACATGATTATCGGGGTTATGCTGGCAGGGTGTTGAGTGGAACTTTCAAGCTGAATGATCGTGTTACAGTTTTACCATCGGGTGCAAACTCGACCATCGAAAGGATTGAGTTTTTTGATCAGGCACCAGATGCAGCTCATGCCGGACAATCAGTAACTATCCATTTAAAGGATGATGTCGATATTAGTCGTGGTGATACCATTGTTAATGCATCGGCTTTGCCACAAGAATCTAAGTTAATCGAGGCTGATTTATGTTGGATGGATGGCCGTACCTTAGATACTTCAATTATGTATTTAATCCAGCATAACAGTAAGATTACGAAGTGTAAAATCAGTGAAATTTTGCATAAAGTTGATATTAATACGCTGGAGAAACATGCTGCTGAAGAATTTAAATTGAATGATATTGGCCGTGTAATTTTAAAAACCGCTGATGCTTTGGCTTTTGATTTATATGATGATAACAGGGCAAATGGTTCGGCCATTTTAATAGATAGCCGTACAAACTTAACCGTTGGTGCTTTAATGTTTAGGGCTTCAGTAGAATAAATTGGGTAATGAAAAAGATTTTGCTAAAAGCTACAATAACCATTGATATAGAATAAAGCTGAAGTTAATATTTATAGGGAATGTATTTCTTTTGGGGCGCCATATGGTTGCCCCATTTTTGTTTAGATTAGGTAGCATCATAAGTTTTGGTTTGTTATGGAAAGGTGTAAAACTTATCATCTGATTAGTATATTTAATAAAGAACCTTTAATTTTAATATCATGAAAAGAAATCTTCTATACATCGCCTTTGCAGCTGTACCTTTCATTTTTGCTTGTAACCAGTCTGAAAAGAAAGCTGATTCCTCAAAGAAAGATGCTGTAATCAATGAAACTTGTTATGCATCATCATTCGAAAAAGATAGTGCTGCAATGATTTTAAGCACTATGGCATCGGGTAAGGTTACCGGCTCATTATTAATTAAATATGGTAATAAACCAAAAAACAGTGGCGAGATTAATGGAAAGTTTCATGGCGATACGTTATTTGTTGATTATCGTTTTAATACAGGAAGCGACACTACCAGAGCATTCACAAATCCTTTGGCTTTCCTGAAAAAGGATGGCAAACTGATTATGGGGGTTGCTCAAATTGAAACCACACTGGGCAGATCATATTTTGTTAAAGGAAAACCGATTAATTATGATGCAGGTAAGTTTACTTTTCAGGAAGTTCCTTGTAAATAGGAGGCAAGCTTAAAGCTTAGAGACCAAAGTTGAAAGCCGGGAAAACGAATCTTTCTCCCAATATCGTTGCTTTTTTAGTTACGAAACTGTCTTACGTTAACTGTGGATTTTTAATCCACCATAATAATTCAACAGCTTCACTTTTACATTCTATCAGTTTGAATTAATCTGAATCGAATTTGCTTTTAGGATTAAAAATCCTTAGTAAAATCTGTCAGGAATATAAATCCTGACCAGCGTAGACAGAAGACGAACAACATAAAACGGTTGCATAAAAACACTAATTAAGATTATTTTTAAGTTAGTCCGGAAATCTTTTCCAGACTTGTATAACTGTGGATTTTTAATCCACCGTAATAACTCAATAGCTTCATTTTAACACTCTATAGTTTAAAGCAATCTAAATCAAATTTGCTTCAAGGATTAAAAATCCTTAGTAAGATACGTCAGGATTATAAATCCTGACCAGCGTAGACGAACAACATAAAACGGTTGCATAAAAACACTAATTAAGATTGTTTTTACGTTAGTCCGGAAATCTTTTCCGGACTTATATAACTTTGGATTTTTAATCCACCATAATAATTCAACAGCTTCACTTTTACATTCTATCAGTTTGAATTAATCTAAATCGAACTTGCTTTAAGGATTAAAAATCCTTAGTAAGATCTGTCAGGATTATAAATCCTGACCAGCGTAAACGAACAACAAAAAACGGTTGTATAAAAACACTAATTAAGATTATTTTTACGTTAGTCCGGAAATCTTTTCCGGACTTGTATATCTGTGGATTTTTAATCCACCCTAATAATTCAACAGCTTCATTTAACAGTCTATTAGTTTGAATTAATCTGAATCGAATTTGCTTTAAGGATTAAAAATCCTTAGTAAGATACGTCAGGATTATAAATCCTGACCAGCGTAGACTGAAGGCAAACAACATAAAACGGTTGCATAAAAACACTAATTAAGATTATTTTTACGTTAGTCCGCAAATCTTTTCTGGACTTGTATAATAGTGGATTTTTATTCGCCATAATAGTTCAACAGCTTCATTTTAACTGTCTATCAATTTGAATAAATCTAAATCGAATTTGCTTTAAGGATTAAAAATCCTTAGTAATACCTTTCAGTGTTATAAATCCTGACCAGCGTAGACGAATAACAAAAAACGGTTTCACAAAAACACTAATTAAGATTATTTTTACGTTAGTCCGGAAATCTTTTCCGGACTTATATAACTGTGGATTTTTAATCCACCGTAATAACTCAACGCCTTCATTTTAACAGTCTATCAATTTGAATTAATCTAAATCTTCTTTGCTTCAAGGATTAAAAATCCTTAGTAAGATACGTCAGGATTATAAATCCTGACCAGCGTAAACGAACAACAAAAAACGATTGCATAAAAACACTAATTAAGATTGTTTTTACGTTAGTCCGGAAATCTTTTCCGGACTTGTATAACTGTGGATTTTTAATCCACTATAATAATTCAACAGCTTCATTTTAGCAGTCTATCAGTTTGAATAATCTGAATCGAATTTGCTTTAAGGATTAAAAATCATTAGTAAGATACGTCAGGATTATAAATCCTGACCAGCGTAGACTGAAGACGAATAACATAAAACGGTTTCACAAAAACACTAATTAAATGATTCTAAATAAATTACCACGATCTTACGTTAGTCCGGAAATTTTTTCCGGACTTGTGTAACTGTGGATTTTTAATCCACCATAACAACTCAACAGCTTCATTTTAGCAGTCTATCAGTTTGAATTAATCTAAATCGAATTCGCTTTAAGGATTAAAAATCCTTAGTAAGAACTGTCAGGATTATAAATCCTGACCAGCGTAAAGCGGTTGCATTATAACACTAATTAAAATTATTTTAAAATAAATTACTACAATTTCTATAGACTTTATATATTTGTTTAATTAATAAGATTAAAAACGAGCTAAAATTTTCTGACATGATTTTAAATAAAGTAGAAAAAGCGAACATTGAACCAAAAATTACACTAGTAGGTGCGGGACCTGGTGATCCTGATCTGTTTAGTTTAAAAGGAGTTAAGGCATTAAAAACAGCAGATGTTGTATTATATGATGCAAATGTGAACGAAGCTTTATTGTGTTATGCGCCAGAAGGTATTCCTAAAGTGTATGTAGGTAAGCGGACAGACGACGAGGATTTTTCTCAGGAAGCCGTAAATAGACTGATCGTCGACTATGCTTTAAACTATGGTCATGTGGTTCGTTTAAAAAGTGGTGACCCATTTTTCTTTGCAAAAGGTTACGAAGAAATAGATGCAGCCGAATCCTACAGCATTCCAACTGAAATTATACCCGGAATCTCTAGTGCAACTGGTGCGCCAAGCTTGCAAAAGATTCCAATGATCTATAAAGATTTAAGCGAGAGTTTTTGGGCTGTAACAGGAACAAATTCTAAAGGCGAAATTTCTGAAGATTTATACATTGCTGCAAAAACCAAAGCAACGATTGTTGTTTTAAATGGTATTGAGAAAGTAAAAGAAATTGCAGCGATCTTTCAAGGTGAGAACAAAGGTTTATTGCCAGTGGCAGTGATTCAGAATGGTTCTTCTAAAGATGAAAAAATTGCAATCGGAATTGTAGATACCATTGCAGAAGTGGTAGAAGATAAAAGAATTCAGGCACCAGCACTATTGGTATTTGGTGATGTCGTTTCATTGCATCCACAATTTCAACCGATCAGAGATTTCTATGAAATTATTGCTGAAGAGTATTAATAATTAACCTAAACCATATTATTTGTTTTGTTGTAAAACCGCAGGTGAAAGCCTTGCGGTTTTTTAGTTTTGATAGCAAGTGGTCAGGTTCAATTATCGATTGGTAGCTCTTCAATCGAAAATTAATTCTAGGCAATCTAGGTAGGTTGGTGAGACCACAACTATAGACTAGTATAAAATATGTTGCTGCTAATCAATATAAATATGAAGCACAAAAAAAGCCAGTCTGAATGGATCAAACTGGCTGCTATATGAGATTAATAGATCGTATTAAATTACACTTCCACTAGGCAGAACTGCCCCTTTTTTTACCACCACAATACCATCCTTAACTGCATAAAGTTCATGATCACCATCTTCTAAATGTGGTCCGCCATTAATTTTTACATCATTACCAATGCGGCAATTCTTATCAATAATAGCGTTGTTGATGTAACATCTATCGCCGATACCGATTAAAGAATTTCCTTTTTCAGTTTCAGATTGAATTTCTTCAAGGGTTTGGTACCTGTCGCTACCCATCACATAAGCATTAGTTACTACTGTATCTTTACCAATCCGCGCTCTGATACCTAATACTGCATGTTCAATTCTACTGGCTTGCACAATGCAACCTTCTGCAATGATAGCTTTCTCTAAAGTTGTTCCTGAGATTTTAGAAGGTGGAAGCATCCTCGCCCTTGTAAAGATCGTATGATTGCTGTCAAACATGTTGAACTTAGGGATTTCATCAGTTAAGCCAAGGTTGGCTTCAAAGAATGAAGAGATATTACCGATATCTGTCCAGTAGCCTTCATACTGATAACTTAAAACCCGGCTTTCGTTGATTGCTCTTGGCAAAATTTCTTTACCAAAATCTTTTTCATCTTCATTATCATTCAGGATGTTGATTAGGTATTCACGATTGAAAACGTAAATACCCATAGAGGCCAGAAAATTTCGACCTTCAGCCTGCATTTCTGCACCTGTATCTGACACCCATGCCTCTAAACCTACCTTAGGTTTTTCAGTAAAAGAGGTAATCATGTTTTCCTCATCAGCTTTTAAGATACCAAAATCAGTAGCGTCTTTTGCCGTAACCGGTATCGTTGCAATGGTAATTTCTGCTTTTGCTTCGATATGTTTTTCAATCATATCTTTAAAATCCATCTGGTATAGTTGATCGCCGGAAAGAATTAAAATATAATCAAACTCATGTGAAACAATGTGGTGCATACATTGGCGTACTGCATCTGCCGTTCCTTGGAACCAGCCAGCATTTTGAACCGTTTGCTCTGCCGCAAGAATATCTACGAAAGCTGTACTGAAATGGCTAAAGTGATACGTATTTTTAATATGCTTATTTAAAGATGCCGAGTTAAATTGTGTTAATACAAACATGCGATGAATACCCGAATTTAAGCAATTGGAAATTGGAATATCCACAAGCCTATATTTACCAGCAATTGGAACTGCAGGTTTAGAACGTGTTTGTGTAAGTGGCGATAGTCTAGAGCCCTGGCCACCGCCAAGGATAACGCCTAAAACTTTATCAGTCATGTTTAAGCTTATTTTAATATTTGGTATAAATCTATATAATTTGTCGCTGCCTGATCCCAGGAATGATCTATCTTCATCATTGTCTTCCGAACCGTTTTAAAGGCTTTCTTATCATTGTATAATGCTAATGCCCGACTTATAGCGTGTGTTACATCCCATACAGTGGTTTGATCATGACAGATTCCAAATCCACCATCACCAATGTCGATCACTGTATCTCTTAAGCCACCAACCCTGCGTACAATAGGAACTGTTCCATAACGCAATGCATAAAGTTGGTTTAAACCACAAGGCTCAACCCGTGATGGCATTAACAGAAAATCTGCACCTGCATACATCTCGTGCGAAACTTTTTCATTGTACCCGATGTAGGCATTATATTTTTCACTGTAATAATCTTTTATTTGATTCAACCGCCCTTCTATTTCGGTATCCCCAGATCCTAAAATCAAAATATTAATATCATCTCCATGTTGCTGAAGTGCGCTGTAAAAAATATCAGGCAGTAAATCAGCACCTTTTTCATCAACCAACCTCCCTATAAAAGTAAAGAGTGCTTTTGAAGGATCTAATTGAAAAACATCACAAAGTGCTTTTTTGTTTGCAGCTTTACCACTTTCTAACGTTTTTAGATTGTAATTTTTGCCCAGCATTGGGTCTGTTTGCGGATTCCAGACCTCGGTATCAATTCCATTTAAAATGCCAACAGACTTCCAGCGTTCCTGTCTTAAAAGGCTTTCAAGTCCACGTGCGTTATACATCATTTCTTCCATATAACTAGGTGAAACTGTAGTAACCCGCCATGCACATTTAATTGCAGCAGCTAAAGGATTAATGGAATCTTTCCATCCCAATAATCCACCTTTCCATAAATCAAAAGCTGGTAAATAATAAAGCTTATCCCAGCCAAACTGACCTTGATATTGTGCGTTATGAATCGTTAAAACAGTAGGAACTTTACTAATGGCCTGATATTTTAGGCAATTTGAGACCATAAAGGGAACTAAGCCGGTATGGTGATCATGACAATGAATAATATCAGGACGGTGCTCCCACTGGGCAATCCAGTCTAGTGTTGCAATCTGAAAAGCAACAAATCGTTCCGTATCATCATCATAACCATACACATTTGGCCGATCGGTTAAACCTTGAATATGGACAAGGTATAGATCGAAACCTAATTTGTTGGTCTTCTCTTTAAAAACCCGGTATTGAAAATGATTATTTCCATAATTAGACCAGGCATCATAAGCTACTTCAAACTCGCTTTCTCTAATAAATTTTGTATCGTAGGCCGGAACAACCACCTTGGCAATGTGGCCGATTTTATTCTGGTATTTCGGTAAAGCCCCAACTACATCAGCTAATCCGCCAACTTTTGCAGCAGGGTAACACTCGGCGCTTATATGTATAATTTCCATCAAATATTTGGTGTAGATAACTGTGTTAAGTTAGTAATTGTTTTTAAATTAGCGCTTATTCGGAAATTTATTTTTAGTTGAAATAACCTGTGATAAACAACATTTTTATTTAGCTATTGCTATACAGAACGTTGCGGTAAAAATTCAGTAGAGATGGAGTTTTGTAACTTTTTACTGTTATTTTGATTTAAGAGGTTAGGGTTTTAATTATTTTTGAAAGTGAGCAGCACTGAGTTAATGGCGGCAGGTAACCCTGCTTTTTGCTGCAATTTTTTTGTTAGTTCTTTACGGGAAAAGGAATATACGTTTAACAAAAAAGATTTCCGCTTCAATCAGGCTTAAATACAAAGTATAGTAATAGGCCTCATGATAAGTTAGCCGATAAAAAAGAGCTTTTTTACATTCCTGCCAACATTTTTGGCAAAAGCTTGTTAGTTCATAAACACATAAAAATAGCTTATGGCTGAACAGCATCTTTATCAAACTGGAATAATAGGAAATTGTGCATTTATAGCACACGTAAATAAAAATACTGATATCTCTTGGCTCTGCTGGCCTCGTTTTGATAGCCCTTTTGTATTTGGAAGTTTATTGGATAAAAACAAAGGCGGCGAATTCTCCATCCTTCCACAAGGCGAATACAGTTCAACACAGTATTATATCGAAAACACGAATGTATTAAGAACAGAAATCACCGCTGAAGACGGAAAGTACCGCATTACGGATTTTGCACCACGCTTTAGGCTTCATGAGCGATATTTTAAACCCCTCATGTTCATCAGGAAAATTGAACCTTTAGAAGGCAATCCCCGGGTAACCATAAAATGTCAGCCGGTTTGCGATTATGGCAAAGGAAGAATGAGGGCCAGTCGCGGCAGTAACCACATCGATTATTTAGGTTGTGATGAGAATATCCGATTAAGTACCAATGTATCCTTAACCTATATTATTGACGAAAAGGCATTTGTGCTAAATGAAACCAAATACCTGATCATGACGTATGGACAAGATTTGGAAGCACCTATTGTTAGCACAGCAGAAAACTTTCTAAGGGAAACAATTGGTTATTGGAGGTTGTGGATTAAACACTCTACCATTGCCGGTTTTTATCAGCCACTTGTAATTCGTTCTGCATTGGTTCTGAAAATTCATCAATATGAAGATACAGGTGCAATTATTGCCGCAAGTACCACGAGTTTGCCAGAGTCTCCAGGAAGTACCAGAAATTGGGATTACCGTTATTGCTGGTTAAGAGATTCTCATTATGTGCTTACTTCTTTAAATCATATCGGTCATTTTGAAGAAATGGAGAAGTATTTCAATTACCTCTCTGATATTTCTCATAATGAAGATGAGCGTTATCAGCCTTTATACGGCATTGCAGGGGAAAGGGAGATTATCGAAACTACTTTAGATCATTTAGAGGGTTATAAAGGTGAAAAGCCTATCCGGATTGGTAATCAGGCCTACGAACACATTCAGAATGATATTTACGGACAGGTTTTAACATCGATGTTACCCCTTTACACTGATCATCGTTTTGTGTTTTCAGAGCGCAGTGATTCCGTTAAATGGATTGAAAGTGTGCTGTCTAAAATTGAAAGAACTATCGATGAAAAGGATGCGGGTATCTGGGAATTTAGAAATATTGCTAATGTGCACTGCTATAGTAATTTATTTCAGTGGGCTGGCGCACATGCGGCTTTAAAAATGGCCAAAACGATCGGTAATCAGGATTTCGAACAACGGGCACAGATTTTAATAGATAAAGCTGCGGCGCACATCGAGGCTTGTTATGATCCCGAGCGAAAGGTTTATACTAATGCAGTTGGTAGCCCTTATTTAGATGCCAGTACCTTACAACTGATTATGATGAATTATCTTGATCCTGCTTCAGACCGTGCTAAAGACCATTTGATTGCACTGGAAAAGGAACTTAAAACAGAAGATGGTTTGTTCTACAGGTATTTACATGCTGATGATTTCGGAAAACCTAAAACTACTTTCCTGATCTGTGCTTTTTGGTACGTAGAGGCGCTGGCTTGTGTAGGCAGGGTTGATGAAGCTATTAAAGAATTTGAGAATATTATTAAATATTGTAATCATTTATTGCTTTTTAGCGAAGATGTTGATGCCAAAACGGGTAGTCAATGGGGAAATTTCCCTCAGGCATACAGCCACGTTGGTTTAATGAATGCGGCACATCGCATTGCAATTAAATTAGACAGACCAATATTTTTGTAGCGATAGGGACAAAATTTTCCCGCATGTTTAGGTGATTCCTGCAGATTTTTCTGCAGTGATCTCCTGTATATGCGGGATTTTTTTTGCTTATCTATCGGTCGTGTTTCCCAAAACCGAAATGATGATACACTAAAGATAAAATGGTTCAGCTGAAGTAAATAGTGAAGCGCTTCAAATAAGGATGCTGAATCAGGTTCAGCAAGACGAGCGTTTAACCAACTGTTTATGGAAATATCAATTATCTTGGTTTTTATGCAATAAAGAATCTTCTATTAGCAATTAGGAAAAATGGTAACCATGTAAGACATATAGATATTGAAGCTCGATAGCCTACAAAACTAGGTTAGTTGTCTAAAAATTAATGATGAAGAAAAATGATAACTTAACCATGTAAGATTCCAAAGATCTAAATGTTCCAAAATTTTGATTGTAGTAGTGTCGCTCAGACTAACGCACCAACGTCTATATTTTCTTATATGTCTTAGGTGGTTCACTTTTTTAATCTATAACATACAAGAATTAAGCGCTATGGCTAAAAAACTACGTTTAACACTTAAAGATAAGCAAGTAGGAAAAATGGTAACCATATAAGACATATAGATATTGAAGCTCGATAGCCTAAAAAACTACGCCAATTTCCTGAAAATGAGTAATAAGGGAAAATGATAACTTAACCATATAAGATTCCAGAGGTCTAAATGTTCCAAAATTTTGATTGTAGCCTACCGTTCCGACTACCGCACCAAAACATATATTTTCTTATATGTCTTAGGTGGTTCACTTTTTAATTTATAACATAGAAGAATTAAGCGCTTTGTCTACAAACTAAGTTTAGCACCTAAAGATAAAGATTAGGAAAAAATGGTAACCATGTAAGACATATAGACATTGAAGCTCGATAGCCTAAAATCTACGTTAGTACATACAGAGATTATTAATTAGAAAAATGATAACTTGAACATGTAGATTCCAAAGGTCTAAATGCTCAAAATTTTTGCTGTAAGCTAGGCGTTCAGACTAACGCACCAAAGTCTATATTTTCTTATATGTCTTAGGTGGTTCACTCTTTTAAGCTATAACATATAAGAATCAAGCGCTACAGATAAAAAAACTAAGTTTAAGATTTGCAGTTGTTAACGTACCTGACGCCAAACCGAAAGTATAATGTCATTCTGAGCCTTTCGAAGGACCTGAAAAAAAATCTAGGGCGTTTCGACAAACTCAGCATGACAAATCTTGATATAAATTAATGAATTTCTGTAACCTCATCCTTAATCAAACTCCATAGCAGATTTCTTACCTCTTTATAATCATTCAGGTAATACTTCGCTTCAGAAATATTGTTGCCAACTTTGATTGTAAACGCATCGTTAGGTAGGGCCCTGAAAATATCTTCATCGGTATGATCATCACCCAGTGCGAGAATAAAATCTGGTTGCTTACCATAAAGCCAATTTAGTGCAGCTTTGCCTTTATTCACTTCCATATTTTTAAACTCAATCACTTTATTTCCTGGCATTAGTTGCAAACCTTTGTCTGCAGCCAGAATTTTTAAATGACTTACAATCTCATTCGCTCTTAAGTCGCCTAATCCTTCTTCCGCTTTGCGGTAATGCCAAACCAAAGAATAACTTTTTTCTTCGATGAAAGATCCTGGTGTTCTATCGGTATAGGTTTCCAGAATTGATTTCATTTCTTGTTTCCATTGATCGGTGAGAAGCGGAAGGCAATTCCATTTATCACCATAAGCTTTTTGCCATGCACCATGTTCTGCAATTAAATCAACTTTTAAATGTCCAAACCATTTTTCCAAGGTCTCATTTCTTCTTCCGCTGATAATAACAACTGTATTTGATGGATCTGCTGTCAATTTGGAAATCAAATTATAAAGTTCCTCATCCGGAGATGCATCATCAATGTTTCCGGAGAAGTCTACAAGAGTTCCATCGTAATCGAGAAACAAAACCCTGTTTTCTGTAAGGTTATATTCTACGCTGATCACTTCTTTAATGGAATGTACGGCATGTTTTGTTAATAATGAGTTTTGAGAATCTTTCACTTCGTCTAGTCTTAAAATAAAATTATTTACCCAATGTTTAACATTGAATTTTTCTACAATACCCCTCATGGCTTTCATGCGGGCTTGTTGTTCTGCTAACGGCATTTTGAGGGCTAAAACAATAGCCTCCATAATATCGCCTAAGTTGTTCGGGTTTACAATCACGGCATCTGTAAGCTCTTTAGATGCACCGGCCATTTCGCTTAAAATCAGCACGCCATCGTTGCGATTTCTACTGGCTACATATTCCTTACTTACTAAATTCATACCATCACGCATGGGCGTAACCAAACAGATGTCTGCAGTAGCGTAAAGTGCTGATAAAACTTCAATTGGAAAGGAACGGTAGAAATAGTTAACAGGAATCCAGTTGATAGAGCGGTACCGGGCATTCAAATTGCCAACAAACTGGTCGATCTGTTCTTTTAAATCCCTGTATTGTGGAACTGTATCTCTTGAGGGAACCACAATCATATAAAGTTCTATTTTGCCAATATATTCTGGATGAACCTGAAGCAGTAATTCCAATGCTTTTAAACGTTCTAGAATTCCTTTACTATAATCCAGGCGATCAATAGACAGAATTACTTTCATGTCTTCCTTACCATTACGGAAGTATTCAATTTCTTTTTGAACTTCATCATAGGCAGTCAGATTAGAAAATTTATCAAAATCAATCCCCATTGGGAAAGCTTCGACCACTATTTGCCTTTCGTTACTATTTAAGATATTGGCTGATGAATTTACAGGAAGTAACCTGGTAGCCGTGCTTATAAAATGGCGAACATCATCATAAGTATGGAAACCAATTAAATCTGCACCCAACATGCCGTTTAGTAATTCATCCCGCCAGGGGATTAATCTAAATATTTCATATGATGGGAAGGGGATATGCTGGAAAAAACCAATGGTAGACTGCGGTAATTTTTCCCGTAGCACTCCAGATAATAGCAGGAGTTGATAATCCTGAATCCATATTTTATCTTTTTTTGAGAGTACATTTAATGCTGCCTTTGCAAACTTATTGTTTACTGATTTGTAGCAATCCCAATAACTTTGTTCGTAATGTGCGTAGGTTACGAGGTAATGAAAAACTGGCCATAAAACTTCGTTTGAAAAGCCTTCATAATAGAGATTAATTTCTTCCTGCGTGAGGAATACAGGGTAGAGGTTGAGGGCGGAGAGTTTATCTATTACTTCTTGTTGTCTTTCTTCCGGTACTTCAATTCCCGGCCATCCGATCCAGATGGAGTTGCCTGTTTTATAAACGTCTCCAAGGCCTGTAGCAAGTCCTCCTTCACTTGGGATGAAGGTATACTCGTTGTTTTCTTCAATGATTTTAACGGGTAGTCTGTTCGATATTATAACTGTCTTCATGCTTGTATTTGTTGTATCCACATAAATAAAAGCCCTTAAAATTGATTTTGTTTGAATTTTTAGGTTAAAAAAACATTCAAATGATTTTAACCGGAATTTTTAATTGATTACTTTTTAAAACGTAGAGGTGTAAGAACTTAAGTTTAAATCTGGTATTTAAATTTGAATGATCAGGATTTACACATAGTTAAAAACCAACGAAAAAGTAGTTTTTTCGTTCGGTACAGATACCACTTCGATACTTCCCCTGTGCATTTTCATAATGTTGCGGCTGATGGTTAAACCGATACCTGAACCATTTCTTCTTGTTGTATAAAAGGGAACAAAAATCTTTTCTAAGTCTGCCACTTCAATACCATTGCCATTATCTGTTACATCAATATATAGTTTGGTGTTTTCCAATCGATAACTCACGATGATATGTGGGGTTTCCTTTTCTTCAACGGAATAAATACTGTTGGTAATCAGGTTGATCAGCGCCTGTTCAACCAGTTTTAAATCAAGCTGGACTGTGATTTTAGAACTGGTTTGTTCCACATCTAACAACACATTTTTGACCTTGGCAAAAGGTTGCATCAGGACTTTAATATGCCTCAAAATTTCGCCGATGGTGTGCGATTCGAGATTTGGAGTTGGCAACTCTGCTATAAGCCGGTAATCTTTAACGAAATCTAAAAGACCCGCAGATCGGCGTTTGATGGTTTGTAAGGCTGTTTTCAAATCTTCCATTTCATCTTGATCGAGATTTTCTTTATCAGTTACCATGCTGTTGATCGTATCTGATAATGAACTGATTGGCGTGATGGAATTTAAAATTTCATGCGAAATCACACCGATCAATCTATTCCACGCCTCAGTTTCCTTTTGCTCAATTTCATCTTTAATGTTTTGAAAACTAAGGATGGTATAATTTTTTCCATAGAGGTTAAGGGGAATAACTTCTGTGGAAAGCTGAATAAATTTTTCGTTGATTTTCAATTCCAGAAAACGTTTTCCACCATTTGGAATCTGATCAATTTCATTGGCAAAAGCGGGTAAATGCTGTTTTAAACGATGCCAGTATTTATAGGCTGGTACGCCTAAAAGATTGGACGCCGCTTGATTAAAAAAAGCAATTTCCTGATGTTTGTTATCATTAACTGTCGCATTAATTACGATTACGCCAACGGGAACCTGTTCCAGAATGGTTTTAATGAGTTGAAACATGGCTTCCTGCTCCAAGCGGATTTGCTTGTGCACCTGGAGGATGTCGCCGAAAGATTCATATAATTCGGGGAAGCTTCCTTTAGTGGCCTTATTTTTAAAATTTAAGGTATGGTCACGCGTTTTTACGGCTAAGATAAAGCGCTTAATATCTGAGCGAATTTCGTTAATGTAATAGTAAAGCGAAATAATAGTTCCGATAAAAATTAGACCTACGCCAATAATGGTAAACCAAAGTTGGGTGTTTTTGATAAGATAGAAGAGGAGATAACCAAGTAAATTGATGATTAGCAGCCGAAAGATTAAGCGAAAGGTAAAGCGTTTGTAAAACATGTTTTTAAAGCTAAAAGCTCAAGCTAAAAGATCAAAGCTTTCTGCTTTAGTCTTTCCGCTTTGAGCTAGATTCCAAATTTCTCAATTCTTCTGTATAAAGCTGCACGTGTTAAACCCAATTCTGCTGCGGCTTTTGAAATATTTCCTTTGTGTTTATCGATCGCTTTTTGTACCATCATTTTCTCCATATCTCCAAGCGCCATTTCATCTGGAATTGAATTATTTTGCGCAAAACGCTGTGGGCTAAGCTGTAAGTCTTCTTCGGTAATTTCCCGTCCATCGCTCATAATCACTGCTCTTTCCAACACATGCTGCAATTCCCTTACATTTCCTGGCCATTTATAATGTAGAAGAATGTCTTCAGCTTTATGGCTTAAACTTCGGTTTTCTTTATGATACTTTGTGCTAAAAACCTGCATAAAATAATTTGCTAACAGTAAGATGTCTCTTCCTCGCTGACGTAAAGGTGGCAGTAAAAGTTCAACGGTATTAATCCGGAAAAGTAAATCCTGCCTAAATGTATTTTTAGCAACCATATCATTCAAGGGCATATTCGTTGCTGTAATTAACCTAACATTCACTTTCCGCTCTTTGCTTTCACCTAAGCGGGTTACTGTTCTGTTTTGCAAAACGCTTAACAGTTTTGCCTGAAGGGGAAGTGTCAAATTTCCAATCTCATCTAAAAAGATAGTCCCACCATCTGCCAATTCAAACCTGCCGGGTTTATCTTCCTTCGCATCAGTAAAAGCACCCTTAGCATAACCAAAAAGTTCACTTTCGAATAAATTTTCATTTAACGAGCCTAAATCCACATGCATAAATACTTGGTTTTTTCGCTGGGAATTTCCATGTATTTCGTAAGCAAAAACTTGTTTACCGGTTCCGTTCTCCCCCAAAATCAAAACATTCGCATCTGTTGGCGCTACTTTCATCAAAGTGTTTTGAAGTTGTTTAATCCCCTCTGCCTCACCAACAATATTCTCGAAACCCCTGGTCATATCTTTTTGTAAGGAAGTATGGATTTTCTCGAGTTTCTTAACTTTTCTGTTTGATTCCCGCAATTTGGAAGCAGCAGAAATGGTAGCGAAAAGTTTTTCATTTTCCCATGGCTTTAAAATGAAATCCGTTGCACCATTTTTAATTGCCTTTACAGCGAGTTCGACGTTTCCAAAAGCCGTCATTAAAATGACCACATAATCCTTATCAATTGATAAAATGTGTTCCAGCCAATATAACCCTTCCCGTCCGTCGCTGGCACCTTTCTGGTAGTTCATATCCAGCAAAATGATATCCACTTCGTTTTTACTTAATAAAACGTTAATCTCTTTAGGCGATTTGCACGTAATTACTTGCTTTACCTGTTGCTTAAGGAATAACCTGGCACTCAATAGAATGTCATCATCATCATCAATAATTAATACGGTGGCGTCTAAGCCCTCCGCCCCTAAAGGGGAACCTGAATTTCTGTCGTTCATGTAAGTTGTATTATATAAAGCGTAAAACTTTTATCCAACGCTTCTGCTCCTAAAGGGGAAACTTAAATTCTATGTTTATGATAAATGTATTTTTACAACTTTTTTAGCTCCCGCTATTTAACTTCGCCTGTAACTGCTCCTTTGGGTGGCTGGTGGGTAAAATTAATAAAACTGTCCGTTGCCGTACATTAACTGTTCGATAATGAACATGTAAATGTGATCGTAAATTGCAACTAATTGTTTTTCAGTAGGTTAATTATCTTATTTTCGATTGGCACAAGCTTGGCTTAAGGGAAACCGAACAGTAGTACCGAACAATGGATAAAAAAATAGAGAAAAAAAGATTTACCACAAAAACCCTGATGATGCTCGGTGGCGCGGTAGTTTTTATAGCAATTGTACTTTACGGCTATACCTTATCGCTTAAGAAAACTTATAGTGCCGATGCTGAAAAACTAACCATTAGTAAAGTGCAGTATGGAGATTTTGAGGATGTTGTTTTATTAAATGCTAGTGTTGTTCCGTTAACGTCTGTTATTGTAAGTTCGGCAGAGGGGGGGACTGTTGCAGAAATCTTTACAGAAAATGGTGCATCAGTGGTAAAAGGAACTCCCTTATTAAGGATTGCGAATTCAAATGCAATGTTGGGATACACTTCACAACAAACTGCAGCAACAGAGCAAATTAATCAGTTGCGTAAATCAAGGTTAGATTTAGAGCAAAATCAAAGAATTTTAAACCAGGATGTGCTTGATGTTGAAAACAATTTACGTACAGCTACCCGCCAATATAGATTAGATAGTACTTTATATATTAAAAAAGTAATCACGCTTCAGGAATTTAATAAGTCTGTTCAGGATTATGAATATTATCAGGGCAAGCTGAAGATTGTAAGACAAGCGATTAAACAGGAGAATCAAAGTCGTAAAATGCAGCTTTCCCAGATTGATCAATCGATGAATCAAATGAATGAAAGTTTAGAAATGATCCGTAAAAATATTGAAAACATGACGATTAAGGCACCAGTTTCAGGTAAATTGTCTTCATACGATCCGGTGACTGGGAAATCTTATACTTCCAATGAAATGATTGGTAAAATAGATGTTTTGCAAGGTTATAAATTACAGGCCGGAGTTGATGAATATTACATCAACCGGGTGAAAGAAGGGCAAACAGCGAGCTGCGAATTTAATGGTAAAACATACAACTTAGCTGTAAGTAAAGTTATTCCAGAAGTTACAGCTGGTCAGTTTCAGGTAGAAATGGTCTTTAAAGGACCGTCGCCTGAGGGTTTACGTCGCGGTTTATCGCTGCAAACCAAACTTACCTTGTCTGATAATAGCAAATCATTGCTTTTAGCACAAGGTCAATTTTTCCAGAGCACCGGCGGATCTTGGGTATTTGTGGTAAATAATGGCAAAGCCACTAAGAAAAATGTAAAAATTGGAAGAAAAAATTACCTGTATTATGAAATATTGGATGGTTTGGTCAAAGGTGATGAAGTGATTACTTCTTCTTACGATCAGTTTAATCAATATGATCAGGTAGAGATTAGTAAGTAGAGATGTAATGGATGAGTTGGGAGTTGGGAGTTGGGAGTTGGGAGTTGGGAGTTTTTAAAAATAGGAATACAAGTTAGGAAATATATTCAAGTCTTGATACCTGATACTAAATACTTGCCAATAAAGAATTAATAAAAATACTCAGGTCTTGATACTTGATACTAAATACCTGATACTAAATACTTGATATTAAAACGCTATGATCAAAATAGAAAATCTGGAAAAAGTTTACAAAACTGAAGAAGTAGAAACTACTGCACTAAATGGAATCAATCTTCATGTAAAAGAAGGAGAGTTTGTATCTATAATGGGGCCATCAGGTTGTGGAAAATCAACGCTGCTGAATGTAATGGGTCTGTTGGATAAGCCTGAAAGTGGAAGTTACAAATTTATTGATACCGAACTGCTAACTTTAAATGATAGAGAACGGTCCAATTTCAGAAAAAGAAACATGGGTTTCGTTTTTCAAAACTTCAATTTAATTGATGAACTAACGGTTTTTGAAAATATCGAACTACCATTAATTTATAATAAAATTCCGGGAGATGAACGCAAAAAATTGGTGAATGAAATCATTGAAAGGATGAATATTGTAAACCGAAGCGGACACTTTCCTCAGCAATTATCCGGCGGACAGCAACAGCGGGTTGCCGTAGCGAGGGCTTTGGTAACTAAGCCAAAATTGGTTTTAGCCGATGAGCCTACCGGAAACCTGGATAGTTCGCATGGTAACGAGGTAATGGAATTGCTTTGTGAGTTAAATGAAACCGGAACCACTATCGTAATGGTAACGCACTCCAGTCACGATGCAAGTTTTTCAAACCGAATCATCAACCTCAAAGATGGCCATGTGATTTCTGAAAAAATAAATAAAAGTAGAAACGAGGAACTGATATAAGCTGGAAGGTAAATAGTTGAGGGTTTTCATTCCCCATCTTCCTAACAATGACCTTTCAATTCCATAAGCTCAGACGAAAAATTTTAGTTTAGTTAATGATAAGTCTTCCTAAAAATCTTCCTGGATGGGGAGATTTAGGTAGGCGCTTTGAAGGATGAAAGAGCAAGGATGAAAGAGCAAGGACGAAAGACTAAAGCCGAAGATTGTGGCGAATAAATTAATGCGAAAAATAATAATTTAAGACTTAAGCGATTTGCTAGTGTCTTGATACTTGATACTAAATACCCGATACTAACTACTCGATACGATATACTAACTACCCAATACTAATATGTTCAAACTCAACTTAAAAATCGCTTTGCGAAACCTTTGGAGAAATAAAGGATTTTCGTTAATTAATATAGGTGGATTGGCTATTGGACTGGCTAGCTGCATGGTTTTGCTTTTGTACATTAATTACGAGTATAGTTATGATAGGCAATATAAAAATTACGCTAAAACATATGTTGCTTATACAAATATGGAAGCAAATGGTAAAACATTTAGTTGGGCATGGACTCCAGGTTTACTCGCTCCAAACATTGCCGATAATATGTCTGAAGTAGAGTATGCTGCTCGCTCAACCTATCCAAATCAACAACTAATAAGTTATGGAGATAAAAAAATCAAGAGTATAAGTTTATTTGCAGACCCGTCTTTTCTTAAAATATTAAATTATCATTTTTTAAGTGGCAATCCGGATAAGGCTTTAAATAATGTAAATTCTGTAATTCTGACTAAATCATTAGCTAAAAAACTTTTTGGTTCAGAGGATCCCATCAATAAATCGTTGAAGCTTGATAACCAGGATGTATTAAAAGTAGAAGCTGTGATAGATGATTTACCTGCAAACAGTTCTATCGTTTTCGAGTATATTATGCCTTGGAAGTTATTTGAAAAAAGAGAGCCCTGGACTTTGAAAAATGGTTGGGGAAGTAATTTTTGTTTAACGTTAGTTCAGCTTCGGAATTCAAATTTATTAGATCAAGCCAATGCTACCATTAAGAATATTTATAGAAGAAATCAATCAAATATCACCAATACATCTTTTCTCCATCCTTTTGCCGAATGGCATCTTTATAATGAGTTCGAAAACGGTAAAACGATTGGTGGAAAAATAGATCAGCTAAGGATTTTCTTTTTGTTAGCTTTTTGTATTCTTTTAATAGCCTGTGTAAACTTTATGAATCTATCGACTGCACGTTCTGAAAAACGTGCGAGAGAAGTTGGGGTGCGCAAGGCTATTGGTTCTTCCCGAAAATCTATTATTTATCAATTCCTACTGGAAAGCTTGATGATGGCGTTTATCTCTGCGATAATTGCTTTTATTTTAGTGGAAATCAGCTTGCCATATTTTAATAATCTTCTTAATATTAAACTGGTGATCGAATATCACAATTGGAAATATTGGGCCACATTATTATGGTTAGTCTTATTTACAGGAATAATTGCAGGGAGCTATCCTGCATTCTTTTTGTCATCATTCGATCCAGTGAAAGTATTAAAAGGATTTGGAATACAAACCGGTGCTACATTTTCTATTCGTAGAATACTCGTTGTTTTCCAATTCGTTTTTGCCGCCTGCTTAATCATTTGCACAGCCGTAATTTATCAGCAATTAAACTATATTAAAAATAAGCCGATTGGTTATAATAATAGCAACCTTGTTGAACTATATATTCAGGGAAATTTAAAAAACAGTAAAAAACAAGAACTGCTTAAACAGCAACTGTTGAATTCTGGTCTGGCAACTCATATTTCTACATTTAGTATGAGTCTTGCAAATGGTGGAAATAATACTTCTGATTTAAGTTGGCCGGGCAAAAATCCCAATGATAAAGTATTATTCAATGAACGAGGAACAGGGAACGACTTCGTTAAAACGGTTGGTACGAAAATGATTGCGGGCCGTGAATTTTCAGCTGGCTTCAAAGATACAAGCAATATAATTTTTAATGAAGCAGCCATAAAAATTATGGGATTGAAAAATCCTGTTGGATCAGTTATCAGCTGGGGCGATCGGAAATGTACAATCATTGGTGTCATGAAAGATTTTGTTGTCGAATCTCCATATCGAAAGGTAGACCCTATGGTTTTTTATCCATCTTACTTAAACAGCGTTGGTGTAATGTTAATAAAGCTGTCTCCAAGTCAAAATGTTAGTTCATCCATCGCAAGGTTGGATGCTATTGTAAAGGACATTAATCCAGATTATCCAGTAGATAAAGGATTTGTAAATCAGTCATTTGAAGCCAAGTTTCAAAATGAAAAACTTTTGGGCACGCTTTCCAATTGGTTTGGTGGTTTTGCTATCTTCATTTCCTGCCTCGGATTATTGGGTTTAGCACTTTTTATGGCAGAGCAACGCAAGAAAGAAATCAGTATCCGTAAAGTTCTTGGTGCAAGTACGGCTAATATCCTTACACTTTTAAATAAAGATTTTATCAAACTCGTGGCAATTGCCAATGTGGTTGCCTTTCCAGTAGCGTACCTGGTAATTAATAAGTGGCTTTCTGCATTCGAATATCGGGTTGACATATCGTTTTGGCCATTTGCGCTTGCCATTACCATATCGCTTTTGATTGCCATTTTGACCGTCAGCATTCAATCTGTAAAAGTGGCTAAAGCTAATCCGATTGATGCTTTGAAATATGAATAGGGGGGAGAGGTTAGAAAAGGTTTAGTGGGTTAGGAAAAGGTTAGAGAAGCGTTAGTAAATTAGAGAAGATGCTAGTGAGTTAGGGTTTTGAGTTTACAAACTAATCAGTCCATTCTACCCCCTAAAAACTTCTAAGGCTATAAATTTTAATCATATAAAGTCTTGATACTAAATACCAAATACTTGCAAACTGTCGCTAACCCATGCTAAACTTTAACCCTCTAACCCATTACTTCATGGCCCTCCACAGTCTTAATACTTAATACTTGATACTAAATACTCGATACTATATACTAACTACCCAATACCAATATGTTCAAACTCAACTTAAAAATCGCTTTGCGAAACCTTTGGAGAAACAAAGGATTCTCTTTGATCAATATCGGAGGTTTAGCCATTGGCTTAGCCAGTTGTATGGTTTTGCTTTTATACGTTGCATATGAATGGAGTTACGATAAGCAGTTTATTAATCATGATAAAACCTATGTAGTTTATCAAAGCTCTGTTGCAAATGGTAAAACCTTTAGCTGGGCTTGGACACCAAACTTAATGGCCAAGGAAGTGCAGGAAAAAATTACAGGGGTGAAATATGCATCACATTCCTCTTATCCAAATCCAAAACTGATTACAGTTGGTGACAAGCGGATAAATAGTAGGGCCGTTTTTGCAGACCAATACTTTACAAAAGTATTTGATTATCAATTTATTCGTGGCAATCCAGCAAAAGCCTTGGAAGGGGTTAATAGCATTATTCTTACCAAGTCTTTTGCAGAAAAGTTATTTGGAAATGAGGATCCCATTAATAAAACCGTAAAGCTAGAAAACCAAGATGTGTTAAAAGTAGAGGCGATAATACAAGATGTGCCAGCAAATAGCAGCATCGTTTTTGAATGTATAATGCCTTGGGCATTGTTCGAAAAAAGAGAATCCTGGGTAAAACAGGGTAATTGGGGCAACAACATGTGTTTAACTGTTGTTCAATTAAAAGACAATAAATACTTTAATGAAGCTAATGCCGAAATGAAAGGCATTTACAAACGCAACCAAAAAGAAAATACAGCAGAGGCTTTATTGCATCCGTTAACCAAATGGCATTTATATGCTGATTTTGAAAATGGTAAACCTGTTGGTGGTAAGATAGATCAATTGAAGATATTCTTATTGCTTGCCTTTTGTATTTTATTAATTGCTTGCATAAACTTCATGAATTTATCTACAGCGCGTTCTGAGCGAAGAGCAAAGGAAGTGGGTATTCGCAAAGCAATAGGTTCAAATCGAAAATCGTTAATTAGTCAGTTCTTTTTAGAGTCTTTACTCATCACGTTCATTGCAACCGTTTTAGCCTTCATCTTGGTCGAAATCAGTTTGCCATACTTTAATAGTTTATTAAATATTCAATTATCAATTGATTATAGAAGTATTGCATTTTGGATGGTGCTGTTAGGTTTAATGCTTTTTACAGGGTGTATTGCCGGGAGTTATCCAGCATTATACTTATCATCTTTCGAGCCCATTAAGGTTTTAAAAGGCTTAAAAATCAAAACAGATTCATCCGTTTCGGTAAGACAGGTATTGGTAGTTGGGCAATTTGTGTTTGCAGCATGCTTAATTGTGTGTACGGCTGTCATTTATCAGCAGCTTAATTATGTAAAAAATAAACCAATTGGCTACAATAAGGATGGTTTAGTGCAGGTTGCTGTTCAAGGTAAAATGGCAGACCATGCTAAACTTGAGCTACTTAAAACTAAATTATTGAAATCAGGTGCGGTTTCTGATGTTACTTTTTTTAGCCAGGACCTTACTGAAAGCGGAAATAATACGATAGATGTTTATTGGGAAGGAAAAAATCCTAAAGAATCAATTCTTTTTAATAACAGAGGAATTGGAAGTGATTTTATCAAGACTATTGGTACAGAGCTTGTGGCAGGACGAGAATTTTTAACAAATTCTTTAAACGATAGCAACAGTGTAATGCTTAATGAAGCAGCTGTTAAGATGATGAGGTTAAAAAATCCTGTCGAAACAAAAATCAAATTTTGGGATAACGATAGGAAAATTGTAGGTGTAATTAAAGACTTTGTAGTGGAAAGTGCCTATCAAAGAGTAGCTCCAATGATATTTTTTCCAAGTTCAACATGGGGAGCAGCCGCAGTAATAGTCCGTTTAAACCCTAATCAAAATATAAGTTCTTCATTGATAAAAATTGAGGAGTTGGTAAAGGAAATAGAACCAAATTACCCGGTTAACCGCAAATTTGTAAATGAATCTTTCGAGGTCAAATTTCAGGATGAAAAACTTTTGGGCACGCTTTCCAACTGGTTTGGTGGTTTTGCTATCTTCATTTCTTGCCTGGGATTATTGGGGTTAGCCCTTTTTATGGCAGAGCAACGCAAGAAAGAAATCAGTATCCGTAAAGTTCTTGGTGCAAGTACGGCTAATATCCTTACGCTGTTAAATAAAGACTTTATCAAACTCGTGGCTATTGCCAATGTGGTTGCCTTTCCAGTAGCTTACCTGGTTATTAGTAAGTGGCTTTCTGCATTCGAATATCGGATTGACATATCGTTTTGGCCATTTGCGCTTGCCATTACCATATCGCTTTTGATTGCCATTTTAACCGTCAGCATTCAATCTGTTAAAGTGGCTAAAGCTAATCCGATTGATGCTTTGAAATATGAGTAGGGGGAGAGGTTAGAGAAGGTTAGTGGGTTAGGAAAAGGTTAGAGAAGATGCTAGTGAATTAGGGTTTTGAGTTTGCAAACTAATCACTTCATCCCACCCCCTCAAAACTTCTACGGCTATAATTATTAACCATATAAAGTCTTGATACTAATTACTAAATACTTGCAAACTGTCGCTAACCCATGCTAACCCTCTAACCCTTTACTTCATAGCCCTTCACAGTCTTGATACTTGATACTAAATACTCGATACTATATACTAACTACGTGCTACTAACTACTTAATACCAAAAAATGTTCAAACTCAACTTAAAAATCGCTTTGCGAAACCTTTGGAGAAACAAAGGGATAACTGCTATAAATGTTGGCGGTTTAGCCATTGCTTTGGCTGCATTTATTTTAGTAGCCATGTATTATAGTTATGAAACCAGCTATGATCAGATTAATCCTAATTATGCAAATATCTATGTAGTAGGTAGAATAGAGCCAGATTTTAAGACTAACTATACTTCTCCACCGTTGGCAAAAGTAATTAAGGAAAGTTTTCCTGAAATAGAAAATGCAGGGATTACGAAATTGAACCGCTCGTGGGAACTGGCCATTAAAAATGGGAAGAATGCTGTTTTTACGAAAAATATTCTGCAGGCTGATTATCACGCTGCTAAAATCCTGAACATTAATCCAATAGGAGGTCTGATCAAGCCCTCTGGTGAAGAACGGTTAACTTACTTAAGTGTTGAAAATATCCAGTCCTTATTTCCAGGTAAGCGGGATAACAAACCAGAATTGGTAAGTTATGGATCTGCCAGTTCTGGAGTAACCGGAACTATTGCCGGTGCTATTGTAAATAATGCACATTCTAATTTTAGCGTCGACGGGGTTTCTATTGGCAATGAACTTGGTAAAGGAGAGGCTTATGGTTATAATAATTACAATACTTACGTTCAGCTTAAGCCTGGAACAGATGTGAAAAACCTCGAAGAGAAAATTACGCTTTTATATCGAGCGGAGTTGTTAAAAGGTGAAACTGATCAGAAGACTATCGAAGAAATTAAAGGCATATCAATTTTTTTGGATCCGTTGGCAAATCTGCATTTGAGGCCTAAAGCAGGAAATGATACGCCATATAAAATACTAATTGCGCTTTCAATTCTTGGGGTTTTGATCTTGGTGATCGCCTGTATTAATTTTACGAACCTAAGTATTGCCCAGGCTGCTAAAAGGGCTAAAGAAGTCGGAATTAAAAAAGTTATGGGGGCTTACCGCTTTCAACTTACAGTTCAGTTTTTAACCGAAATATTTATTCAATGTTTGGCGGCAACTATTTTGGCGCTGGTATTTGCAGAATCCGCTTTGCCGTACTTCAACAATTTGTTTCAGGTTAAACTTTCTATCTGGCAGCTTGAAAATAACCTGCTTTGGCAATTGCCTTTAATTTTATGCCTGATCACAGTCATTGCCGGGATTTATCCTGCTTTGGTTTTATCTGGATTCAAGCCTGCGTTGGTACTCAAAGGAAACTTTGCCACCAGTAAACAAAGTTCATGGCTGCGGAATGGATTGCTGGTTTTTCAGTTTAGTATCGCTGTGATATTCATTATTGGTTTATTTATCATCAACTCGCAACTCAAATATATGCGGACGGAAGATTTGGGTTTTTCACCCGGTCAGGTAGTTTTCGTTAAGAATATTGCTTATTTCGGCAAACCCGAAAAGTTTGAGCCATTAAGGAAAAAAATGCTGAATATTCCAGGGATAAAAGCAGCAACTGTAGCCACCGATATTCCGGATGGTTCTGAAAACGGAATTAATGGTTACGTTTTTGAAGGTGAGCAGAAAAGTATAGACTTTGTCGACGTTGATTTTGATTATTTCGAAACCCTGAATATCAAACTGAAAGATGGTCGCTTTTTTTCAAAAACCTTTCCTGCTGATACTGCAACTGCCGCTGTGATTAATGAAAGTGCTGTTGCTAAATATGGGATGAAAAATCCTGTGGGTAAAATTATAAGAGGTTGCGGAATCGATTATAAGATTGTTGGTGTAGCCAGAGACTTTAAAGCCCAAGGGTTTGAAAGTGCTGTTCAACCCACAATCTATGCCATCAAAAATCCTTGTGGAAATGCCAAAACAAATATCATGCTCAATATTGATCATCAGAAAATGAGCGAAGTACTTGCCGCTTTGAAATCGCAATGGTCGCAAATTAATACGCTGGATGGAGAAGATTTTAGGTATGAATTTTTGGATGATTTATATGGCAAACTATTCAAAAAACAAGAGCAACTCCAGTCGGTCTTTTTCGCTGCAGCACTCCTCACCATTTTCATCGCCATTTTAGGTTTATTTGCCTTTGCAAAATACATCACCAATGGTAGAATTAAGGAAATCGCAGTGCGAAAAATCCTGGGCGCAAGCGACGTACAAATTTTCAAGTTGATTAACAGCTCATTTTTTGTGATGGTGCTGATTGCCAATGTAATTTCATGGCCAATTGCGTTTGTACTGGTTAAAATGTGGTTAACCACCTTTACTTATAGAATTGATTTATCGGCCTTGCCATTTGTTATCAGTGGCCTAATTACCATTTTATTAACTGTGATAACGGTAAGCATTCAGGCTAGAAAAGCCGTTAAAGCTAATCCGGTCGATGCTTTGAAATATGAATAGGGGGGAGAGGTTAGAAAAGGTTTATTGGGTTAGGAAAAGGGAAGCGTGAGTAGGTTAGAGAAGATGCTAGTGAGTTAGGGTTTTGAGTTGACAAACTAATCACTCCATTCTACCCCCTCAAAATTTCTAACGCTATAAATTTTAACCATATAAAGTCTTGATACTAAATACTAAATACTTGCAAACTGTCGCTAACCCATGCTAAACTTCTAATCCTCTAAACCGTTACTTCATGGCCCTGCACAGTCTTGCTACTTGCTACTAACTACCTGATACTATATATTAAATACTAAAAAATGTTCAGACTCAACTTAAAAATAGCCATTAGAAACCTTTGGAAAAACAAGGGATTCACTTTAATAAATATTGGCGGACTTGCGATTGGCATGGCTTGCTGTTTGATGTTGCTGCTTTATGTAAATTACGAGTGGAGTTATGATAAGCAATTTAAAAATCCGGATAAAATATATTTTGCCAAATTAAAGTTAAAATTTAACGGAGAATTGATCACCACAGGTGCTGTTCCTTACAAATTAGCCAAATCGGCTTTGGAAGAAATTCCTGGGATACAAAATGCCGCAAGATTATCCATCAATAATGGGCAACAACTCTATAGCAATAAGGAAAATAAATTTAAACTTCATTCAATTTTTGTAGATAAATCTTTTATAAAAATACTCAGTTATAAATTTCTTTATGGCAATTCGGCAACAGCGCTTGATGAGCCGGGTTCGGTAATCATCACCTCAACCACAGCTAAAAAGCTGTTTGGAAGTGAGAATGTTGTAGGGCAAAGTGTTAAATGGGATAATCAGAGAACACTTAAAGTTGCTGCTGTGGTAGAAGATCTTTCAAAAAATCAAACTATACAATTTGACGTTTTGCATCCCTGGGCTTTTTTCGAACAAATAGAGCCAGAAATTCCGGCTACAGGTTGGGGAAGTATAGATTGTGCTACAATATTTCAGTTAAAAGATAACGTTGTACTTAAAGATGTTAATTCAAGATTAAAGAATTTTATCGTAAATAAAAATCCACCAATGAAGGCTTATGTTTACGAACCATTTCTTTTTCCTTTTAGTAAATCACATTTGTGGGATGAGTTTAAAAACGGTGAAGTTGTTGGAGGTAAAATTGATGAGGTAAGATTATTTGCAATTCTCGGTCTTTGTGTTTTACTTATTGCATGTATCAATTACATGAATCTATCTACTGCGAGGTCTGAAAAACGAGCAAGAGAAGTTGGCGTTAGAAAAGCATTGGGATCAGCAAGAAGTACACTCATCAGCCAGTTTCTTTTAGAATCTATTATTCTCTCTTTTTTGGCGGTAATGATTGCATTTGTATTGTTAGAAGTTTTTCTTCCATATTTTAATAACCTGCTTGATATTAATATTTTTATAGACTACAGTTCCTTTATCTTTTGGATTGTTTTAGTTAGTCTGGCGCTTTTAACAGGTTTTTTAGCAGGAAGTTACCCTGCGTTTTATCTATCCTCCTTTATTCCTGTAAAAGTGTTAAAAGGTTTTAAAGGAAGTTCAGGTTCGCTTAGTATTAGGCGTCTATTGGTTATTTTGCAATTTAGCCTTTCCATTTGCATGATCATTTCGGCAATTGTTGTTTATAGTCAAATCCAATATTTAAAAAATAAACCTTTGGGTTTCGATCAAAATAATATGGTTCAACTGGATATTGAAGGAGAATTGAAGAATCATTCCAGACTGGAGGCTTTTAAAGATAATCTCATTAAAAATGGTGCAATAATATCTTCAACCGAGTTTGCGGGTAATTTCACTGGTGGAGGCTCAATTACAGGCGATTTAAGTTGGCCCGGTAAAGCTGCAAATGATAACGCTATTATAAATTATAGAAGTACAGGCTTTGATTATACAAAAACCATTGGAACAAGAGTTATTGCAGGGAGAGATTTATCGGCTAAATTCCCCGCAGATACCATTACCTCGGTATTATTAAATCAAACTGCTGTTAAGCGGATGAGCTTGAAAAACCCGGTTGGAACAATTCTGAAGTGGGGTGATAATCCACCTTTGACAGTCGTAGGCGTAGTGCAAGATTATTTTAATGAAAGTTTAGGTAGGGTGGTTGAACCGACTATTTTTTACTATAATGTTAAAAAGAGTTCTGTTTTATTATTGCGATTAAACCCAAACCAGTCGCTTAGCACTTCCATTCAAGCAATAAAGAAAATCGGTGAGCAATTTAATCCGGCCTATCCCCCTCAAATCACTTATGTTAATGATGGGATGAAAGAAAAGTTGCAAAGTGAAAAATTGCTTAGCGTACTTTCTAATATTTTCGGAGGTTTTGCCATCTTCATTTCTTGTCTTGGCCTGCTCGGACTAGCGCTTTATATGGCAGAGCAACGGAGCAAAGAAATTAGTATCCGTAAAGTTTTAGGGGCTAATTTATCTGATATCCTTGTCCTGCTGAATAAGGATTTTATGAAACTGGTAATCATCTCCAACATTATTGCCATTCCGGTAGCTTACTTTTTAGTTAACCATTGGCTGCAGAAGTATGATTACAGAATTGCCATCAATCCATGGCCATTTATATTGGCACTATTGGCTTCTGTAGTTATTGCTGTGCTAACCGTAAGCCTCCAAACTTTTAAAGTGGCAAAAGCGAATGCTGTTGATGCGCTGAAATATGAATAGGGCGAAAAGGGTTAGAGAAGAGGTGAAAAAAGGAGGGGAGTAGGTTAGGAAAAAGGTTAGTAGTTTAGGGAAGAGGTTAGGGTTGAGTTTGCAATTACAAACTAACCACTCCATTCTAACCCATAACATTCCGGCCCTACCCAGTCTTGATATTTGATATTAAAAACTTGCAACTATGATCTAATCATTGCTAAACTTCTAACCCGTTAACCCAATAAATCCTTAACCCTGTCCAGTCTTGATACCAGATACTAACTACCTGATAATATATACTAAGTACTAACGACCTGATACTAAAAAATGTTAAAACTCAACTTAAAAATCGCATGGCGGAACCTTTGGAAGAACAAGGGTTATACTTTTATTAATGTGCTTGGTCTTTCCATCGGGATGGCGAGCTGTATTCTGATTTTTATTTTTATCCGATACCAAATGAGTTTTGATGAGGATTTTAAAAATGAAGATAGAATTTATCGGATCACTACAAACTGGACTTCCGCAGATGGGTTTTATGAATCAGAAGGCGTACCAAAACCGGCACCGGCTGCTTTAAGAAACGACTTCAAAGATCAAATCGAAAAAGTGGGTGCCATTCGCCAGGATGGGGGGATCATAAAGGTGAAAGACGATGCTGGCAAAGAACGCGTTAAAATTCTGGAAGATGTTTTTTATGCTGAACCTGAATTTTTCCAAATCATGAGTTTTAATTGGTTGCAAGGCAATCCGGTTCAATCATTAAGCGAACCCAATACCGTGGTATTATCAAAAGAAATGGCCACAAAACTTTTCGGCAATTGGAATCAGGCTGTAGGTAAAACAATTAATTACCAGAATAGGGAAAATTTTAGGGTTACCGGCATTCTACAGGATATGCCAGAAAACAGCTCTTTTCCTATCAACATAGTGGTTTCTTATAAAACCTTTCAAGGGTATAAGGATGAGGAGTTTACAAAGTGGGGAAATACCTCTTCAAATGATCAGTGTTTTTTCTTATTAAAAAACGGCGTTTCAATTGAAGAGATTCGTAGTTTATTGCCAAAATTTTCGTCAAAATACTTTGAAAAAACTGCATCTTCGAAAGAAGAAATAAGTGTACAGGCACTCAATGATATTCACTATAATGAAAGTTTGGGGAATTTCGCAAATAAAACTGTTCCTAAAAAAGAACTTTACGGTCTGGCGATCATCGGTATATTTTTATTACTAACTGCCTGCATAAACTTTATAAATCTGGCTACGGCACAAGCAGTAAGCAGAAGTAAAGAAGTTGGTGTTCGGAAAGTAATGGGCAGTTTAAGGAAGCAATTGGTATTTCAGTTTCTTACCGAAACCCTAACGATAAGTGTATTTTCCTTGCTTGTTGCCTGTGTTTTAACGGAAGCTGCCTTACCTGGAATGAAGCGTTTGTTTAATGAAAACATTTCTTTCAGTATCATTCAACATCCTGTCATTTTTGTATTTATGATTGGATTAGTCATTCTGGTCAGTTTTCTTGCGGGCTTTTATCCGGCAATGGTTATGTCGGGTTTTAGCCCCGCTCTGGCGATCAAAAATAAAATTACTGCAAATGCAGGAGGTTTAAGCTTACGCAAAGTGTTGGTTGTGCTTCAGTTTACCATTACCATTATTCTGATCATTGGTACGGTGGTAGTCTTAAATCAAATGAAATATACGAGAGAGAAACCATTGGGCTTTAATCCATCGGCTATAGCGATGGTAAGCGTCAGAAATGATAGCCTGAGTGTTTTAAAATACAATATTTTGCAGGAGCGGGTGTCAAAGATTCCAGGGGTGCTGCTCACCAGTTTTTGCCGCACACCTCCATCTTCCAGTAACAATAACGAAAGCAATTTCAAATATAATGGTACTGAAAGTGCAAACTTTCAGGTCAATACAAAACTTGCTGATGAGCATTATTTCAAAACATTTGGGTTAACTTTTGTTGCTGGAAGAGGCTTTTCTAAAAGCGATACCATCAAAGAACTGGTGGTAAATGAAACCACATTGAAAAAGCTAAATGTGGTAAATTTTAATGAAGCTTTAGGTAAACAGATCACCATATGGGGCAAAAAGGGGACTATTGTAGGTGTAGTAAAAGATTTTAATAACCTGAGTTTGCACGAGCCGATATCGCCAGTAGTAATCGCACCGATAAAAGAAAACTACCGTAACCTGGCTGTTAAAATGGATAGCAAACAGATCATGGCTATAATGCCGCAAATAGAAAAAATCTGGAATGAAACCTTTCCCGAAAATTTCTATAGTTCATCCTTTGTTGATGATGATATTAGTCAGTATTATGAGTTGGAACGTATTATGGGAACACTTTTTAAAGTTTTCGCTGGCGTAATTATTTTCATTTCCTTTATTGGTCTTTTCGGATTGATATCATTTGTAGCCACCCAGCGAACGAAAGAAATGGCCATTAGGAAAGTGCTCGGCGCATCAACTTTAGAATTAGTACGCATGCTAAATGGCACGTTTCTATTAATGGTTTTTCTGGCAAATGTAGTGGCCTGGCCGCTAGCATATTTATTAGTTTCTAAATGGCTGGCAACATTTACTTATCGAATCGAATTAAGCATCTGGCCATTTGTATTCGCCATGATTATTTCCATGTTGATTACTTTAATCACAGTAAGCTTTCGGTCTTTTAAGGCAGCCCGGGCAAATACTATTGATGCGCTTAAATATGAGTAGCGGGCGGAGATGGGTTAGGGATGATCTAATTGTTTAGGGTGGGTTAGCGTTGTTTAGATAGGTTAGCGGATTTTAAATATGAGTAGCGGCGGAGATGGGTTAGGGATGATCTAATTGTTTAGGGTTGGTGAGCATTGTTTAGATAGGTTAGAGGATTTAAAAATAGGAATAGACATTTTGATTTTAAAGATGATTCGATGTAAACTAAATTATGATAAGACAAAGAATAAAATTTATGCATTTATCAAATAAGCTCATCATTTATAAAGATGAAAACTTTACTCACGGTGAGGTCCTTAACTCGCTAACCATTAATCTATTCATTAAATTTTTAACCCAATTTTACCTAATCTTGATACTCGATACTAAAATACTTGATACTAACTACTCGCTACTAACTACCTGCTTCTAACTACTCGAACTTGATACTAACTACCCATTACTAATTACCCGATACTACGATGTTCAAACTCAACTTAAAAATTTCCTGGCGCAACCTCTTTAAAAATAAGGTTTATACAGCCATCAATATTGGCGGTTTAGCCATTGGATTAACTGCTTTTGTGTTAATGATGTTATATATTAATCACGAAGAAAGTTATGATACCTGGACGCCGGATTTAAAGAACGTTTATCAAATCCGCGAAAAACATGATTTTTCTACTCCTGATAACAAGGAGCATTGGCAAGATGCTACCGATAGTAGAATGGCCGCTTTGGTAAGAGAAAATATTCCACAAGCCATCTCGGTAACCAGGGTAGATCAGGAATGGGAATGGAATACTGGTTATTCAGTAAAGATTGATCATGCTGATCCAATAATGATTGAAAAAATTAAGGATGCAGACAGTAGCTTTTTCCGCGTGTTTAAATATCAGTTTTTGCAAGGTGATGCGCTAACTGCATTTAGTGCGCCAAAATCAATTGTATTAAAAGAAAGTGTTGCCAAAAGGCTCTTTGGTACAGATAAGGTTTTGGGTAGAACTTTAAAGATCGTATTGTGGAGGAGCGATCCCGGACAAGACCTAACCATCACTGGTGTAGTAAAAGAACCTGAAACGCCACAAACCGTAGGTTTTAATGCTATAATGAGGACGGGTAATAAGGATAAAGACCCAGATAATGTTACGGCCAAGCACTTTTGCCAGGTTTACGCCCGGATGAATGCAGGGGTAGATAGCATAGCGCTTAATAAAACGTTGCAAAATATTTACGTGAATGCTAAAAAAGCTGCATTTGCCAAAGAGAAGAGGAATTACAATGATTATTATAAAGACGGTAGAACGCCAGGGTTGATGGCAATACAATTAGCAGACGTTCATGCTAACCCATCATTAAAAATGAGCTGGAAAGATAAGTTGAAACCTGTAGTGGGTATTTCAGTTTTCTTACTATTAGTCTCGGTAATCAATTTTGTAAATCTGGCAACCGCTCAATCTGTTCAAAGGGCTAAAGAAGTTGGTGTAAAAAAAGTTTTAGGTGCTAACAAGCGTCAATTGCTTTTACAGTTTTTACTGGAATCTGCTCTGCAAAGCATAACCTCACTATTTTTATGTGTGGTGTTGGTTGAAGTAGTGTTGCCTTCATTTAATCAGAATTTTAATATCACATTAAGTTTTTGGCACAATGCCAGGTTATGGATGATGATTTCACAGTTAATCGTATTGTTTATTGTGGTTACCTTGCTGGCTGGCTTCTATCCTTCTTGGGTATTATCGAATTACAATCCGGTTTCTGTATTGAAGGGTAGTTACGGAAGTGGTTTAAAAGGAACCGCATTGCGCAATATGTTAGTTGTTTTTCAGTTTGTGATTTCCGTTACATTCATCATAGCCATCGGCGTGATGTACCAGCAAACAACATATGTAAGTAACAAAGATTTAGGGTTTGAGAAAGGAAATTTGATCAATATTAAATCTAACTACGAAGAAAAATTTGCTGAAAGGTTAAGAAAGGTGCCGGGAGTTAAATACGTTGCTACCACTACACAGGTGTTGGGAAATGCCTTCAATATACCAGAAGAGATTACTTATAAAGATAGCAAGGTGGCCTTAAATACCGTTACGGTAACTATCGATGCCTTGCCGGCGCTTGGCGTTAAAGTATTGGAGGGAAGAATTTTCGCTAAAGAATATAAACAGGATACCATAAATTCGGTAGTTATTAATGAAAGCGCGGCTAAATTGATCGATAAACATCCTGTTGGTAAAATGTATGATGTGAAGGGAGAAAACGAAAAATACACTTTTCAGATCGTTGGCGTAATTAAAGATTACCATAATGAAGGTTTTGATAAAACCGTTCTTCCAACCATTTATAAGGTTACTCATTTAGGGGGCATGTCTAGCACCAATAATTTGTTGGTTCGGTTTGATAATGTTAATAGTGGCGAAGTGATCAAAAAGATTGAGGCGGAATGGAAAGCCTTATATCCAGATTATCCAATGTCGTATGTTACGATGAAAGACTCATTAAATAAAATTCTGGAAGAGAATAACCGCTTCATGAACGTGATCATCCTGTTTAGCTTAATTTCTGTTTCACTCTCCCTGTTGGGCCTATTTGCATTGTCAACTTTTGTGGCAAAGCGCAGAACAAAAGAGGTAGCCGTTCGAAAAGTTTTGGGTGCATCTAACATCGAAATCATCAATCTGCTGAATAAATCCTTTTTAATTTTAGTGGTTGTTGCAAATCTGATCAGCTGGCCTATTGCCTACGTCCTGGTTAAAAAATGGCTAGACGGTTTTGCCTATCGGATAAATATGCCCATTTTTCCATTTTTTCTGGCAACCGCAGTTTCTATAATAATAGCTATTCTAACAGTAAGCATTCAGGCGAGAAAGGCTGCGATTGCTAATCCTGTTAAAGCACTTAAATATGATTAAAGGGGTATGGAAGAGGTTAGATGGGTTATAAGTTTCTACGAACGAAGCTTTAAATCAAAATATAGAAGAGGTTAGATGGGTTAGGATAGGTTATAAGTTTATACGAACGAAGCTTTTAAATGAAAATATAGAAGAGGTTAGATGGGTTAGGATAGGTTATAAGTTTATACCAACGAAGCTTTTAAATTAAAATATAGAAGAGGTTAGATGGGTTAGGATAGGTTATAAGTTTATACGAACGAAGCTTTTAAATGAAAATATAGAAGAGGTTAGAGGGGTAAGGATGGGTTATAAGTTTATACGAACAAAGCTTTTAAATGAAAATGTAGAAGAGGTTAGATGGGTTAGGATAGGTTATAAGTTTATGCTAACAAAGCTTTAAAATGAAAGTATGGAAGAGGTTAGATGGGTTAGAATAGGTTAAAGTTTATGCTAACAAGGCTTTTAAATGAAAATATAAAAGATGATAATTGATTTAGGCTACTTAGTCATATCCTTTCTAACCCCTAAACTCCTAACCTTCTAACCCCTTCTTAAACAATCTTGATACTAATTACTTGATAATAAAATAAAATGATAGAACTTAAAAACATCGAAAAATACTATTCCAGCAAAGGCATAAAACATTATGTGCTGCGCCATGTTACCACCACCATTAAACAAGGTGAATTTGTATCCATTATGGGGCCATCGGGTGCAGGCAAATCAACACTATTAAATATTCTGGGCATGTTAGAAGAGCCTACTTACGGCACCTTCGAATTCTTAAGTGAAGATGTAACCACGCTAAACGAGCGTAAGCGAATAGAACTTTACCGCAATCACATCGGCTTCGTTTTTCAGGCTTACCACTTGATTGATGAAATGACCGTTTACGAAAATATTGAAGCACCGCTACTTTACAAAAAAGTTGGGGGAGCGGAAAGAGCAAGCCGAATTGCTGATTTATTGGATCGCTTTAACATTGTTGCCAAAAAAGACTTGTTTCCGAATCAACTTTCTGGCGGGCAACAGCAATTGGTTGGAATTGCAAGGGCTTTAGCCGCCCAACCGTCCATTATCCTGGCTGATGAACCAACTGGCAACCTTCAATCTACTCAGGCTGAAGAAATTATGCAGCTGTTTCAAAAGTTAAATAAAGAAGATGGCATCACCATTATCCAGGTAACGCACTCCGAAAAAAATGCACAATATGGAACTCGGATTCTAAATATTGCCGATGGTGTGATCAAAGATGATATTGCGATTGCAGCTGTTTAAGGTAACTTAACTTTATATATCCGGTAAGGATAGTCTGTTCTGTCCTTACCATTATTGTATTTCTCCTGCCTGTTTAATTGCGAGCAACTCAGGTACAAATAGCCATCATCACCAATGCCAAAAGAATCGGGCCAGCTCAGCCTTTTATCAGTAACAAGTGTATGTAATTTACCATCCGGACTTACATATTTGATCGAATAATCTGGCGATGAGCTTAAAAAAATATTTCCTTTTTTATCAGCGATCATTCCATGGCTAACACCAGTTTCAGCAACCATTTCTACCGCATTACTGAGGTCATTCTCTGCCAATTTTGCATCAGCTAAAACCGCCGTTTTGATGCGATAAAGTTTAGTTTGATTAATAGCCCTGAAATAAAAATATTCATTATTTTTGGTCAGTGCTATTCCATTCACATTCGAACTGAATGGCTTTCCTGAATCATCAACCACATCCCGGTTGTCTAAATGCAGTACAAAATTTGGATCGGCCATTGTAGATTTATCCTTTTGAAGAACAATCCTTGATTTTCCGGTTTTCAAATCTAAAATTACGATGGCACTTAAACCTGGATCTGATAGATAAGCGAGTTGTTTATCATGGTCAACAACTACATCGTTTAACGCACTTCTGTCTTTTGGCAGATCTTCAAAATGGTAAACGCTCACCACTTTGTTATTGGTTAAATTGATTTGCAGTAACTTAAACTGACCATCTTTCTTTTGCGTTTGGCTGCCTCCAAAAATTGAAGCACTACCTGCTGGCTTGGAATCTAAGACCCAAAGAAAGTTATCGTTATCAGCATACAAATCCTGTACATTAACAAAATGGTTTTTAGTATCAATGGTGTCAACCTTATTCCATTCGCTATCTGGAAATGGTTTTCTTTGTCCATTCACTATTTCTGTTAACCCGTATAAATAAGGTTCACGTTTCGGAAAAGAGACAAATAATCGGTTAGTTTTAGCAGAAACAGTTACGCCTATAGGTTGATTTTTACCAGAAGATAAAACTTCGATAAGTTTAGATTCCTGAGCAAATAGTTTAACGTTTGATAAAATGCTAATCAGGAGTATAGTGGGAATTAGTTTTTTCATAAATAATGAATTAAGTAGCTCAAATAATAACTCTAAACCGAGGCTGAATGTTTTTCGACTGCTTAAGTTACCTTTGCGTTATGCATAAATCTTTTACCGATCAAATGGGGCGGGAGATGACAATCAGTTTTCCACCTAAAAGAATTATTTCTCTTGTACCATCGCAAACAGAATTGCTTTTTGATTTAGGCTTAGATCAAGAAATAATCGGTTTGACGAAATTTTGCATTCATCCGATAGAAAAGTTTGCCGGGCGTACTAAAGTTGGGGGCACTAAAAAGCTTAATATTGATTTAATAAAAGATTTAAAGCCAGACTTAATTATTGGAAATAAGGAAGAGAATACGCAAAGCGATATTGAAGAACTGTCTGGATTTTTTCCGGTTTGGATGAGCGATATTTTTACGTTGGATGATGCCATAAAAACCATTAGCCAGATAGGAGCATTGGTTGATCGGGAGCCAGAAGCAAGTTATCTTAATCACCTGATATCGGCGGGTTTTAATGATTTGAAAACACTTGCCGTGCAAAATAAAATCGACAAAAAGATTGCTTACCTGATTTGGCGTAAGCCATACATGGTTGCCGGAAAAAATACTTTTATTGATGATATTTTGCTCCTCAACGGGATGACAAATGTTGTTCAGCAAGATCGGTATCCTCAGATTACATTGGATGAACTGCAAAGTTTAAACTGTGAACTGATTCTGCTTTCTTCAGAACCATATCCTTTTGATTCCAAACATATTGAAGAAATTCAATCGGCTATTCCCGGCGCCAAAATTATGCTGGTTGATGGGGAAATGTTTAGCTGGTATGGGAGTCGTTTGGTAAAAGCGGTACAGTATTTTTTTGAATTTCAGAAGAAACTTTATTGAAAAATCCCGCAAGGTTTCCATAAATTGTCGCGTTAAACAACTTTACTTCGTTTTAGGTACTATGAAAAAAATACTTGCATTATCATTGTTTATCGCCATTTTTTCTGGCTGCACTTCTTTTAAAGATTCGAATACGGCAACCCAGGCAACTGCCACCGGAACTATTCAGAAAATAGGGGCAACTACTTTTCAATATGGTACCCACTTGCTAACAACCGAAAATAAAACTTTTGCCCTGAAAAGCAGCGCCATCAACCTGGATGAGTACATGAATAGAAAGGTTACCGTAAAAGGGAAGAAAGTTAAAGGCTATCCTTTAGATGGCGGGCCTGAATTTTTAGATGTAACCTTAATTAAGTTTTAAACAATTGATCTTGCTTTTTAGATGCTGCAGTTTCTGGAAATCTAAATTTTACCAGTAGCAAGATCATTGGTTAATTAAACCCGATTGCCGCGAAAAGCCCCGGTTTTTTCTACCGGGCTTGAAGCAAAAAGCGGGACTGCTGAAACCGACTAGCACCAAAACTGCTTTTCTGAATCATTTTAAATAAAATTTTTCTCGCTCTAAATTAATGACTTAGCTTTTTTGATTGAAAATAATAGATAAAATAAGTTGTATACCTTTTGATTATTCAATCTTGTTTCTATCTTTGCAGTCCTTACAAAATCCTAACTGCGGATGTGGCGTAATTGGTAGCCGCACCAGACTTAGGATCTGGCGCTTCACGGCGTGGGGGTTCGAGTCCCTTCATCCGCACTATAATGAAGCCGTTTTGAGTTAAATCGAAACGGCTTCGTTTTTTTTAAAAACATTGATTAACAAAAATTGATGTGCTGTTAAATTAGAAAGATATGTGCCATTTGTTTCAAATCTCATATCTTAAGATTCAAATCTGATCGCACATCTCAATACTCATATCTGAAAAAAATGGATATTACACAGGAAAAAACCGGCAACTTAAATGCTGTTGTAAAAATCAAAATCGCACCTGCCGATTATAGTGCTAAAGTAGAAAAGGCAATCAAAGACCAGGCTAAAAAAGCACAATTACCTGGTTTCCGTAAAGGGATGGTTCCACCTGCACACATTAAAAAAATGTATGGCAAAAGTATTCTGGTTGAAGAAGTAAACAACTTGTTAAACGATACTTTATCTAACTACATTGCTGAGCAAAAATTAGAGATTTTAGGTCAGCCTTTACCACAGTTAGAAAATGAGCGCGAATTTAAATGGGATAATACAGACGAATTCGAATTTGATTACGAGTTAGGCTTAGCGCCTGCTTTTGATGTAAATATTTCTTCTAAAGATCAATTTACTGAATATGTAATCAAAGCTGATTCCGAAACGTTAGAAAGCCGGATCAAAAATATTCGTCGCAGTTATGGTAAAATGACTAACCCTGAGGTAGCTGCTGAAGGTGATGTATTATATGCAGAATTGGTACAATTGGGTGCTGATGGTGCTGTTTTTGAAGGTGGAATTACCAATACGGCTACCTTGCGTTTAGATTTAATTAAAGACGAAGCCATTTTGAAAACCTTAGTGGGTTTGAAGAAAGACGATGTGGTAACCATCAATATCACGAAAGCGCTTGATGACAATGCTGCAGTTGCAAAAGCTTTAAATATTTCTGAAGAAGATGCTGCTGATTTGCAATCAGATTTCCAGTTGACAGTTAAAAATGTGAACCGTTTAGAGGAGTCTGATTTAAACCAGGAGTTTTATGATAAAATTTTCCCTGATGGTTCAGTAACGGATGAGGCTGCTTTCAGAGCAAAAATCACGGAAGAAGTGGAAGGCATGTTTAAACAAGATGCGGAACGTAAATTATCTAACGATATTTATGAAGACCTTTTGAAAAAACATACTTTCGAATTGCCAGATGAATTTTTACGTCGCTGGTTAAAAGCAACCAACGAAAAATTAACCGACGAAGAATTGGCTGAAGGTTATGATGATTTCGCTAAGAACCTTAAGTGGACTTTAATCGAAAATAAAATCATTAAAGATAACAGCATCGAAATTAAATATGAAGACGTTGTTCAGGCGGCTAAAGCGAAGTTAGATGCACAATTCAGGATGTATAGCCCAGCTCCACTTCCAGAAGATCAGTTGGCACAATATGCTGTTCAATTCTTACAGGAAAAAGAAAATGCAAACCGTGTTTTCGAAGAGGTGAAAGCCCTAAAAACTTTCGAACAAATCAAATCTATTGTTACGTTAGCACAAAAAGATATTGATTACGATAAGTTTGTGGAGATGGATAAAAAGTAGTTGGCAGAGGGCAGAGCGCTTTAAGCTTTGAATGCCATGATGTAAAATCAGTTTAAAATCTTAATTTGCCTGATGGCAAAATTTAGATTTCAAGACTTACTTATTTGGCAAAGAGCTATAATAGTAGGCAATAAGCTGATAGATATTTCTGAGAAATTAGAAGAATTGAAAAAATTTAGATTCGCAGAGCAGCTTCGAGGGGCTGCTCTTAGCGTATCTAATAATATTGCAGAAGGCTCGGGATCGAACTCTAATCCTGATTTCAAAAGGTTTTTAAACTATGCGCACCGATCTATTTTTGAAAATGCCAATATTCTACTGGTCTTAAATTTAAGATTATTAGTTTCTGACAAGGATCTGGCAGATTTACTAGAAGATTTGGATATTTTAGCCAGGATGATTTCCAGTTTTTCGAAGAGTTTAAAATAGGAGGTGCTATATTGTCAGCAAATCTGATGTGGTATACTCTTTGACTAACTGACTATAATTAAAATATTATTTATATTTTGGTTTTTTATTATTCAAGAAACTGTGGGGACAGGATATTCAAGCTCTATGCCCTCTGCTAAAAAACTCATAAAATGAACATAGATTCACAAGAATTCAGAAAATTTGCCGTTAAACATCAGGGAATTGGCGGTTTACACGTAGATAAATTTATTTCTCAGGCGAATGTAAATCCGCAGAGCATGACACCGTACATCATTGAAGAACGTCAGTTAAATGTTGCACAAATGGACGTGTTTTCGAGATTAATGATGGATCGTATTATCTTTTTAGGAGATGCGATTTATGATCAGAATGCAAACATCATTCAAGCACAGTTGTTGTTCTTGCAATCAACAGATGCAGATAGAGACATTCAGATCTATATTAACTCTCCGGGCGGTTCAGTTTATGCTGGTTTAGGTATTTACGATACAATGCAGTACATTCAGCCTGATGTAGCTACAATCTGTACAGGTATGGCAGCATCAATGGGGGCTGTTTTATTAGTGGCAGGCGCAGAAGGAAAACGGTCTGCATTACCGCACTCAAGAGTAATGATTCACCAGCCATCAGGAGGTGCACAAGGTGTGGCATCTGATATGGAAATCAACTTAAGAGAGATGTTAAAATTGAAAAAAGAATTATACGATATTATTTCAGAGCACTCTGGTCAAACTTATGATTGGGTAGAGAAAGCTTCAGATCGTGATTACTGGATGAGTGCTGAAGAAGCAAAAGGATTTGGTATGATTGATGAGGTATTATCGAGAAACGCAAGAAAAAATGGCGAAACAAAATAAAGAATCTCGTTGTTCATTCTGCCATTCTGGCAAGCATGAAACTTTAATGTTAATTGAAGGCATGGATGCATTTATCTGCGATAAATGTGTTACACAAGCCAATCAATTGCTTGCTCAGGAATTGGGTACGAAGAACACGAAAAATATTCAGGATGCAATCTCTTTGCTTAAACCCTTAGAGATTAAGCAACACCTCGATCAATATGTAATTGGCCAGGATGATGCGAAGAAAGTATTGTCTGTAGCCGTTTATAACCACTACAAACGTCTGAATCAGAAAGTAGATAAGGATGAGATTGAGATTGAAAAATCGAATATCATGTTAGTTGGTGAAACCGGAACGGGAAAAACGCTTTTAGCTAAAACCATTGCGAAAATTTTGCATGTACCTTTTTGTATTTGCGATGCAACGGTTTTAACTGAAGCAGGATACGTTGGTGAAGATGTAGAAAGTATTCTTACCCGTTTATTGCAGGCAGCTGATTACGATGTGGCTGCAGCAGAACGCGGAATCGTTTACATTGATGAGGTAGATAAGGTGGCCCGGAAAAGCGATAACCCATCTATAACACGTGATGTATCTGGTGAAGGTGTACAACAGGCATTGCTTAAAATCTTAGAAGGTACGGTTGTGAATGTTCCACCACAGGGCGGTCGTAAACACCCAGATCAGAAAATGATTCCGGTAAACACAAATAACATCTTATTTATTTGCGGTGGAGCATTTGATGGTATTGAGCGTAAAATTGCCAATCGCTTACGTACGCAGGCAGTAGGTTACAAAATAAAGAAAGATGATACCGTTCTAGATCTTAAAAACCTTTATAAGTATATTACACCACAAGATTTAAAATCTTTCGGATTAATACCTGAATTAATTGGTCGTATTCCGGTTCTTTCTCACTTAAATCCGTTGGATAAAGAGTCTTTACGTAATATCCTGACTGCACCGAAAAATTCGTTGATTAAGCAATATGTTAAGCTTTTTGCTTATGAAGAAGTTGATTTGGTATTTGAAGATGATGTATTAGATTTTATTGTTGATAAAGCAATGGAATATAAATTGGGCGCCCGTGGGTTAAGATCAATTTGCGAAGCCATTATGCTTGATGCGATGTTCGATACACCAACTCAAACAGATGTCAAGGAGTTGCATATCAATCTCGATTATGCGATAGAAAAATTTGAAAAGGCCGACTTTAAAAAGTTACAAGCCGCATAAAAATCAAATCCTTCCCAAGTATCGGGAGGGATTTTTTTTAATATAATAATTGTTAACGCTAAGCGCCTGGCGCTATGCTCAAAGCTATTGAATTATGAATGAAGAAAAAGACGTTAAGAAAGATGAGGCCATCGTAGAGAAATCAAAAAAAGTGAAAGAGGTAGAAAGTCCGGTTAAATCTGGACTGAAATCTAAAGACGAGATTGTGAAAAATTGGCTGCCCAGATATACCGGGCGTCCATTGGATCAATTTGGTGATTATATTTTGTTAACAAACTTCAGCAAATATGTAAGCATGTTTTCTGAATGGAATGACAATGCACCAATTATGGGTTTAGATAAACCTATGCAAAGTGTTACGGCAAATGGAATCACCATTATCAACTTTGGGATGGGAAGCCCGCTGGCGGCAACCATGATGGATTTGTTAACCGCGATTATGCCAAAAGCCGTATTGTTTTTAGGTAAGTGCGGCGGTTTGAAGAAGAAAAACCAGTTAGGTGATTTAATCCTTCCTATTGCAGCAATCAGGGGAGAGGGAACATCAAATGATTATCTTCCGGCAGAGGTTCCTGCATTACCAGCCTTTGCGTTACAAAAGGCGATATCCACTACCATTCGTGATCATGGAAGAGATTACTGGACGGGAACCTGTTATACCACTAACCGCAGGGTTTGGGAGCATGATAAAGAATTTAAGAAGTATTTGAAAACCTTAAGGGCTATGGCGGTTGATATGGAAACAGCCACCGTTTTCACCACGGCTTTCGCAAATAAAATTCCTGCCGGTGCATTATTATTAGTTTCAGATCAACCTATGATTCCGGAGGGTGTGAAGACAGCTGAAAGTGATAGCAGTGTTACGGAGAAATATGTAGAGACACATTTAAGAATCGGGATCGATTCATTAAAACAATTGATTAATAACGGCTTAACAGTAAAACATTTGTTGTTTTAATTGTTGCTGCACTAATATTTAAATAAATAGTATAAGATCGGAATGCCGGTCTTTTTTTATGCGCAAAATAAGTGTTGAATCGAGAGCAGGTGTAATTGCGTTCGGTCTTTGCGCCACCGGCCATTGTGTATCTATCGGTTTGTTGTCTAGCCAACGGGGAAAACAGCGTAAATAGATTGAGATAAGGTTGCTTGGTGAAGACACAACTAATAGAATAATCCCTAAACAATAAACTGCCATTTAGCAATTAAGAATAATCCAGCCATTTTATTCGAAAGTTACAACAGGATACGTTCTTTTCGTTTTAGCTAATGACCAGGTAAATAGCCGTGAAGGATCAGGTCATCAGTGTTATTTATTTTATAATTGCATCCGTTGTGAAGTAATATAATTCTGTCTGAAATATCCAGAATTGATTTGTAATAATGATCGGTCACAATGAATCCTTTAAATAGCTTCATATGATTGATGTGCTGCTTAACTTCATCTACTAATAGTGGTGCTAACTGTGAAAAGGGCTCATCCAGAAGTACAAAGTCAGCGTTACTGTAAATGATAATTAAAGCTTCTATGAGTCTATTCTCTCCTCCAGAAAAGTCCCGGAATTTCTTGTTTAAGTTTTCAGCAATAAAGGGGATTTGAACAATTGCTTCTTTATGCTTACTGCAAAAAACTGCTATTGCATCTTTTACTTTCAATTTATTTGGAATAAAGTTATGCTGTGTTAAATAAGCAATCTTTCCGGATGAGTAGCCTTTAGAAACGATTTCCCCATTCACTTTCAGATGTTTGAAATCAACATTCAGAATCCCAAATATTGCCTTTAATAAAGTCGACTTTCCGCAGCCATTTCTGCCTAACAAACCTACAACTTCACCAATTTTGCAATTCAGGTAAACTCCATTTAAAATTGCTTTTTCATTAAATCGGTGGGCAACGCTGTCAATAGATAATCCCTGCATAAAAGACATAAAATAACAATAAAGAAAAGGAAGAGCAGATCAAAGAATACAAGATTTAGAAATATTTTTCTAAAACTTAATCCCATATTTTTGTAGAAGATCGTGTGTTTGTGAAGAAAAAATCGCTCTATAATTAAGGAAAATCCCCAACTGATAGGTTTCATCAACAAGGCCATGGCGTATGGGCCTGGCTTTCCAGGCCCATCAATAATGAAGAAAATACCAACGATGATATCGACCAGAATATTCCAGAATACAATAGGTTTATAAACTATTATAGATTTTTTGAAGAGCTTAATCGACATATCTAAATGTATGGAAAAAACCTAAAAAGCCTGTAACCAAAAACGGATCGACAATTTGTCGATCCGTTTTTAGTTCAATGAAGGTAATAAGTATTACCCTAAGTATGATTTTAATATTTTACTTCTTGAAGTATGACGAAGGCGTTGAAGTGCTTTATCTTTAATCTGACGAACACGTTCGCGGGTTAAATTGAATTTCTCGCCAATTTCCTCTAAAGATAGTGGATGGTTTGAACCAAGTCCAAAGAACAATACAATAATTTCTCTTTCTCTTTCTGTTAAAGTAGACAGTGAACGCTTAATTTCTTCAGAAAGTGACTCATTAATTAATGAACTATCTGTATTTGGCTCATGGTTTTCCAATACATCTAACAATGTATTTTCCTCACCTTGAACAAAAGGTGCATCCATAGATACGTGACGACCTGAGTTACTTAAGGTATCAGAAATCTTATCAACCGTTGTTTCTAAAATATCTGCCAATTCTTCAGGAGAAGGTTCGCGCTCATATTCCTGCTCTAATTTAGAGAAAGCTTTACTGATCTTGCTTAGTGAACCAACCTGGTTCAATGGCAAACGTACAATACGACTTTGTTCTGCGATGGCTTGCAAAATGGATTGACGAATCCACCATACTGCATATGAAATGAATTTGAAACCTTTTGTTTCATCAAAACGTTTTGCTGCTTTGATCAAACCTAAATTTCCTTCGTTAATTAAATCGCCTAAGGTTAAGCCTTGATTCTGATATTGCTTTGCAACAGATACTACGAAACGCAAGTTTGTTTTTGTTAATCGCTCTAATGCAGCCTGATCGCCTTCACGAATCTTTCTTGCTAAAATTACCTCTTCCTCTGCTGTTATTAAATCTACTTTACCAATTTCGTGTAAGTATTTATCAAGTGATTGACTTTCACGGTTGGTTATGGATTGCGTTATCTTGAGTTGTCTCATTTATACGTTTTGTGTGCTCTTTAATTATTGAAGTGTGCAAAGTTACGAAATTGTACGCCAATCCGAAAGGATAAAATACTGAAAATGTTGCTGTTTGCACTTGTTTTTTACACTTTTACTTATAACAAAAATCATTCCAATAAAGTTTTTGACATAGTTCTAATCAGTAAATCCAAAATATTTGAATATTAATATATATTTATTGTATTTCAATAAATATATATTAATTTATAACTAAAATATTTTTTATTTTTGCTAATATTGTAATGTAAATTTGACGCTTAGTAGATAACTATTAGTTTGATGATAAAATTTTTATTTTTCTATTTAGTGTAAGTTCTTGCGCTGCTTATCTCATCTAAATAGATGACAAGAGTGGTCTGCTAAAATTATCAACTGAGTATTTAAAGAATTTAATACATGAAACTAATCTCAATAGACAAACCTGAAGAAAATAAATTAATTAGCATCAATATGAAAACACAACATCAAATTTTAGCTATAAAAACTGCCTACGTTATTACGCTCGCAAGCGCATTATTATTGTCTTTCGATGATGCTGCACGTGGCTTTAGGGACGGTTATAATGCTGCAGGTAATCCAGGTAAAAGTAGCTTAACGGAAGTGATTTTATCGTTATTAATCTGCTTTTTTACGCTAAGGGTGTTGGTGTACCTCTATCATTTCATCAACTCTGTACAAAACGGAAAAGTGTTTAACGAAGAAAACGCAAGCCGATTAAGCAGAATGGGGTACTACTGTACCATTATTCCATTCTTGCTGTTTGGCTTTAATCTGATAGGCTATTTAAACGAAGTGGGTAATAAAACTTTGGGAATAAGCGATATCATTAAACACGTCGACTTTGAGATATGGCTGCTCATTTTTGGCTTAACACTCCTCACTATTGCTTTTGTTTTCAAAAAAGGTATAATCATAAACCAGGAAAACGAACTGACCATTTAAATCACATTCCTTATGCCAATAATTATAAATTTAGATGTGATGCTTGCCCGAAGGAAAATGTCGCTTACTGAACTCAGTGAACGGGTAGGCATTACCATGTCTAATTTGTCTATTTTAAAAACCGGTAAGGCTAAAGCAGTTCGATTAGAAACGCTCGAATCCATTTGCCGGGTTTTAGAATGCCAGCCAGGAGATATATTAGAGTTTAGAATAAATTAAGCCGGGTAAAAAAACCTGAAATTATTTTCTTTGAGCCTATTCCAAAAAAAAGACTCTGATCACGTTAATTAATCAGAGTCTTTTTGATACTTAAAAATTTAATCCTGTTTTTGGTTCAGAAAAACAAAGTTATGATCGAACATATCTAACTTAATTTTGCTTTCTTTATCTATTTTGCCAGCAAGAATTTCTTTAGATAGTTCATTCAAAATACGTTTCTGAATGACCCTTTTTAAAGGTCTTGCACCAAATTGGGGATCGTAACCTAACTGGGCTAACCAATCTAGCGCTTCATCACTGGCCTCCATTTCAATGCCCATCTCTGCCAGGGTTTGTTTTACCTGTTTAAATTGTAAGGCAACAATATTCCTGATTTCACTTCTGTTTAATGGCGTAAACATGATCAGTTCATCAATACGGTTTAAAAACTCCGGGCGAATGGTTTGCTTTAATACCTCAAAAAGTTCATTTTTAGTTTTTGCAATCACCTCATCGCGGTTCTCATCGCTCAGGTCTTTAAAATTATCCTGAATTAAATGTGCACCAATATTAGAAGTCATAATGATAATGGTGTTTTTGAAATTCACTGTTCTGCCTTTATTGTCAGTTAAACGGCCATCATCTAAAACTTGTAGCAGAATATTAAATACATCAGGGTGCGCCTTCTCAATTTCATCTAACAGCACTACAGAATAAGGTTTCCGTCTAACAGCTTCTGTTAGTTGTCCGCCTTCATCATAACCTACATAGCCCGGAGGCGCCCCAATTAAGCGGGAAACCGCATGGCGTTCCTGATATTCGCTCATATCAATCCGGGTTAAAGCATTTTCATCATTAAATAAAAATTCCGCCAATGCCTTCGCCAATTCCGTTTTACCTACACCTGTTGTACCTAAGAAAATGAATGAACCTATCGGTTTGCGCTTATCTTGCAAGCCTGCACGCGAACGACGGATGGCATCAGAAATGGCTTCAATTGCTTCATCCTGTCCGGCAACACGCTGGTGGAGCTCATCTTCTAAATGAAGCAATTTCTCGCGCTCGCTGGCAATCAGTTTAGTAACCGGAATACCTGTCCAACGGCCAACCACGCCAGCAATGTCATCTGCTGTCACCTCTTCTTTCAGCATGCGGCTATCCAACTGCTGACTTTCTAAATCGACTTTAAGTTTCTCAACCTGATCTTGGGCTTCTTTAATTTTCCCATAGCGGATTTCGGCAACCTTGCCATAATCCCCTGCTCGTTCAGCCTGCTCTGCCTCTAATTTATAATGCTCTATTTGCTCCAGCTGATTATTCACCGCATCTACCAGGTCTTTTTCGCCTTGCCATTTGGCTTTAAACTCATCACGCTCTGCTGATAAATTGGCAATTTCTTCAGATAATTCCTGAACTTTACGATCATCCTTTTCACGTTTAATGGCTTCACGCTCAATTTCTAAACGCATAATCTCCCGATCTAATGCATCAACATTTTCTGGCACACTATCCATCTCCATTCGAAGTTTTGATGCCGCCTCATCCATTAAGTCGATGGCTTTATCTGGCAGAAAACGATCGGCAATATACCGCTGACTCATTTCTACTGCTGCAATAATGGCTTCGTCTTTAATTCTAACTTTATGGTGTGTTTCGTAACGCTCCTTTAATCCACGGAGGATAGAAATGGCATCCTGGGTATCGGGTTCTTCGACCATCACCTTTTGGAAACGACGTTCCAATGCTTTATCTTTTTCTAAATATTTTTGATATTCATCTAAGGTAGTGGCTCCAATAGCCCTCAATTCGCCACGGGCAAGGGCTGGTTTTAAAATGTTAGCCGCATCCATCGCACCTTCTCCGCCGCCAGCACCTACAAGGGTATGAATCTCATCAATGAAAAGCACAATGTCACCATCACTCTGTGTAACCTCTTTAACCACTGCCTTCAAACGTTCTTCAAACTCACCTTTATATTTAGCGCCGGCAATTAAAGAGCCCATGTCTAATGAGAACACGGTTTTACTTTTCAAATTCTCTGGAACATCACCTTTGATAATTCTAAAGGCAATTCCTTCGGCTATAGCAGTTTTACCTACACCAGGTTCGCCAATTAAAATCGGATTATTTTTCGTCCTGCGGGATAAAATCTGAATTACCCGACGAATTTCTTCATCGCGACCGATTACCGGATCAAGTTTTCCGCTTTCTGCATATTCATTTAGGTTGCGTGCATATTTACTTAAAGCCTGATAAGTAGCTTCGGCATTTTGGTCAGTTACTCTATTATCGCCACGTAATTCAACAATGGCTTTTTTCAGGTCTTTTTCATTTACACCTTGCTCTTTTAAAAGTTTTGATGTGCTATCATTAACGCCTAAAAGTCCTAATAACAAGTGCTCTACAGATACAAACTCATCCTTAAATTCCTTCAAAAACGTTTGTGCCTTTTGCAATACGTTATTTGTATTTGATGACAAATAGACATTACTTCCACTTACTTTCGGGAATTTGGCGATCTCGGCATCCAAATTCTGGCTGAGGGAATTGAGATTAACATTTAATTTTTTCAGAACGTATGAAACTACGTTTTCATCAACAGTTAGCAAACCTTTAAGCAGGTGCGCTGTTTCAATAGCCTGCTGCTGATTGCCCTGAGCTATTTCAGAAGCCTGTTGAATCGCTTCCTGGGCTTTTATTGTATAATTGTTGAAGTTCATATTTTCCTTTGAATCAAAACAAATGCCATAGCGGTTTTGAATTTTGAATCGGAAATTTTGTCTGTATAAAGGATTTTTTAATGACTAAATTGCTGATAATAAGTAATTTGGGCTGAGTTTTTGTCTGTAATTGGGTAAAGTTGATCAAGTATTATATTGCCTCATGTTCTATTACATATTTCCCTGCTGGTAATTCAATTTTATTATTACTGATTTTTCCATTCACTTTAATTTGCATTTTGCGAACAATAGGTAGTTCCATACTTGCCGAAGAATTTGCCGGAATCGTGATGTTGTATCTGATGCCTTTTTCCGTTCTTTTCCACGCGCTTACAATTTCGCCGTAAGGCCCAACGTGGCTGGCTTCAAAAGCATTCAAACCATCCATAATATGCGGATCTAAAATCACATGTTTGAATCCTGGTTGCTTTTCATCAGGTTTAATGCCCCCGGGAGATTTATATAACCATGCACCGATTTCGCCGAACATAATATGATTCATCGAGATATCAGATTTTGCATCAATCGGCCAGTTCTCGTATAAGGTAGTGGCGCCATTCTCCATCCACCAACCCCAGCTCGGATAGGTTTTTTGAGCTGCTATTTTATATGCCCAATTGCTGTAGCCATTCTCGCTAAGGGCATTCAAAATTGCTTTTGTTCCTAACAATCCTACGTCTAAATGAAAACCGTCGGCCGCTACCCGTTTTGCCAGATTTTCGGCAACCAGGGCAATAGATTCTTCAGGAACAATTTTCCAATACAGTGGAACACTCATTTCTGTTTGGATGCCGGAAGCGTAAATGCCAGTTGATTTATTTAAATATTTAGTGTTGAAAGCCTTTTTTATTTTTTCTGCCAGAGCAGTGTACTTTTCGTAATCCGCTTTTTTACCAAGAATATTAGCTGCTTTAGCTAAGATGACGACATCAGCATAATAATAGCAGGTTGATGTTAATTCTACAGGTGATTTTGATTTGACCGGAATCCAGTCTCCCAACCCCCAATCCGTTAATCCCGAAGGGTAATTTTCATCAATATGATTGACATATTTTCTAATGTTTTCATAGCAATTAGCCAATAATTTTTGGTCACCATAAAATAGATAAATATTCCATGGGATGATGGCAATGGTACTGGTCCAATCGGGGCCATTTCCCCATTCATAACCCCAGCCATCTGTAGGAATGATTGATGGAAGAACCCCATTTGGTTGTTGTTCATCCTGGTGATCTGCCAGCCACTTTTCGTAGATTGTAATGCCATCGAAACCATAAAGGCCTGTTTCAATTGCAATCTGGGCATCTCCCGTCCAACCATTTTTTTCCCGCTGAGGGCAATCAGTAGGGTAGCCAAAAAGATTTGACAGGTAAGAATTATTGGTGGCGGAATAAATCTTATTGATGATGGCTTCAGACGATTTTACCGCTCCCGAAACCGGAACATCACTGTGCATAAAATAGCCAACGAGATCCTCTTTTTTAAGGTTAATAGGCATTGACGTGGTTACTTCTATATATTGAAAACCTTTATAATTAAAATGAGGCATAAAACTTTGCCTGCCTTTCCCATTTAAAATTAAAATATCAGTTTGAAATGGATCTTTGTTGTCAGTAGGGCGATAATGCGCGTCAATATTAGAAATGTCCAATCTTCCATTTGGATATAAACGTTCGCCATGTTTTAATTTAACCACTGTTCCGGCTGGGCCAGTTAAGGTAATTTCACTCACTCCAGAAATATTCCTTCCTAAATCGAAAAGATAAGTAGTGTCATTAATTTTTTTTAATGTTTTTGACGTAATTTCTTCAACATTACGAATGGGATGTAGCGCCTGAGCTACAATATTTCTGGATGGCGCAGAACGATTAATAACCCCTTTCCAATCTTTGTCATCGAAGTTTGCGGTATTCCACCCAGGTTTTTCAAGCCTGGCATCATAATGTTCGGCGGTATAAATACTGTTGAAAACAATCGGACTTAAAGCAGTTTTCCAGTCCTTTCCAGATTTGATCGTTTCTACTGTTCCATCTTCATAAGTGATTCTTACATCAAGACAAAAAGTAGGCCTGTTACGCCAAGGTGCCCGATCGAAATCCCAAACGGCAGTAGATTGATGGTTGTACCAACCATTTCCTAAAAGTACGCCAATTGCATTGTTACCCTGATTAATTTCATTTGTAACATCGTAAGTAACATATAAGGTTCTCCTGTCGAAACGAGTGTACATCGGGTCCATACGATGGTTGCCTATCCTTTTTCCATTGATTGATAACTCATATAAACCTGCAGCAGCAATATATGCTCTGGCCGATTTCACTTTTTTTGAAGTATTAAAAGTATTCCTGAAGTAGGGGGCAGGTTTAAGCTTTACGTTTTCATTATCTGATATCCATGAACCTTGCCAGTTGCTTATGCTCATCATACCCGTTTCAAAGCTCGCTATTTTACCGAAGCTTTTCTGGCTACTATTGGTTACGTCTACCCTCCAGAAATATTTAGTAAAAGGTTTTAGTGGAAGTCCAGAATAAATTACAAGATTGCGATCTGATTTGATCCAGCCAGTATTCCATGAATTGGCTTTTTCTTTTATTAACACTGTTGAATCAACATCCACTAAAATACGATACTTTGTTTGCTTTGCGCCCTGGCTATCATCATTCATTTGCCAGGTAAAACGAGGTTGAGCGTTATCTAAACCAATTGGTTGCGTCAGATATTCGGTTTTTAAAGCTTTTAATGATTGTGCTCTTGCATTTAAATCGAGGAATATAAATAGGAGCAGTGTGAATATTTTAAGGAAATTAAATCTCATAGTTTAGGGCTTATCCAAAACTAAGGTATTAAAAAAATATATAGATAAATACCGCTGGAAATTTCTTCGCATAAAAAAAGCGAAGAAAAATCTTCGCTATATCTTAATCGGCCGCTAAATTGATTGCAAGATTCAGGATTTTAAGCTATCCTAAAATTTGCTGTAAACGCTCCGTTTGGTGATCTACTAATTTTTGCAAAGGACCTGAGGCTAACATTTTCATCATCATATTCAGATCTGCGGAAATGATGAGTTTTGCAATTGTTCCGTCGCCATTTTCTGCAACAGTCCATTTTAATTCGATTTCGAAAGGTGCTTTTTCCGTTGGAGTCGCCGTTAGTTCCTGATTTTCAACACGGTTGGTAATCGCAATTGCTAATTTGGCCATGTTTTGAATGGTAAAACGTGCTTCATCTTCGGTAGATTCCCAATTGTATATATTTTCAGGCATCAATCTCTGATGATTGTTCATATTGGAAAGAAAAGCATAAACCTCGGCAACGGGTTTATTCACTTCCACAGCGCTTTCGATAATAGTCATTATATTTTTTTAAATTTTTAGATAATTGGTTTGAAGTAAAGTGATCTTAGCTAGAAGTTTGGCCCCACTCTGATGGGTTTAACCGCCATTTGCTAAGTAGCTCCATATCATTTTTTGCAATAATACTATGTTCAGCAGCATAATCAATTAATGCACCATAGCTTGATAAAGTTAAGTAACGGCATTTCGCAGCTGCAAAGTTTTCATCAGCTTTTTCAAATCCGTAGGTAAAAATTGCAGCTAAGCCAGCAACAGATAAACCAGCAGATCTTAATGCCTCAACAGCCTGCAAGCTACTTTTACCTGTAGAAATTAGGTCTTCGATTACCACTACACGTTGCCCTTCTATCACTTCACCTTCAATTAAACTTCCGGTTCCATGCTCTTTTGCTTTTGCTCTTACATAAATAAATGGAAGACCAAGTTCCTGAGCAACCAGTACACCTTGAGGAATTCCGGCTGTTGCAACTCCAGCAATAACATCAACCGAACCAAACTCTTCCTGAATTGCCTGTGCAAGTTTTTGACGGATGTAAGTTCTAACCTGAGGATGGGAAAGGGTAATTCGGTTATCGCAATAAATTGGCGACTTCCAACCAGATGCCCAAGTAAAAGGATTATTAGGTTGTAATTTAATTGCCTTTATTTGTAATAAAAATTCCGCTACCTTTAATTCAATATCACTTTTATTATACATGGCCCAAAATTACAGAATTTTTTATCTTTGTCATTATCATACTTTAAAGCCACTTTTTTAGTGGTGTGTAGAAAATTGTAGAAAAATTCTTTGTTTAAAAATTAATTAATGTCTCAAATATCGCAAATATTAGTTGATGGTGAAAGTTATATTTTACCACCTGTTAGTAATCAACACTTTAAATCAGCAGCAGTTTTAAAAACGCCAAATAAAGGTGATTGGTATATTTATTACTCTCTATGGGATTTTAAAGTTGGAAAATGGAAACCTATAAAGTTCTACACCAAACAGCTTAACAACTCTGATGCGTTGAAGCTACCTATTAAAAAAAGAATCCTAACTGGTGAGGCAATTCTCTCTGCCTGTAACGCAGATCTAAGCAATGGTATAGATCCAAAGACCGCAAAAGCAATTGCGCCATTTAGTAAGGTAACGTTGAAGGATGTACTTGAGGATGCTGCAGATGAATCAAAAGTACCACGCCTAGATGAAGCAATTGAAACCTTCTTAGCAACCAAAACTGATACGTTAGGTGGGAAGACAGGTGCGGAAAACAAGGAGAACACTGCAGTTACTTACAAGTATTTTTTTAAAGCCTTCAAAGATTATTGTGTAAGATCAAAAATTGATAATTACAAAGTGAACAAGTACACTAAGCAAGATGTGTTTAACTTCATGCAAGAGTACTTAAATGCTGGTATCTGGGGTGCTTCTACCTATAACAGCAATTTAGGTTTTATCAAATCCTTTTTCAACTTCTTTGCTAAACGTTATGACTTCACACATTACATTGGTAACATTGAAGATGTTGAAGTGACCGAAGAAACTGATAAGTTTGAACCATTCAATGAAGTTGACGTTAAACGTGTTTTTGATTTCTTATCTGCGGAACAAGTAATTGAATATCCACATTACAGGCGAACTTTACCACCTAATAATCTGATCAGAATAATTGCTAAAACTATCTTTTACTCCTTTCTCAGACCCTCTGAAATAAGAAGAATTAAGGTAAAGCATATTAAGCGTTATAAGCAAGGTTACTTTGACTTGAGTGTTGATATTACCAAAAATAAGAAAGTGGCTTCACGCTTTAAAGAATTGTATATTGATCCTATATTGGTTGAAGAGTATAGTAACTTAGGTTGGGATGAATTAATCAGCAAAAAAGAATGCCAGGAATACTATGTTTTTACGAAAGATTTGATTCCATCATTAGATAAGAGCAGCAATTATCAATTTGGCAAGAAATTCTCAAGAGAGTTGGATAAGCTGGATAAGCAAGCCTCAAAGAGTGATACAATCTTTGCGGATGCTAAGTACTCTTTATATTCACTAAAGCACTCAGGTAACATCCAAGCTTACAAGGCTGGTTGGACAATTGCACAACTTCAACTTCAAAACAGACACAGTAGTGAAGAGCAAACCGAAAACTACCTAAGAGAACTAAAACAAGAAATTAATCAACAACCAAGGCCACCAAGAGCAGCTATTTAAGTAACTGATTCGCTCTAAAGGTCGCAATGACATCTTCTTTTGTTTCTTTTTTCTTTACGTTTGAAATTTTAGATGTTAGAGCCTTGTTAATAGGCTTTAACATGCTTTTTAGACTTGTAATCTCTTCTATAAGTAACGTTTGTTCTTTTAATTTTTCGTTTTCCAATTGAAGAGACTCAATCTTCATCTGACTTTGTAGCAAAGCATTGCCAAACTCTAAAATGGTTTCTCTATCAGAACCCCTGTAGGTTTCTCGTTCATTTGAATCGCTAAATTCCTGTAATGATATACATGTCACTTTTCCCATTTTTCTAAAGTAATATGAGATTGAAAAAAATCAAGGCTGAGATATTAATAATATCATAAAAAGATTTTTATTTTCGTGAATGAAAAAATTAATAACTCTCTTTCTACTTATGTTTACTACGCTTATCCTGAAAGCTCAAACAGCAGATGAAACTTTGGAATGGTTGCGAACAAAACAACCAAGCCTTGGCGGAAATTCAGTCACGATAGACCAAAAATTCATTAAAGTAACCAATGATAAAGATGTAACATCAATTGAATGGTCAAAGATTAAAGATGTAACAAGAAAAAATTTTGAAATAAAAATCGTTGGTGACGAACTTCTTAATGGTAAAAATATTTTTATCAACATTAGGGTTGACGATTTTAGGCTCTCAGATAAATTCGTGAAAGCACTTAGGCATTTAGCCGAATTGAAGGGAGCTAAATTAATAAAAGATGATTTGTTTTAGTATAACTAAATCTAAGTAAGAAGGTGGCTACTGTACTTCACCACCCCTTTGATCAGTGTGTTTCTAAAGTAATATGAGATTAAAAAAAATCAAGGCTGAGAGATTAAAAAAAATGGCAGCTGGTTACTATACTTCTCCAACTGCCTCGTTAATATCTGATACTAATTTAGCACCAGTATCAAAATTTGTAAATGTTATTAACTTAAAGCAAGTGGATCTTTACCCTCGAAAATTTCAGTTTCATTCTCGTGGTTGTGAAATGTTTCAGTTATGGTGTTATCAGGTTTAGGTTTACGGTGAATCCATTTACCATCTTGTTTACCATTTACATAGTTACCTTCAAGCCAAATTCCACCATCACCATCTGATAGTTTCCAATAACCTATTCTTTCATCATTTTCGTTTAATTGATTTATCTTTCTTTCCATATCCATAAATATATTGCAACAATTGAAAATGTCAAGTTCAGGTGAAATATATTTATTAAACTAATTTCTTTATCTGATTTTGAAAGGCTATTGCTTCACCATCTTCACGTACCAAGGGATGTACATCAACAACTGTAACCGAACCATTTTCAACATAAAGTGTAAATATTGGGTTATCCAATGCATTTTTGAAAATCATATAGTTATCATTTACAGCTTCATAGTAGAAGGATGAACCAAATAGTTTTTTAGCAGAACTGAATATTTCTCCAGCAGTTTTTCCTGTATTAAGTTGTATTGTATTATTCATTTATACAAAAGCATTAAATTTCAGTTCTGTTCACTCTTAAAAAATCCCCTATTTCGTAATAACCAACAGCCTTTAAACTTTCTTCAAATTCTGTTTTTGATGGGGTTGGTACATCTGATTCTAAATCATTGTAATAGTTAGCAATCATTTCACGATATGCTTTATCTAATGAGCCAACTTTGATTGGTGCTTCACCATCATCAGCATTTGGGTGTGGAATTGAATAAGTGTAACGGTTTCTAACTACTGGCACTGCTGGTTGAGCAGTAGCAAATAATGATTGTTGTTTGGGCTTTTTACTCATAGCGTTTTATTTTATGCAAAGATAACTTTTGCTTTTCCATTTTGTACCCATCTCTGTTGTATATGTTTTGCTTTTTTTATATACAACAGAGATGGGTACAAAATTAATATTCAATATAGACTTGATAATTTTCAATCTACCAATACTTTAGAATAGTACCATGTTGGAACTAATTAAAAATAATTAACTAAGAAAATGAATTTAAAATTTTTAGAGACTATTTATAAAAGTAACATACATGGTTACAATATATTTTAATTAGCATTTAGAAAGTTATTACTGGTCGGGCGTTGCTTCCCGACCATTCTCTTTAAAGCTAATTAACTGAAGAGAATAAATAGTAAATACAATTTTTAATGTTAATCAATACTTATGCAAATGTAAGTACACCATCAGTACAATCAATAATACCAACCACAGAATGGTTGGAAAAAATCAAATTCGGTGAGTATGCCGATGTTATAACACAATTAAGAAAGTTCAAGAAAGGTGATTCATTCTATGATGAAACCAAAAAAACTTTACCATGTTGCACATATAATTTCTTATTTGATTCCTATAAAAAAAATTCAAATATAGTTTCACCTACTGGCTTAATCTACTTTGATGTAGATGAACCATCATTTGATGTTTCAACGTTGAACTTAGATAAGGTATATTCTTATTATAAGAGCGTAGGCGGTAAAGGTTATTCAATTCTAACTAAGGTTGAGAATTTAACATTAGATAACTACAATGCAACCTATGATGCAATCCTGAATGATTTAAACTTAAACAACTACTTTGATAAGGATGCAAGGAAAGCAACTCAGTACAATATCATTTCCAATGATTCAGATATTTTCATCAATAACAGTTCATTCATTTATGAATCAAAAAATGAAAATGTACCCATCTCTATGGTATATAAAGAAAACACAAACATATACGAAAGAGATGGGTACAAAACCAATTACATCAGATATAGTGATTTAACCAACATTGAGCTTGATACACCATTCGTGGTTGATTGGAATAACTTTAGAGAGGTTAAAGTTTCAATACCATTTCACAAAATATCAGATGGTAGAAAAAGAACCCTTCTGGCTATATGCTGCAATTATGTATGGTTAAATGATTGGTTACCGTTTGATAACGTGGTTAAAACTATGTGCGTAATCAATACCTTAACCTGCAGTGAGCCCTTACCGTATTCAATAATCTTAGGTATTGTGAAATCAATCTTTCAACAGAAAAGGGAAAATAGATTAAAGCCTAATTATAACGAGCGTAGCATCATTTTTTCAAAAGATTGCGGATATGATAAAGATGAAAAGTTAGCCATTTGTAGGGACTTGTATAGCCAAAAAAGAGTGGGTGAAAGCAAAGATAAGCTGTATGATTTTATTGAAAGTTGGAATTTTCAACTTCACGGAAAAATTACAGTTAGAAAGCTGGCAGAAGTTTCAGAGATGAATCTCAAAACCGTAACGAAGTATTACCCTGAATTTAAAACTGGTATTGCTCAATTAAACGCTGGTTATAAAAAATAACAGTGAATTAGTTAGTGTCATTAAAAAATGACAAATTATTTTAGCAACATGATTTAACCATATAATGAAGCAAAAAGTGCCTTGAATATAGTTTTAAGGCACTATTAGTTTTTTCTTTCTAATCTGCAAATAACCACTATATCAGGATTTTGAAAGCTGAAAATAGATTAATACACTTGCAAAATAATAATAAAAACAACATGGAAACATTACAATTACCGCAACATAAAGTAGCAGCGTTTAAGGGGAATAGATTTGCCATTTATTTAGCTGGAAAAGTCGTAGATGATGCACAAGGTTATGGTTATAAAACTGCACCAGCCGCCTATAAAATTTTAAATTTTAGATTCAATGGAGGCAGAGAAAAACAAGCTTATTATAAAAAATCATTTATGGAGTGGAAAAAACATGATTTGCATAGACAACTAGTTACGGCTTACACTAAATACTTAAATAACTTCTTTTTTGATATGGTTAAAGATGGTGAGACTTCCTCGGATGTACTTCAGGAATTTGAAATAAAATACGGTGTAACTATTCCAAAAGATATTTTTAATTATATCATTAAGACCTGTTAAATGAAAGAACTTATACTAATGGTTTTCCAAGATGCTTTAACGTTACTGGAACAATGCGAAGAATATGAACTATGCGAGAAAGTAAACAATTACCTATTAGCCATTAAATAATGAAGAACATCAAAACTCTAAAACAACAGGGCGTTTCACTGATAGAACAGACCAGTACAATCCTAAGTGGTAAGTACAATTATATCATTCAACCAGATAACAATGTGTGCCAAGCCAAATTATTAAGCAATGATGAAACAATTTCAGTCATCCTTTTTGAAAAGAAAGATGGTACAGTTTCGCACTTCATTGAATGTAATTCACGGGAGCGAGAAGAAAAAGTAATAAAACTGGTGATGGATATTTATGACATCGTTAACCTGCTGAATTAAATTCCCGCCAACAACTGAGAAGGGGGGATTTTTAATGCCCTAGCAATGATAACAATCATTGAGACTGTAGTGTTAACTAACCCCCTTTCTATTTTACTTATGGTGGTGTATTCAACCTCACAAAGTTCAGCTAACTGAACCATAGTTAATCCTTTTTCAATACGTATTGCACGTATTGTTGCACCAAGTTTTTCTATAGCTTTTTGATCTTTAGGGTTATGGGAAGCCATCCCGACAAAGCTTAAGAAAAAACATTTTTTATTATATAGCACTTGTGCTATATTTGCAAATTATACTTAATAAAATGAAAAGAAAATTAACACCTCTATTTTGCGCTGGCATTTTTTTAATGGGATGCACACAACCGACACCAGAAAAACTTGCTGAAGATGTTTGCCAGTGTTACACTGAAATGAAAGCCATTGACAACACAACAGCCAAACTTGAAAAAGTGGATGAATGCTTTCAAGTCACTCAATCAAAGCTGGAGAAGATTGAAGATATGGCGAAGAGCAATGACTGGAGTGATGATAAGAAAGCAGCCGAGAGAACTAAATTTGAGTCAGCAGTAAATAAATGTAATAAATCTAACTAGACCCTCTCAATCATGAACACCATTTTCCCAGACGAAAAAGTCAACTCAACTACACTCTTTGAAGGAGAAAAATTCACCATAACAGATAGAAGGCTTCTTTACGAATCTAAAGAGGCAAATGCATTTATTGGTAATCATGAGTTAAGATCAGCAAGCCTCACAGAAATTGATGTTACTTACGAAAAGTTTAATCTGCCAGAGATCCCTGATATGATGAAGCTTAGTTATGTAGCTTCTTTTCTCGTTGTAGCTATTGTTCAAGCCTGTTTAGGAGAGGAAACAGGAGTAATATTCATTTCCTCTTTTATGTATGGTTTTCTTGGAATGATAGGACTTACTATACTACTTAAGGTAACACAAGCAATTATGCGTTATAATGTGAAACAGGTTAGGTTTAATATTGAAAAGACTGACAACTCAAGCTTCTTAATCCACCTGTATGGCATGGAAAGAAAAAATGATCTTATCACACTCTCTAACAAAATTAACGCAGCTATTTACAAAGGCTAAAAACAATGAAATATACGGTAACTAACATTAGTAAACGTTGGAAGATCAGCAAGACAAAGCTGCAGGTGTTATTGGATGATAATAATGTTGCACCTGTTGAAGAAAAGCCAGTTGAGATTAATTCAATGGTATATCTTCAAAGATTCACTGTTACTGCCAAGTACTATGAATCTGCAGTTGTTGAGGATTTAATGAAAGTTTTTCCGAAGCGTACCTAATCTATAACCCTTGGGAATATCTTTGTTGAGCATCAGCCAACAGTTTTTCAAGGTGGCTACCAAAGCCATGTGATTCAGGAAAGTTTATGTATCTACCTTCATATAAATCATAAGTTGCCACGTAAATGCCAGCAAAGGTTTCTGAATCATCTTTAGCTTTTTCCAATTCTGCTTCAGATTCAAATGTTCTATAGCTGAATGAATTTAAGTTTCTTTTGAATAATGCGTATCTATTAACCATGATCTAAATATATAAAATAAAAGTTGCTACCAACCCCCCTGCATTAAGTTGTTGGGGGTTTTCTGGTTTATTGTCATTTTTATGTCATAGTGAGATATTTTCAGTCACTTTGAAAAGTAGTAATCTATTTATAGGAAAGACACAACCAACAATGGAACACAAAGACAACTTTCAACATTTTGATAAACTTGGTACAGGGTTACTATTAAGCATGTTTAATCTGCACACATTCTATGATAACAAAGCTGATAGATATAGCTGGTTTGATGCTTCGGGAACTACAGTTTCAAATGGCATCAGTAAGGATGTAATCTTTGAAGTAAAGTGTAATAATAGCAGCATCACCAACTACGAATGCAGCATCATAACCAAAGCAGATTTTGATTCTTTACTTAGACTGTCACCAGCAGATGTTGAGCCAATGTATGTAACATTCACCAACAACATTACCTACGTTTTCAACTTGCGCAAAGTGTTAGCAGATCCATCAGTATGGTATGTAAGGGAAGTGACAAACAAAGCAGCTGAGATGCGTAATAATGAGGTTTACATTCAAGAAGACTGGGTTTACTTTAGAAGAAAAGAATGTAAAACGAAAGGTTACATGAGGGAAATTGCTAAGGGTTCAATGAACTATGGAATCAACATCAACGATGAATTAAGAAAAGCAAAATGGAAATATTAAATGCAATTATCATTATCCTTTCAATTGGTGCTTGGATAGTTTATAGCGAAGATTTTAAAAAAGATGACAGCAAGAAAAGTTAATGAATTGAATGGTGTGCTTGATATGATTTACACCAAGATGTTTGAAGCTGGCTTTCCTTCACAATATCTGAATCAGCTTTACCTAACAATTAACCTAATAAGTTTTACCAATGAAAGAGCTGCTTTTCTGCACTCATTCATCAAACTCAGGTCAATCAATGAGAAGGTTGAAAATTATGAAATATGTGCTTACATACATAAGTATGAAGAGCAATTAAAAGAGATTAAAAATTAAAGATTAATATAAAAATGGAAAATAAAACAACTACCCAAAAACCAACTGATTTTTTCTTAAATGCTGGTCAACGTATCAGTGAGATATTTGAGATATCATATTCATATGTTAACAACAAATTTCATTACAAAACCAACGTTGAAGATGAAGATATTACAAAAGATGAAATTATTCGTGAACGTATTAAAAAGCGTAAAACTGCTTTTATTATGCCTCTATTGGAAGAACTTGTAAAGGTTGATGAAGGTAATGCAAACCAAGAACTATTGTTTGAATATTTCAAAAGTAACTTGGTGAAAGCGCTTGGTCACTCAATTGAATACGGTGAAACACACATTAAAGTTGAGGTTATTTTAGATACCAACTACATTAAGTTAAGCTTAATGTAAAACTAAATATGAAAAATAATACATACATCATTGAGATTGAAAACAAATTCTTTCTTGTGATTAACGGCAACAAAACGGTGCTTGACCTATACCCACAACCAGCACATCAGGTTTCAATCACGAATAACACAGCCATTGATTTGGCTTATGAAGAACACTACAGTGTTCAATAAAATATTAAAAACAATGATTAATAAACTGTTTACAACCTCATTGAAATCATTAGGCATTGGTTTAGTTGTAGCTGCTTATGCTTACTTTAAAGCATGGAGAGAGGATAAAGCCAATGTTGATTAATTCAATCCTCTTAGCCTTTTCAATTAACTGGCTATTGATGAACCCCATTTACTTATGGTTGGTTCAAAAGCTACCAAGCAAGCCATTTAAATGTATTTATTGTCTTTCATTCCATTGTGGATGGTTGACAGCAGGAATACAACAAGATTACCATCTATTGGTATTAGCGGTCACAGCACCAGTTTTAGCGCTTGTGATTGATAAAGTGCTAAAGGCACTCCCGACACCATTAAAATAATTGCAAAAATATAATGGCTACGAAGGTTTAACCAAGGAGCAGATCAAAAACAAAGTCCTAACAGGATTTTACAACACGGGTAGGGTGAATGGCTACTACATGACGAAGTTTAGTAGTAGCAAAGAGAACCCACTTAAGTACTACATATCTGGTTGGCTAAGCAATAACAATACCATGTGTGTTCCCAACACCAAGGATCAGTACATTGAAGATTTTTATCAGATGCTTTTTCTCCACCTATTTAAAATTACGGATGAGAAATTTTGTGATGGTGGTTACAACAAAAAGGGTAAATGGGTGGTAGGTTTTTTTAAAGCTAATGGTGATCTAAATGTACGTAAGCTTTGTGCAACAGCATGTTTGATTATTCAACGTCAAGGATTTTACAAGGATAAAATCAAAGGGTACTCAAATCAAAGTTTAATAACAAGTCTAATGCATGCCTCTAGCTTCAATGCTTCTAATTCAGTGGTTAACCAGATAGAGAATTTTGATGAAGCAAACATAGATGAAAAGATACTGAGGGAAGAATTAAGCATTGATGACTTTGTTCACGATTTTTCATCAACACCAGATGAGATTACATCACAATTAAGTGATGAAGATTTTGACTTGTTCCAAAGATGTGTGGGGAAAAAGTTCAATACAAAATCACCAATAATGAGAAACCTGGCTTACAAGATAAAAGAAATAATGAAACGATGACAGAACAAGAATTATATGCGCAGATGAGGCCAATGGAAGCAGCATTTGAAAAATACAAGAACAAACAGTTATCAGCATTAAGTGCTGATGAAGTTGCCCACATGGGAATTATCTTCAATGGTGTCAGACTGGTTTACCCAACATCAGGATTACCAAGACTATTTACAAGTTCCTGCAGCAGTTGTGTTCTTTCAACGTTGGAAAAGTTTATTTCAATTTTTGATAGAATCAAAGGCTTGTATCAGGTTGAAGAAACACCGCTGGCAACAAAAGTGATAAAGAATAAAAGAGTAAAGAAAAATGGAAAGTGAGTTCAATTCAGAAGGTAATATTATCTTCGACGTTGATGTTGGTGAAGCTTAAACAAAATTATACCAATAACATTTACAATAGTTGAAAGTAGCCCTATCTTAGTTTTAGTGAAGCTGATGAGAGTTAGAGTATTCATTGTTTAATTATTTGTTTTAACACCCTTATGGCTGGATAACGTAAGGGTTTTATTATGTGGTGTAATTTTTCTTTTCTACGTATTCAACAATATCAAGTTCACTACTAATAGTGCCAATAGTTTTAATGCAGTCTTGGCATCGCCACATATAAACCCCAAATTCTTCACTTACACCTTCGCTAATCATTGGCAAGAGTGAGCATTCATCATCGGGGCATACGGGTGCAGCATTCTTGACTTCGTAACGTTTAATAAGTTGATTGTATTTCCATTCCCATCTCCAGGTGATATGTTCAAATTTGTCAGCGGTATACCTAAGTCTTTCATTGCTATTCTTTCGCTCTTTAAGATAACGCCATGTTAATGAGATGACTACAATAGCAATCAATACCATGTAAACTGGAATTTGAAGAGCAAGCACACCACCAATGTACTTTATACCTTTCATGGTAGTAGCAAGTATTGGCAGCTTAAAGATAACTTCTGTAAAAAACAGCAAAATTAGACCAGCTATAACTGAGTATGAGACGTTCTTAACCCATTCATGGTTAAAGAACTGTTTAATTGTGTGCATGGGCGTTTAAATAAAAATGTGAAGATAATACTATTGTTAGACATGGGGGTTCATCCATTGAGAAATCCACCTGTACCAACTGATTGTTCAAATACGGGTTAAAATTTGCTAATCTTCTGAATCTTTCCATTCTCATAGTACTCGTGTATTTCGGTTGGATTGTGTCGCATACTATAAACTAAGCCTGCTGCAATTAGAGCTAACGCAATTATTACGTGTTTCCATGTTTTTAGTTTGCCTATTGCCTGAATAATTCCTTTAATTTCTGACATGATATTGTATTCTAATCTAAATATTATGTAATGCCTTCGTATTTGCATTACTACGATCACTAAAACTTCTTTCTCATACTACAAATTTACCCATTATAACTGATGATATTTGATGGGGGTTCTTTGCTTAATCCGCACTTTTATCAACCCCATTTACTCTTTCACCAGCGAGAAAAAAGAAACTTTCCGACCAAGTATGACTAATTTTTATTGTAATTAAAAATAAAACTTTAATTATTTATAAACCTGTAAATCAGTTAATTGATTAAAGTATTTGCATTATTCAATTTTAAATTGAAGCGCCTATGAATCTTAGTTTTAGGGTGGTGGATCTCCAGAATGAAATCCACCTGACCCAAAGTGTTAAAACAATGACCTGAATGTTGTTTTCGTTTTCAATACCATTCCGTTAGGGAACAGTTTAGACACTTCTTTTTCTTTTGGTTCTTTCCTCATCAAGTAAAGCCAGATGAAAAAGAAAAGCACTAAGACTACAATAGTCTGCGGCCACGACGTGATTGAGCCCAACGCCTCAATGATTTTTTCAAGGTTTAAATTCATAATGTTCAAGATTTAGTAGTTACTGTTAATGATATAATACTAGATAATTATAGAATGTTGCAGTTTATTTTGAGAACTGGGTTCTATCAATAGTATTTTACCTAAAATTTGAGGTTTGTTACAAATTTTAATAATAAAGTTAAGTAGCAAAAGTGTGAACAGATGATTTATCTGTTTTAAGGAATATAACTAGCAGAATTATAACAGAAAATACATCCGTTATGTTAATAGTGATACAAATGTACATCTAAAACTTTAACAATTATTGAAGGGGTTCTATTTTCAGGCAATTTTCACAGTTTTATAGCCTTTGTATTAGACTATTATATATACTGCTACAAGTTGATCACTATGCCTTTCATCATATCAAGCACCATATAATATTTATACTAAAAAAGCACGAATTAGTATATGGCATTTAAAAAAGGTGGTGCAAAACCTGAAAACTCAGGTAGGCAAAAAGGTTCAAAAAACAAGCGTACAGTTGAAATGGATGAGATCATGAACAGATGTATGCTTGAGTTGTCTGGAACATTAGAGACAGATATTAGCACTGTTAATAGCAGCAGAAGATTGCTATTGTTAACAGACATTATCAACTACTTCAAACCCAAACTTTCTTCAACCAAGAATGAAAATGATAACAAACTTAGCGGTGGTTTTGATGTGAACATCAGCTTTGATTTGAATAACCTAAATGATGGAACTGATGATAAGTGAGAAAGATAGTAAAGGTTCGTTTACCGCAACCACACAGAGGTCAGCGAGAGGTTTTAAAGGCACTTGAAACTAAAAGATACATAACGCTTAACAATGGCAGAAGATGGGGTAAATCACTTCTTTGTCAGATAATAAGCGTGGTTTATATGTTCCAAGGTAAAAGTGTTGGTTACATAACGCCAACCTATAATTTGGGCAAGAAGTTCTTTGATGATATACTCAAATTCATTCCCGAACAAACGATAAAGAAAGCAAACATTAGTGACTTAACCATTGAATTATTGAATGGCGGTAAGCTTGAATTTTACACTGGTGAAAAGCTTGATAACGTACGTGGTTCAAAGTTCCACTTACTCATTGTAGATGAAGCAGCTTATATAAAGAACTTAAAGGATGGTTGGGAAGGTGCAATGAGTAATGCACTGATTGACTATGACCCTGAATCAAAAGCAATCTTTGTTTCAACGCCACGTGGTAAAGATTACTTCTATGCTTTAACAAGAACAGAACACCCCGACTGGCAACACTTTCATTTTAGTAGCTATGATAACCCACACCTATCAAAAGCAGCATTAGATGATAAGAAGTTAACCTTACCTGAAAGTATCTTCAATCAGGAAATACTTGCAATAGCAGGTGAGAATAGTTCTGCAGTGGTTGCTTTGAAATACATCACTGAAAACACCATCAAAGATCTGTCAACCAAGCCAACAGTGGTATATGGTATTGACGTTGCGAAGTACACAGATTGGACTGTAATAACTGGTTTAGATGAAAATGGTAACATGAGCTACTTTGACCGCTTTCAAACTCCAAATGAGATTACCAAGCAAAGAATCAAAACATTACCAGCAAGCACATTGAAAGTGATGGATAGTACGCATGGTTCACTTGGTGATGGTATATATGAATCATTAATCAATGATGGTGTGGCGAACTTACAAGGCTTTGAATTTACTGGTGCATCCAAACCAAAGCTGATAATGGAAATGGTACTGGCAATTGAAAAAGGTGAATTAAAATTCAATGAAAAAACTGCTGATGAATTATCAACTTTTGAATACACGTATAGTTCAACTGGTCATATAAAGTACAGTGCCATTAATGGGTGTCATGATGATTGCGTTGCTGCCATTGCAATAGCAAATAAATATAGAAAGCAGGTAGCAGTTAATGATACCTACCTATCAAGGATTGCTTTCTTCTAATCCAGAATATTTATCAATAAAAAGAAGATGAAGTATTTAAAAATGTTACCAAGCAATTGGTCACAAGTAACGGTAAAGGATTATTTAAGGTTTATTGAGCTATTGGAGTTTGAAGAAACAGATGGTATGCTGATAGTTGAAGCAGCTTTCTTTACGTTCACTGGTTTTAATCTAAGTGATGTTAATGTTAAGCCTGATGAAGTAGATGCAATTGTTAAAAGGTTAACATTCATTGGTGAGTTTCCCAAAGAACCTGAAACAGCTTTGAAGTTTAAGAGCATGAATGAATTAAGCTATCAGGAATATATCACCTTTCAAAAGCTCATTCAAGGTAATTATGTTGCGAACCTGCACCACATAGCAAAGATATTTGTTAAAGGTGAAATCAATGAAGATACCATATCAGTTAATGATGCAATGGCTTGTTTTTTTTTGCTCAATCAGAAAATGAACAAACGGTTGAAGTATTCAGCGCTTTCTTTGAACCTCAAACTAATGAAATGGAAGCTGGTAACCTACTTGCAGAAGATGCTGCAATGGTTCGGGATGAAAGACAAAACAAATGGGGTTGGCTTTTGATAGCTAAGAATGTTGCAGACTGGCAGAACACAAATATTAAAGATGTATTGAAATCAAACTGTTACGAGGTGTTGACTTATGCGACGCTGGTAAAAGATGAAGTTGATTTCATTCAATCACAACACACGAAGTAATGGCAGATAATTTAGCGGGTGCAAGCAGAGCATCACAGTTTCAAAATCAGATTGATCAGTTAGGATCATTGGGTACATCAGTTGATGAGTTTGAATTTAACCTTACAGCCCTTGAATCAATCGTCGGTAAGTTTATTGAAGAAACCAAAGAGCGTATTGAATCTGCAGATATGATTGTGACTGGTGCAATTGAAGATTTAAGAATGGCATTTGAAGGTGACCACATTTACATCTACGGTAACGAGCATTTAATTTACCAAGATAAGGGTGTAAGGGGTGCAGAATCATCAGCATTAGCACCAGATTCACCACATGCTTATTCTGATAAGATGCCACCAGTGGAGGTTTTCAGGGAATATATAAAACGTTCCAATATGAATCTTCGCAACAATGAATTTCTGTATGGTGAACCATCCAAATTTGAAGAACTAACAGATGACCAGCTCATTGATAAGGTTGCTTGGGGTATGGCTAAGAACATTCAGAAGAATGGTTTCAAACCACGTAACCTGTTTACTAAGTTCATTCCTGATTTGATAGATGAATTGAAGGTGGCAACTGCAAGCAATGTTAAAGCAACGTTGGTTTCACTCATAAGAAACAAGCATGGTCATGATGTAATGAATAAACCAAAATAGTTTACCTTTGGGTTTTAACGTAACTCAAATGAACAAAGAACACATTGAACATGCTTTGCATGTAATTAAAAACATCAAGGTTAACACCTCAAACTTCTATCAAATACAAGAATCAGCAGCAACTACACTTCATAATCAGCTTGATAACGTCCGTGAAGAAATATGTAGATGTATTTGTTTCAATTTGTATCAGGCGGCAATTGCATTAACCAACCATTTGTCAGAAGCTTTTTTAAGATTAAATATTGCTATAAAGGAAAGTGGTGCAACAGACTTCAATGATGAAGCACTTGAAAAAATACATGAAAAATTCACCGAACGTGATGGGCACGAATTAGGTAAGATGATTAATAGCGCAAAACGATTAGGTATTATCACAAAGGATCAAGCAAAGAAGTTAGGTGAATATAGGGAACAATGGAGAAATCCATTTAGTCATGGTTCGCCACACCAGTTATTGAAAGATGCTGGTGATATAACAATGGTTACAATTGATTTAAAAGCAGATGCACCATTTCCTGGGGTTGATATTAAAGAGGTTAAGATGCAAAGTCAATTCCATCTTCACGGACTGTTTCAAGGCGCAAAAGCATCAAATGATGCAATACCATATTTCAGGTATGTTGACGAACTAATAATTGCCTATTACGATAAGATAAACAATATTTAAATGATACCTATTCCAACCCTACCATCAGATTCATTGTATAAGTTTTTATTCATTGGTGGCTTGCTACTTTTTGGTTTGTCAATTTGGCTCATAGCTGATGAAAGAAAACGTGAGTTTGAAATGGAAGTTGAATATGATACGAAGCTATTACCTCAAGCCCAAAATGCAATCTATATGGATTCTTTATATGCGGAAAGGATTAGGAACTATTACAAGGGATTGGAAAAGGTGACCACCAAGGAGGATAAAAGATTTTATTGGCAGAGGATTGACGACCTTGATGATAAAGTTGGTCAGTTAGGAACCACAGTTGAGTATGCAAAACAACTTGAAAAACTTCATCAAAATTCACATTCCAATACAACATGGAATATGAACGTTCTGGTTGCTATAGGATCATTAGGTTTAATGGGTGCTTTATTAGGTTGGACTAGGTGGTCAAAACAACAGAACGTACAAGATGATTTTATACTTCAACAATTTGCCTTACAAAAACTTGAGGTTCAAATTAAAACGTTAGAGCTTCAACAAAATCTAGATAGACTTGAGATGTCAAATATGAATGAAGGTAGGGATGTAAGCAGCGATTTGAATTAGCAATAATATTTATGCTAAAAAGCATAAATGATAACCATAGTTAAAACACCATCAGAGTACACACCCGCTGGCAACCCAATAATATTTCAAATTACTAGTGATAATCCTAGCATCATTTACTTCAACGTTCAATTACTAGAAGTACCATCAGGTAATACCATTAACTTTTTTAACTTTCATGTCAGACCTGATTACTTGAATGGGGTTTCATTTAATCTATCAAGTATTCTTTCAAACCTCGTTGATACCAAAATAAATAATTCATCCCAAGCAATTGCAGCAGCTATTTCAGATGCTACGGTATCATATCGTTTGATTATAACGGAAAAGTTAAACAGCAATGGAAGTATCGTGAATGGTGATACTTATAACAACGGGAATGATAAGTTTACTATATGGGATGCAGAGTTATCAACGCCATTAATCACTAACTACAATCAAGATAATTGGGTTGCTAATTCCAATGGTAGAGCTAAATTTTTATCTCTTAAAGATAACGTTTCAAAGCAATCAAGTACATCAACTGAACACCTATATTTTTTAAATAAAAACAACCTAGCTAAGCAATGCAGGATTAGAACCTTCAATTCTGCGGGTGTGCAAAATCAACTCTATCTACCTGCTTTACCAGGTGGTGATATGCTTCGCCTTAACGTTGCACCAAAGGTTATAAATAAGTTGTTCAACACTGATTTTGCTTCAGTAGATCACTACAGAATTGATTTACTTGATGGTAATGGTAACGTAGTAAGCGAAGAAAAGGTTTATAAATATGTTAACAACAAATGCACATTACAGCCTATTAATATTCTTTTCACAAACTCATTAGGCGGGGTTGAAAGCTTTACTTTTTTCAATCCTATAGAAACTGTTAACGTCACCAAAACCAATCTTAAAACTCATGTATTGCAAATGAATAATGGTGTTTACGGTGATAGTAGAGATGGTATAATTAACCCAAGTCAAAGAACTATTAATGTAACCAGCACATCAAGCTTCAAAGTTTTTAGTGATGTATTAACCGACCATGAAACCATTATGCTTCAGGAATTAATAACCTCTAAGAATGTGTATATTGAATTAAGTGATAACCAAACCTTGATGCCAATTAGCATTATTAATAATAACTATCAAGTTCTATTGAGGCGTACCAATGGGTTTAAACTAAATAGATTAGAAATAACCTACACGACCTGATAATATTTATGGGTAAAAATGGTTAACAAACAAATTTATCTCTTATCAGAAAATGGTACGTATGGGAAACTAGAGCTTGAAGATTTCTCATTTGCTGAGACTTCATTTTCAATTGCAGACATTGCTGATATCACTACAAGAAAAGATACTACTACCAAGAACATTCAAATAAAAGGTACTAAAGCAAACAACAGATTGCTTGGTAGTTTATTTAATCTGAATAGAACGCACAATGGTAATTACGGTGAATCTTTGATGTTCAATTACAACATGAACAAGGAATGTGATTGCTTGTACTATGAGAATGATTCTCTTATCAGTAAAGGCTTTTTCAAGATAATTGATGTGACAGTAGATTCATCTGGTAACGTTGTTTACAGTGCGGTAATTACTGGCTATACAGTTAATTTCTTCGGTAAAATAAAGGATCTGTTATTGTCGGATTTAGATTTTTCTGAGTACAACCATACGTATTCAATGAACAATATTCTTGATAGTTGGACTAACACAAGTGGGTACATCTATGGTGTTGCTGACTACGGTCAATCCGTTTTTGGAGATGAAGAAACTGTCAATAAGATTGATTATAAAGACTTCAGACCATCATTTTTTGTTAAAGAATATTTCAATAAGATATTTCAACAACCTGTATTGAGTAGTTACACTTATGCAATTGAAGGTAATGAAGATTTTAAGGATAAGTTTAACCATCTGGTTGTACCAAATAACGCAGATGTGCTAACTAACTCATTAAGTGGTGGAGTGGTTCTTTATGGTACAAAAGACAATGTTCAAAATTATTTCGGCGGTGACAATCAAAAGGGCAATCAGGGTAATGGTGTGAATACCTACAAAACGCAAATTGCATGGGCAAATTTTACTGATGATAAAGGTTTCTTCATGCCTAATAGCCAACCATATTTTGACTACACCAATAACATTTTTACCTGTACCAAGAGCGTAAACACCACGCTTGAAGTAAACATAAATGTAATTTACAACACTAATTTTTTGATTAACGCTCCACAGCAATATTTAAACTATGATTCTAAGATTCTTATTTTAATACGTGCAAGTGGTAGCCAAGCGTGGAATGTAGCATCACAGTCACAAGTAACACGTATTAATTTAAATGGTACAAACAACACTACTACCAAATTATTAAAGTTCAAAAGTGCATTAAACGTTACCGCAGGAAGTCAAGTTTCGGTATGTGTTTATAATGATAACTATTCTTACCCAAATGGTACACCACCAGTATCACCTGCTATGGGCGTGTTCGTTTATTCCACTCAAAATTCTTTTATTCAATTTGGTGACAGCATCAGTACTACAAAATATGAACTGGAGTTAAATGATATGATTGATTTCAAAAAACAGACATCATTCAACACTTACAAACAAGGTGATTTTGTGAAGAGCATTTTGAACATGTTTAACCTTTATATATACTCAAATATTGAAAATCCTAAACATATTGTGTTCACTCCATACAATGATTTCTATGATGATTTTACACCATTAAAACTAGTTGGAGCTGCAAATAATTGGAGTGATAAAATTGATTTTGCTAAGTTGAAAATCAATAGTTTTCAACAGATTTTCAAATCATATAAATTTCAATTCAAAGAAGATACTGATTACTTGAATGCAGCATACAAAGAAAAGTATGGTTTGGCTTATGGTAATTACACATATAATAACACAACTTCAATAACAACTGATTCTGCTATACAGGTAATCTTTTCACCTACACCCGTAGCTACGTTTGGCAATAGGAACTATCCAATGTTTTTTGCTTATGACTCAACCAGTAACAAGGTTGCGAAGCAAACAAACATTAGGCTAATGTTCCATACTGGCACAAAGAGTTGTGATGACTATGAGATTGGAAATTGGTTTAAGAATGCTGAAACTGGTGAATATCAATTTCAAACTTACAACATGGTTTCAGGTTTTTACCCTGAACTCCATACAATTTATAATGGTTTAGATCTGAACTTTGGTGAACCCAATGAGATTTATTATCAAGATATTCAAAGTTCAAATACTGTATTCCAAGACTTTTACCAAAACCAAATTGAAGAGTATAATGATGGGAACACTGCAACAATTGAAGTATCTGGTTACCTGAATGAAATTGATATCTCAAATTTGAATTTCAAGAAGCCAGTCTTCATTGATGCACCGAATGGATCAGGATATTACAAACTACTAAGTGTTGACTACGGTAACAATGCACAACCAACCGACATTATCCTTCAGAAAATCTACATGAAGGATAATTAAGATAAGGGCAATCATGAGTGGTTGCCTTTTTTAATGCAATAATATTTATCTCCAAAAAGTAATGGCAGATAATAACAATCAAAATGAAAGAATAATATTAGATGTACAGGTTAATTCAGGTGATGCAGTTGCAGGTTACGCTCAAATCAACGATGCAATTGATGATGTAAACAAGAACAATTCAAAAATAACCAATAGTGTAAAATCCTTCAAGCAACAACTAAAAGAAGCTAAAGATGCAGCCCTTGCACTTGCACAAGCTGGTCAAGAAAATTCAGCTGCTTATGCAGCAGCAGCACAAAGGATTGCCGAATTAAGAGACCAACAAGATGTATTGAACAGGGCAGTTACAGCATTTGACCCAGGTAAACTGGCAGGGTTTTCTAAGATTGCAGGTTTAGCAGCATCAAGTGTTGCAGGTTTGCAGGGGGGTATGGTTTTACTTGGAGCTTCAACTGATACGGCTTCTGAATCAGTTGCAAAATTACAATCTATTGCCGCATTATTAACATTGAAAGATAATTTTGATGATGCTTTAGAATATATTAAACCACTCTTAGCAGGGTTGAAAGGTACAGCAGTGGCAACCGAAGCGGTTGCAGCAGCCACCGAAGTATCAACTGCAGCGACCGAAGCGCAAACAATAGCAACAGAGGGTGCAACCGTAGCTACCAATGGAATGGGTTTAGCTTTTAAAGCATTAGGTATTGGTTTAGTGGTTGCAGCAATTGCATACTTAGTTGCCAATTTCAAAGACATTAAGAAAGCGGTACTTGAATTTATCCCTGATTTAAAAGGTGCTGGTGATACTTTCAATAATGTGAAGAACATCATCATTGGTGTTGGTTCAGTTATCGTTAACTACCTGATTGCACCTATCAAGTCAGCCATCAAATTATTGAAAGGTGATTTCAAAGGAGCTATTCAGGAAATGAAAAATGGCTTAGATGTAGTTAACAATTTCAAAAAAGGAGTTGCTAAGGGTGAAGCCAATGATGCCGAAGCAGCGAGGAAAGAACTACTTGAAAAACAAATCAAAGCTACTGATGATCAAATTGAAGTTCTTAAAGCAAGGGGTAAAGCAACTGAAAAACTTGAAAGGGAACAATTCAAAAGAAAGCTTGAACTGGCAAAAGAAGATGAAGATGAGACCAAGAAGATAGTTCAATCAAAAGCGGTGTTTGAAGCTGGTGTTCAAAAGAAATCAGAAGATGAAGCGAAGGCAGCGAGGGATAAAAGAATCCAAGCAGCCAAAGCAGCAAGTGATAAGTTACTTGCGTTAGCCAAAGCAGAAGCAGGTGAATTGAAGAAATACAATGATGAAGCTTCAAAGATTATCAATAAATCAACTAAAACAGAGCGTGAAAAGGAACTTGCAGATATTGATAGCAAGTATAAGCAACAAATTGAACTGGCTAAGAAACTTCATAAGTCAACAGCCGACATTGAAGAGGCTAAAGGAGCAGAAAAAGCAGCCATTTCAAAGAAGTATGATGACATTGTCAGCGCTTATACCGCTGCTTCAACGGATAAAACCCTTAATGAGTTTCAAAAAAGACGGGATGAAATCAATAAACAAGCAGATGAACTGCTTAAAAACGCTACTCCTGAACAAATAACAGCCATAAATGCAACAAGAAATGGACTTCAACAGCAAAATACAGGCTTAGAATTTGCCACAAATGGTTCAAAAACAGCTGGAAATGACCTAAAAGATGCTGAACTAACTAATGCACCTGATGAAAAAGACAGTGCAGAAGTTGCAGCAGCGAAGATTGCAGCCATTTCACAGGCAAAGCTTGATGCTGAAAACGCTGCTTTTGCCCTTAAAATGGTTCAACTACGTGGTCAGCAATCAGAAATTGAGGCTGCTACTAAGGAGCATGAAATAAATAAAACTGCTATTGAGAAAGATGCAACTGAAAAGAAAATTGCATTGGCAAAAGCGGAGAAAGAAGCAAAGCTTGCCAACATGGAAACAGTCAGTGGTGCAGTTGGTGCAATAGGTGCTTTAATAGGTGAACAAACAGTTGCTGGTAAGATTGCAGCGATAGCAACCGCAACCATTGACACCTATGTGGGCGCAAACAAAGCACTGGCGCAAGGAGGCTTGTGGGGTTTTGTTGGGGCTGCTGGTGTGATTGCATCAGGTTTGGCAAACATCAAGAAAATCTTATCAGTAAAGGTTGAAGGTGCAAAAGGTAGTGCAGGATCTGCACCAAGCATAACACCACCTTCAATTAATGCTACAGTTTTAAAACAAGCTGAATCAGGTTCAGGAGAAATTACCAATGCTATCAATAATCAAAAGACTGATACAACGGTGAAGGCTTATATAGTAAGTAAGGATTTGGAAACACAAACCCAGAAAGATTCATTCTTCAAAACAGTATCAACATTTTAACTTTTGGGGGTTGCAGTAATGCAACCCTTTTTCTTTGGGTACATAATATTTATTGGAAAATTCCAATGACCAAAAAATTACCCTTAATTGAGCTGCAAATTAATCCTGATGATGATTCTTTTGTAAGTGCTATTTCACTTGTGAATGCACCAGCAGTTGAATCAAGCTTCATAGCCTTTTCATCAAACACAAAAAACTATCAGTTTGCTGATGATGAGAAACGTGAGTTGATAGGTATTGCAATGAAAGCAAACACCGCCATCTATCGCAACGATCCACAAATTGGTGAATACACAGTTGCTTTTTCTGCTGATACTATTAGACTTATAGCACAAACATTCTTTCAAAAGAACCTTTCCAAATCAATGAACCTTGAACATTCAACAACCAATGCTGAATCATTCATCTTTCAATCCTACATCGTTGATTCAAGTAAGGGAATGTTTGCGCCAAAAGGTATTGATGATGCTGGGGATGGTGACTGGATAGTGGGAACTAAGGTTACGTCAGATAAAGTTTGGGATGATGTAAAGAGCGGAAAGTTTACAGGGTACAGCGTTGAAGGTTTCTTCATACCGAAAGACCTGAATGAATTTATTGATGTACAGATGAAGAAAGCTGATGCAGATATGTTGGAGTTCGCCAAAGAATTTGAAGCAGAACTTGATGCAATCATTGCAAAATATGGGCTTTAATATCAATTCCAAGGCACAATAATATTTATTGGAAAATATTTTAAAATATGTTCAAAAACATCTTAGACAAATTTAACAAGGTAATGAATTTCAAATCTGAAACTTTCGTTACTCAAAAAATCAAGGATAGCGAACAATCACTTGAATATTCAGAATTAGTAGTTGATGCAGAAGTTTTCATTTCAACAGCCAGTGGTTCAGAAGTAGCACCTAATGGTGATTACATCTTAGCTGATGGTAGTGAAATCAAAGTTGCAGATGGTAAGATTTCAGAAGTTGTGAAACAAGCAGCCGAAGAAATTGATGTAGAACCAGCACAAGAATTAGCAACTGAAGAAGAAGATAAAAAAGAAGAAGATGCACCAGTTGCTGATGAATCAAAAGAAGCTGAATTACAAGCTAAAATTGATGAATTAACAGCTGAGTTGGAAAAGTTAAAAGCAGGTTTTTCTGCTTTTCCAACCAAGGCTGATTTAGAAAAGTTTCAAAGTGATTTAACCGCAGAGTTGAAAAAATTAGAAAATATACCTGCTGAATTTAGCAAGGTAGATAACCGTGTTGAACTACAGGATTCAACAGAGGATAGGTTTAAAGTCCTTGCAAGGGCTTTAAGCAAGTAGTACAAAACAAAAAATGGCATTTAACATTTCAGGTTTACCAGCATACACAGACCAAAGTTCACGTGAGTTCATGGTAAAATCAATCTTAGGAGCAAAAACCTTAGATATTCTTGCATCAGCAGGTTCATTTGACCCAACTTTAAAGGGTAATAAAGCTATTCAATTAGCAGATTCAGACGTTTATTTCCAAAAAAATACTGGTTGCGCACGTAACCCACTTGGTTCTTTAATTCTATCGCAAGTAACTATCTCAGCAGTTGACATTAAAATTGATTCTGATTGGTGCGTTCGCGACTTAGAAACCATTTACGCAGTAGAAGATATGAAAGCTAAGATGAAAGGTCAAAATTATGATGACGTTTTATTCCTAGATACAATTGGTGAAATGCACGCTTCAAAAACAGCAAAAGGTTTAGAAGATTTAGCATGGCAAGGTGATGTTTCAGTAACTGGTATTACCAACTTGAACATGGCAGATGGTTACATCAAAAGAATCAAAAATTCAGGTTCATATATCAACCTTTCAGGTGCAACTGGTGCAACAGTTTCTGCAAAATTAAAAGCAGTTTACAATGCAATGCCAGTAGCGGTGAGAAAAGCAGAAGATTTCAGAATCTTCATTTCTGATGAAATGCATGATATGTACGTTCAAGAAAACCAAGATAAAAACTGGTTTAAAGAAGAAGATACAATGAAAGTTGTAGGTACTAATGCGAAATTAGAAGTTGTTTCAGGTTTGAATGATACAGGTGTAGTTATAGCAACTCGTTTAAGAAACTTAAAGGCTGGTGGAGAGTTAGAAGGTACGACTTTTGAAAAATACTTTTCACACGAAACCAAGAAAGTTTACTTAGATAGTGCTTTTTCAATTGGTTTTCAAATCGTTTACCCACAAGAAATTGGCTTGGTAAAATACTAATATCCGTAAGGAATAACTAAGGGTAATCATTCGGTTACCCTTATTCAAAAAATACATTTAAATAACATGGCTTGTAACCCATTAGAAGCTTTTACTAATGCCAATTGTGGTGCAGTAAAGGCTGGTGTTAAAGACAATTACATCATAGCTTATGCTGACTTAGTTACCGTTGTTGGTTCAACTGAGGTTTTTTCAACAAGTGTTAACGGTATAGTTAACGCAATTGGTGTTGGAAGCGGTAAGCATTTTGTAAAAGTTAAGAACACGAAAAAAACAGGTGCTTTCAAAGAGACTTCTGCATTAGCGGATAATGGTGTTGAAACCAATACAATTGAATACACTTTATCAATTGATTCATTTTCAGCAGAAAACAAAAAATTCACAGAATCCTTATCAGGTCGTGAAGTAGTTGTTTTGGCTAAATTGAAATCAGGTAAGTATGCTGCTTTAGGTTTAGAGGGTGGATTTTATCTATCAGGATCTGAACTTACTGTTGACGAAGCTACCAATTCACGTGCTTTAACCTTCACTGGTGAAGCAGTTGGATTTGTGCCAGAAGTTGATGCAACATTAATTGCCTCTTTAACCGCTTAAAAAAAAATAATACTCTTCATTTTTTAGCCTTTGCAGTTCTTGCAAGGGCTTTTTTGTACGCCATAATATTTATAGCAAAAGTTAAAAAATGATTCTAATAGATAAGTCAAGAGCAACACAAACAATAGTTTTCTACACATCAAGGTTTACGGATGATGCTGCTTTTCAATTAGAAATAAAATCAGATTCAACAAGTGCAATTCACACTTTCCAACTAATCAACAACCTTTCAAGTGATTTTAACCGCTCATTTATATATGAGTTGGCAACATCTTCATTTGAAGAAGTTGAAGCTGGATTGTACAACTATAGCATAACTGCAGATCAGGTTTCAACCAGCGGTAAACTGATGATTCTTGATGTTGCTAATGATGATGTGGTGAAAGCCTTTGAAACTGATACAGAGAATTACAAAGTTTTCAATGGATAATAACAACAAAGATTTAGGGCTTAGTTTCCTAAATTTTGCAAAAGAGATAACACCTATTTTCTTGGAGGTCGTTACAAAAGATTCAAGCAAACCAACAAAGTGGGGGCAAGACAATTTGTACCCCAATTTCTTGTTGAAGCTGGCTAATAAGAGTGCAATACACAAGGGGATTCTATCATCTAAAAGTGATTACATCTTTGGTGATGGTTTGGTTGATTCCAATGGTAAAGACATATCAACAATCAGAGTTAACCCACTTGATACACTTGGTGACCTGGTTCAAAAGCTAATACGTGACTATGTAATATTTAACACGTATGCAGTTGAAGTAGTGTATAATGTTTTGGGGCAACCATTTCAATACTACCACGTGCCAATGCACAAAATCAGACCAAACAAGGATAAATCAAAGTTTTTTGTTAGTGATGATTGGATGTTAAACAGTAGGAATCTATTGAGCTATGATAGGTTTATTCCAAATGTGAATGAAGATGGTAGAAGCAAAGTATTCTACTATTCAAATTACACACCTTCGGTGAACAACATCTTTGCAGAAGTTGATTATTCAGGTGCAATTGAAAGTATTGTAAGTGATATGCTCATCAATGAATTTTTTCAAAACAATATTCAGGCTGGTTTCAGTGCTGGTCATATCATTTCAACCTTTAGTGGTGGCGTGGTAAGTGAAGAGGTAATGAGAATTGCAACCAAAAAGTTTGAAAACAGCTTATCAGGGGTTAACGGCACAAAGTTCATCTTGGAAATGTTAAACCCTGAATCAAAACCAATGAGTGTTCAAACCATTAATACTGATGATTATGCAGGTAAGTTGATTGAGGTTATTAAAAAAACTGAAAGAAACATTCTTGCAGCACATCAAGGTACATCATCATTGCTTTTTGGTATTGAAAAGGAGGGGTCACTTGGAAACAGTTCAGAGCTTGAAAATGCTTACCAAATCTTCAAAAACAATTATGTAAAGAATGCACGTAATGAAATTACATCAGGCTTAAACAGGTTGTTTAGTGATTTCAATCAAGTGCCAACGTTGGTGTTCAAGGATAAGGAAAAGCTATTTGCACCAGTTGTTGCTGATGCTACTAAAGAAAAGATTTTCACTATAAATGAGCTAAGAAAAGAAGCAGGGTTACCACCAATTGCTGATGGTGATAAATTACTTGGTTCGGCTGCACCCGCACCATCACAATTTTCAACAGATAAATCAAATCTGGTTAAAACTGAATTAACTGCTGATGATTTTGAGAAAATAAAAGACAAAGGTGCAAGCAAGCATGACTTCATTATTCTCAATGAATATTCAGTTGATAACTTTTCATCAATGAAAGCTATTGAACTTCAATTTGATAATGATGAAGATGTTGCTAATTACATAATTGAAAATGATTTGGGTGATAATTCACCAGCAGAAATCAAAGCTATCATCAAGAAAGAATTGGGGATTGAAATCACCAAAGAATCAGTTGATACATTGATTAATGGCTTAAAGTCAGCTAATGTATTGGATGAAAAGAATAAGGTTGTTAAACCGAAGGAAAAAGAGCCTGAACGCAAAGTTGAAGTGATGTATAGCTATGAGAAAAGACCTGATATAAAGGGTGACAAAATCATTCCAACATCAAGGGCTTTTTGTACCAAATTATGCGAAACTGAAAAACTGTTTTCACGTGAGGATATCCAGACCATGAGTCAAATTTTCGGTTATGATGTTTTCAAATATTCAGGTGGTTTTTACACTAATAGTGATACTGGCAAAACAACAAATTACTGCAGACACTACTTCAAAAGGGTGCAAGTAATAAGAAAGGAAAATAAAAATGGGTAATATATTATTTGTATCTATTGAAAAGATAAAAGAGAAATCAATTTTTGGGTTGAACACTGATGATAAGATAATCACTGGTGCATTGGTTGAAGTGCAGGATATAGAGCTCGAGCCATTGATTGGTGAAACTTACTTTGAGACCTTGAAAACTCAGATTGATACTGGTGAAGTAACTGATGAAAATAAAAAGGTTTTAACTGAGGTGATACAGCCTTATTTGGTGTATGGTACATTGGTTTATTCAATTGTTCCATTGCACTTTAAGATTAACAATAAAGGGGTTAATAAGTCAACTGATAGTAACCTTTCAATTGCTGATTCAAAAGATTTAGAAGCGTTTAAAAGCTATTACAAAGAGAAGTTTGAAAGCTATAAAAGAAAGCTGATAGCCTACTTTACCAAAGATGAGTCAGCCGAAACGGTAACATCATCATCAGAAGATACCACATCATCAGTACTTAACTTTTACTTACCTGATGTTGCAGATTATTCGCAGGAATATTACGAAAGCAGAGCCTTTAAAACAGGTATTTACAGGAAACATTAATGGTCAATTTATTAACCTACTTAGATTTTATAAAAAAGTTTTTCAATGATCATTTACAGGTAAACACTGTTTTGGTTGGTGATAAAAAAGATATAACAGGCAAAACCAATATTCTTTATCCGCTGGCTAATATTGAATATTTGGATAAAGCAATAAAGGATAGCCAAGATGTTTACAGATATGAAATTATCATTGCTTCACTTTCCAACGAGGAAATTGAATTAAGCGTAATCAATGATTGTAATATGATTGGTGATGACATGGTTGCCTACTTTGAAAACACAGATAGATTTGAAGATTTAGAAATTTTCAATAATGTTACATTGAAGCCCTTTACTGATTCATTCGGTGATAGGGTTGCAGGGGTAACTTTTGTGGTAAGTATGACAGGCTTTAGAGAAGCTTGTGATGCTACCATCCCAATTAAGAAAGAAAATGACTTGTAATCCATTAATACCTTTCACTAAAACACTTTGCGGTGCAAACAAAGCAGGCGTGCAACAACATAAGCTCTTTATCATTAGGTATCAGGATTTGTTGCCATTGTATGAGGATTCAGTTTATGATTTGGATGATCAAGGTGTGATCAACGTACTAAAACCTAAATATAGACGACACTTTACCAAGATTGAATCTACTAGAAAAGCAATAAGCTTTGTTGAGACTCAAACCATCAGTGATTCTGGGGTGGAAACAATTGAAAATACCTTTCAATTGGGTATAAACAATTTCACCGCTCAAAATAAAAACTTCACAGCATCCCTAAGTGGTGAACCAGTGGTGATCATATTCAAGTTAAATATGGGGCAATGGGTAGGGGTTGGTTTAGATGGTGAATTTGAACTTGAAAGTTCAATTTTAACTATAGATGAGACAACAAATAACAGAGTTTTAACCTTTAAAAGTGAGGTTCCAAACATGATATTTGAAATAGATGCAGCAATCATTGCTGACTTAATTACCGCTCCAGTTGTGGAAACCCAAGATGGTTTCAACTATCATCTGGACTTCAGCTTTACCGACTAAAGAAATGGCGAAAATACAATATAAAACAAAGAAAAATAGGGTTAATACTCCAGCTACACCAGAAGAGATATTCAGCTTTACTGATGCCAATGAGATCAAGGATTCGGTTAACGCCTTATATCAAATCATTGATGAAGATTTCACTTACGTAACTGCCGAAAACAACACATTATCAATTTAAAAAATGAAAAAAGTAATATTAAAAAAGGATCTCTTACTAGATATCAGAGATAAAAAAGCTGGTAAAAAAGGTGTCTTGCTTGTAAAGCAAGACAGTGTAGGTGGTCACATTATCACTTTGGCAGGTAATAACGTTGGAGATGTAACTATTGATTTAACACCAAACGTTACAACTGAGTTATCATACGTAATTGATGATGAAAAGGTATACTGGCAGTGCAATGTTCTTAACCCTGCATTACCTGACGTTGCACCACTTTCAATTGATGATTTGCAAATTGAATATGTGAATACCACAGATGTTAAAATCAAATGGAGCGCTCCAGTTGCTGATGTTAACAGACCAAACTTGAAAGCTACTGCTTACTACTTAGTTTGTTCAGAAGTAATGCTTACTTCCAACTTGCCTACAAGTCAAATGTTGCAGATGCCTAACACTAGATTGAAGATTAAACCAAAAGCATCTGGTGTGGAAGAAGTTTATCTGATGAAAAATCTTCTCCCAAGCAAGAGGTATTTCATCAATATTATTAGTGAGAATTTAGTGCAGGGGAAAGTTTTGAAATCCTTACCTTCAAATATTGAAGCATTTTTCACCCCTCACGATACTATGGAAACAAACGCAATTCCCTCACTTATACCCTTATATGATACATCTGATAAGGCATACTCTTTCTTTCCAATGCCTTTCACTGCAAAGCCAGCTGATGCATTGAATGAGAATAATTTTTACTTAGATGGTAGAGGCTTAGCCCTGCAAGAGGGTGTGAGTAACAGAGATGGTGAGCCAGATGGAATACCAGAGAATTATTCTTTCATAACGCCTTGGTCAACCAATACTGGTGATGCTCCACCGCCATATGTACCAGAAAATTATGGTTTTATTTCTGGTAGCTGGGGTAATCCATATAATAAAGGATGGTATAATTTTGATTCACCAGAAGTAATTTTTGATTTAAATGGTAGTTGGAATATCACTTCAATTTGGGTATATATTAATACCAATATGGTTCAATCATTAGGTTATGACTTAGCACAGGATTCAAGAAAAATGGATTTCAAAGTATCATCTAATGGTACAGAATGGGATATAATTGGAACAATTGAGACTAGCTACGGTGAGCAAGGCTGGTTGAAAATTGATATTAATCCATCATTAGCTGTCAATGCTAAGTATTTCACTATAGGTATTAAATCATACCATTTAGGTTCAATAGCTATTTATGGCGTTAGATCTCAAGCACAAGAAATTAAAGGATTGAAATTGAAACGCCAAACACCCCTACGTGATATGAAAGCCAGAATTGGTGTGAATGGATTTTTAGGTGAAAAGAATGTTGATATTATGGCTAGTTTATCATCTGTTACTAGATGGTATAACAACGCTAACTGGAATATTGAATATCCAAGCTGGCAACAACGCAATGATGATGTGCAAGGGATTAACGCTAATGATTTAGTTTTCAAATATGAAGAAAGTGTTGATGGTTGGCCAATGTTAGATTACCTAAAAAACTTTAAAGATGCTGGCGTTACCAATTTATTTACACTTAATAACTGGTCAGCTTACAATACATATAAAAACTACATTCCAACGGTTGCAGAAGCATTGGAGGCAAGACCTTTAGATCCAGAAATTGAAAGGGATAATTTAACGGTTTCAACAATACCATCTAATTATAAATTCATTGCCAGAACTTGGTATAATATTGCGGGAAAGTTAGGTAACAACCAAGATGTTGATAAGACCTTTATGCAACTGAAGCCAACCGAAAGCCAAGAAGTTGGTTTGAATCTGGTTAACTATGGTGAAATCAATAATGAACGTGATAGTATCTGGGCGCAAACTAGATGGACGAATGCTGAAGAAAGTGCTGCAATACATTCTGCATGTTATGATGGTCACATGGGGCAAATGGGAGCGGGTTATGGTGTGAAAGCAGCTGATCCATCATTCCAAGTTTTAAATGCCGCAACAGTAGCACCAGAAACTGCATATTTTTGGAAAATGATGAAGTGGTGGGATTTACACAGAGGGGTTGGAAATTACCCACTAGATGTAATCAGTTACCATCATTATGTTGCATTCAGCGATTTACCTTCAACCTATGGTAGTGCAAACACCTGGGCAATAAGACCAGAGAGAGATTCTCAATTTGATTCACATAAGGGTAAGTTGTGGGATTTTCCACACTTCAGAGATACCTACATGCCAACCAAAGAGATGTGGTTGACTGAGACTGGATATAGTGAGCATTATGGTGGTTCTTGTTCTCCAAACTACCCAACGCAAGTTGAAAGAAGCTGGTACAAGGCTTGTTGGACACTAAGACTACTTATCATGAATATGTATGTCGGTGCTGATGTTATCAACCTGTTTTGGTATTCAAATCAGGATGGTGCAAGATTAGTGGATTTAGATCCAACCGTAAAAAATAAAGCTGCTTTCTTAACGCATGGTTTAACCGAAGGTGACACCAGTGCAAATGACTGGAACAGGCATTATCTCACTACAGGTTACTATTTAGCCAGCTTTAGAAATGAAGTGAATGGTTATTTCCTTAGACATGCTGTGAAGCTTGGTTTGGAGGATTGGACAATGGAAAATATCATTCCAACAGTTGACCCTACTTTATATGCTTTTGCAGCGGAAAAAGATGATGATGAAAAAGGTATTTTCATCTGGTATTCAGATATGTTAATGGATAAAAAAACCGTAAGAGTAATACTTGATGAGTCTGAAACTATGGTTGAGGTTATCACCTTTGAAGGTGCAGATGTTAGAAAAGACTTAAAAGGTTTATCAACAAATGTACCTGCACAAGCAAGCGGGAATGTAAGATTCATTGATATTGAAGTGGGTGAATGTCCTTTGTTTGTTAAAACAAAAAACATAGGGGTTGAAAAGCTTAAGCCATTGGAAGAGATCAAAATTCAATCAGTTAGCCAGTCAGCAATCAAATTAGCTTGGAGAGATAACAACGTTGGAAATACCCACAAGACTAAGATTTTTGTAAGTGACAAAGCTAATGAAGGTTACACAATTGCCAACAACACCGTTTTAACCAATGGAGAATATACAGTATCTGGTTTGTTGCCGAATACCAATTATTTTTTTAGAATCCAGTTAGAAGATGGTGCAAGCCAAAGTGAAATGACTGTTACTTATGGTGCATCTACTTTAGGTGTGGTTACAGTTCCAACCAATTTTCATTCAACTAATGCCAGTACTTCTACAGTTGATTTAGCTTGGGAGTATGCGGATGAAGCAAAGATTGATAATTTCATTATTTATAGAGCTTTGAGTTTAAATGGTACGTTCACCAGAATTGCTACTATTGCAAAGACTGACAGAGTATATACAGATAGCCAGCTTTTTGCTGCCACTAATTATTACTATAAAATAGTAGCTGCATTAGGATCTAATATCTTATCTCAACCAGCAATTACTAATGCTTCAACTGATACACAAGGTTCTAATGAAGCGCCAACCATACTTAGTGCTAAGACCAATTTCATTGGTGATATTTTTTATGTGAGGATGTCGCAACCTGTAAAGAATGTTGCAAACAATGAATCCGCATTCTTGATAACTGATGCTGGTAATGTTGTAAATGTTGTTGAAACTAGATTAGCTATTGGTGATGATACATTAGTTGAAGTTGTTATTGATAGGATATCACAATCAGCTATACCAGTATTAAATTATGATGGTGTTGAAGGCACGATTTGTGATAAAGACACTGAATTAAAAACAGTATCAGTGAATGATTTAGCTGTTACTAATAACGCTAACAGCCCTTCACTTTTATCAAAGAAAGTTAGATTGAACTTTGTAAATGCGGGTGTAGGCTCAGTTGAAATTGAAACAACGCATAGTAGCAATCAAGTATGGAATGACATAGTAATTCCAGCAAAAGACAATGAAACTAACCAATTCCAAGGTGCATTGGTTGATGTAAATGGTAATGCCACTAATTGGAGATTTTTATTGCCAGTATCTGATTGGCCAGTGTTTTTCAACAAGTGGGATAGTGAAGGTTTTCCAACTTTGAGCCATCCAACTGTATCACCAATTAATCTTGATTTGTTCCCATATGAAACAAGAAGGTCGGGTGCGTACATTGCTGATTGGGCATCAAAAATTGCTTTCAATTTATCAGGTCTTGATACCTCTAAGCAGTACAACATGTGGTTCAGCGTTGTGCCAATTGAATGGGAAGGTGAACCATCAAGCAACTTTAATATTGAGTCAGCTAATGGTACGAAATCCGCAACATGGAGCATCAACAAGACTGACTTCAATGTTGGATTGATTAGAGAAATGTCACCAAACGTTGGAACATTCCAGAATTTAAAACCAACTGCGTTTGAAAAAACAAGTTCTGGTTTTGCTTCAACTGCAACACCAGTAAACATCTTAGCAACTGATATAAATTTGGTGCTGACTAATTTAATTTCTGCGTACAGGTTAGCGGTAACAGGTATGGTGATTGAAGAGGTAATACCGTTGGAAATCTAATTAAATTCAATACAGCCCTGCTATTAGATTAGTAGGGCTTTTTTGTTTGCCAGCCTAAAAAGTTATTAACACCCAGTGGTAACAGAGTAAAAACCCATAAAATGGGTAGAAATATTTTGAATCAGGGGTGGGGTGTGGTTATTTTGTAAAGCACTGTTTTTCAATGCTTTGATGGTTTTTTAAACACGTCCTTGTGTTACATTGAATAGGTATTCAATGTAGCGATTCTTGTGGGCATTTTCAAAATTTATTAACCACAAAAAATTAAAATTTATTTTAATAATTCAAATAAATTGTTTTGGTAAAAAACTGAATGTGAATAAAATGCTGACAAAACGTATTATTGGAAAGGTATATTTGTTTAACAAAAAAAGGTCAGTGTTGACGCACCGACCTCATTATTTAAACTTTTAATTTAAGAGTAGTATGAAGATCACCCTTAACTTGACATTAGGTATTGAACTACCTGATGTACTGTACCACAAACTTAACGTTTGTGAAGAACAAAACAAAGAAGAATCTGCATTAACAACAAGTGCAACATCTTCAAGACCACCTTTATCAGCAACTATACTAAGAGTAGTTGCAATATTAGGTAGTGTGTTAACACCATTAGGTTACTTACTACCTTATATAACGTAGTAAGTAACTTACCGAGTACCACGAGCCCTATCATCAACTGATAGGGCTTTTTTATGTCCCCATAATATTTATCTGAAAGAATTTAGATGAATTTAGATGCAAAAGGGAAAGAATTTCTACATAATGAAGAGAGGTTGAGATTAAAAGCTTATCAGGATCAAATAGGTAAGTGGACAATTGCATTTGGCAATACGTATATGTTGGATGGTTCACCTGTAAAAGAAGGTGATGAACTAACAATGGCGCAAGCAAATCAATTGTTTGCAGTGAAAATAAAGGATTACGAAGCAACCGTAAATAAAGGTGTTAAGGTTGCTTTAACTCAAAATCAATTTAATGCTTTGGTATCGCTATGCTATAACATAGGAACTTCGGCATTCTCAAATTCAACCTTACTCAAGAAGGTGAACGCTAAAGCACCAGCCGAAGAAATTGAAGCACAATTCAACCTTTGGAAAAAAGGAGGCGGTAAAGTTTTACCTGTTTTGGTTGCACGAAGAAAGCGTGAATTTAAACTTTTTCAAACTATAAAATAATTAATGGCTGCTATAAAACTGGATGAAAAGAACGTTAAACTTCTTTCAAAATTTCCTTGGCAATGGGTAATGATTGCTACTATACTGGCAATTATAACCTTATTCGGTGTGGTTATGAAAAACCATGCAGATGAGAGGAAAATGCAAGCCGAAAGAATTGAATACTTGCGTAACTATATCAAAGATAGAGAGACCGACAAAGCAACATGGTTGAAGGAACAATCAAATAAATCAGATGCTGAGATAAAGAGACAGCAAGTTTTGATTGATTCCCTTCAACGCTTAATACTTAACAGAACTGATAAAAACTATCAGGAATTAAAAGATATACTTGATATCAGGGGTAAGGATGCTACCATTTCAATCAGACCAAAACCAAGAAGATAATGAAGAAATTAATATATATAACAGCCCTGTTTATTTTATTCGGAGCTTGTAAAACCAATAAAAGTATAATCAAGGCAGAATCAAAATTGAATATTGAAAAGAACGTTGAAAGTAGTCAAGGTTTCAATAATAAATTTAATAATGTTAGTTTAGGTAAATCATTGATTACTGAATCTTCAACGGTTGAAGAGATGACCATCAAGAAACCATCAGCTTTAATTGAATTAACAGCCAATTTTAAGATTGATTCAACTGCAACATTGCGTGGTGATACAGCCCTTAAATTAGTTGATGTAAGCGACAAAAATATCAGTGTAACCATTTATCAAAATGGGAAGAATGGACAGCTTACAGCGAAGATAAAGAGCAAAAACGGTACAGAAGATGTACCTTTTAGTGAGATTAAGATTAGGAAAGCCACAACAAGCAAAACAGCAAATGTTGATACTACTAAAACAGTCACATCTGAAACATCAGGTTCGGCAACTTTAAAAGATAGATCAAAGGTTGTACAGGCAGAATCAAAAGTTGAAAAGTATACCCAGAAAGTAAATTATCTAGCTTTAGTTGGGATTATTATCATGATAGCATTAGGTATTTATTTTTTTAACTCAAAATAGTATATTGCAATATGGAAAAATTCGAAGATATACATGAGAAAGCGAGTTGGTTTAGGGGGGAGTTTTTAAACCGAATGAGTTGGATGGAAAAGTCTTTGGATACATACATTGCAAAACACTTTTCGGGTGATGATGTGCAGAAAGAAAAAGATATTCACTTATTGTTTTTAGGAGACAATAGGGTCACTATGGAAAATAAAAAACAAATTTTTCATTTTTTAGCCGAAAAATATGATAATGAATGGTATGAATTCTATAACTCTGAAATATTTGATAATGCTTCAAAAAGTAAATCTATAGATTTGAACAAAGACATAACAGAGTTGATAAAGATTCGAAATGTGCTAGCCCATAGAATAGTTGAGACTAATCCTGTTGAAGATAAAAGAGAGGGATATGTTGGATTTTCCACTTATAAAAACACAAAAGAAGTAACTTACATAAGCGATGAACAATTTATTAAAATGGTTAATGCCATGTATTCAATAACTTCTTATATAGACAAAAGAGTATTAAAATGGTAGTTGCCAGCGCTCGCTACTTTATTCAGTTTGCAACTATACTAATTTCGGTCATCGCACCGCGATACTGATTTGATTGAATTTGCCAGAGGGATAAGAAATAATATAAACGAATTTGTGACCTTTGATAAGCCTGTGCTTATGGTTCTATCTAAAGAGGGTAGTTCTCAACTGGAAGAAATCTATGTGAATTAATTTTTTATTAAAGATTACATCTTCATTGCTTATTTATATACTTTAGGGGTGTAGAAAATTCAAGGTTTTTTGTAGAAAATTTGTAGAAAATCCAAATAAAAACCCCTTTCAGATTCACTCAAGAGGGGTATATTTTTTCTACAAAAATGTAAAAACCCACTTTAAATATATTTCAAAATAGATGGCGAATAATTACAGAATTTATATTAACGATAACACTTTGTTTATATCAGAAGTTTTACCTGAGCAGAAGGAAAAGATTCAACAACTTGAATTTCAAGATTTTGATTTACAAACATTTTATAAAAAATTAAAGAACGGGTCTAAGAAAAGCTATCTTTTTTTAACTAAAAATCCAGAGGAAACATTTAATAAGCTCAAAAAGAATTGTGAGATCATTAAGGCTGCGGGAGGTTTAGTAGAGAGTGCAAATGGAAATTACCTTTTTATTTTTAGAAATAAGAAATGGGATTTGCCAAAAGGTAAGCTTGAATTGGGCGAAAAAATGAAAGAAACCGCTGTTCGTGAAGTGGAGGAGGAATGTGGAATAAAGGTTTTAAAGCGTGAAAAGAAGCTCTGTAAAACTTACCATGTTTATCAGAATGGATCAAAAATGGTAATTAAAAAAACCAATTGGTATAAAATGACAGTGAAGGGCGAGCCAAAGCTGGTTCCGCAAAAGGAGGAGGGGATTGATGAGGCGGTTTGGCTGGATAAGAATCATCTTGCGCCTGTGGTAAAAAATACGTTTCCATCGATTATGGATGTAATGAGGGCTGGGGGGATATTGTAATGTTGGCTTTTTATACTTCTAACTCCATCTTTGCGAGGAACTTTCTGGTCTTAGCATCGCGCTAAGACTTTCAATTCTGATATAAGTAAGTTTATTATAAGATCATTTTTATAATGGTAAATAGAGTTTTCTTGTCTTAAACGGACGGGTTCTCTTCTTTGGGCAATCAAAGAAGAGAAGTTGCCGGCTCGCTATTTTTCTATCCAGGTCAGGCTTTAGGCTTAGAAGTGCCATCCGGGGAATTGACCATGCCGGTCTACGAGCAGAAAGAAGAAGCGGGAGTTTGACCTCGTTAAGTTTTTAGAGCGATGGCAGTTAACATGCCTCTAATTTTCAAAATCCTATTCGTTGGCAGTTTTTCCAAAGTTGCATTGCGATTTCTTGAAACAGGTCTTGCTGTGCTCAACATCGTTAATATACCTCTTTGGAACTTTATGGATAATGGCTTGGTGCTGACTAGTCAGCGTGAGAAATATGGTTTCAGTTCTTTTATTTAAGCTATTTTAAAATAGCTAAATGAGTAGAATTAGTTATGACAGGAAGTGTAAAAGGATAGCTTAAAAAGCTTATTTGCCTGTGCTTTCATAGGCAAATTTATTTACTAGATTGGTGAACGATTTTCTAACACGTTACAAGATCTCTAAAGTAAATTTAAACCCTTAATCTAAGGCTGATACAAAAATCCTAAAGCCTCTTTTGGTACAAACGGACTTACATCGCCGTGGTTTCTTAAAATGTCCCGGACGATGGTAGAACTAATGGCAGAATATTCTGGTTTACTCAAAAGCAGAATCGTTTCTACTTCTGGCATCATCGTTTGATTGATTTGTGCAATGGCCCTTTCGTATTCAAAATCAGAAGCTGAGCGAATTCCCCGAACCATATAAGTAGCATTTATCTTCCGACAAAAATCGACTGTTAAGCCCTCATAGGTTTGAATTTCGATGTTTTTATAGCCTTGAAAAACGGTCTCCAAGATTTGTAAACGCTGTTCTGCAGTAAGAAAGTTTTGCTTGGAGCTATTCAACCCAATGCCAATAACAATCTTATCAAAAAGGGGAGTAGCACGTTGCAGAATATTCACATGTGCAATTGTTATCGGGTCAAATGAACCTGGAAATAGCGCTATCTTCATGTTTCAAATATAGATTTTTAAGTGGAAAGGAAGAAGCTTAAATCTTTTAAAACTTTGTGCCCTCTACAGAAAACTTATGCACTTTTTGGTTAATCTAAAGCAACATATTCGAAAAAACTAAATGAAGAATTTCCATATTTCCTGGTTTCTGTATAGCCGGGCTGGCTGTTCAATTTCATGTGACTTTGATGTTCCACAACCAGCAATCCATCGGGTTTAAGCAATTGTTGTTCCCTAACCAGAATAGGCAATTGTGGAATGTTAGGCATGTTATAAGGCGGATCAGCAAAAATTAAATCGTAAGCGCCAGTTATTTGCTTAAGCAATTTAAAAACATCGCCTTTACGCACTTCCACTTGTTCAAATTCAAATTTTTGAGCGGTGTTTTTAACCCAGTTTACACAACCGTAATCCAGATCTACCGCCAAAACTTTTTCTGCATTGCGGGAAGCAAATTCAAAAGTCAGGTTTCCCGTACCACAAAATAAATCCAATACTGTGCAGCTTTCGAAATCAAATTTATTATTTAAAATATTGAAAAGCGCCTCTTTAGCCATGTCCGTAGTTGGGCGGACTGGTAAATTTGCAGGTGGCTGCAAGCGAATTCCTTTTAATTTACCTCCAATTATTCGCATAAACTTAAAGCAAGTAGTCCGCTGAAATAGTGTTTAGGCATGTCGGCCAGTAATTCACTATTTTGTTTTTCAGTAGGGAGAAAGAAATATAGGTTATTGAAATACTTTAATAAGGTGTTATAGTACTCATCATCTTCATTGATAATGCCCTGAAGATAAACCGGAACTGCCTCTGTTAGTGCCAGCTGTTCCATAATTAATAACAAAAAGTAATTAAATTCTTCGGCATTTTCTGCTTCATAATGATTTTGAAAATTGATTTTCTGCTCTTTTATAAAAAGTACGTTAAAAGAGGATGCTGTAAAATCAATTAATAAAGCGTCGCCAGATAAGTGATCACATAATGCAATGAGCGGAGATGACTGCGGATAAAATACCGTATTTTCAGGAAGCTTTTCCTTTACCTTTTCATTTAAAGAAAAAATGGTATTGAAGCCTAAGCGATTGTGATTTTTAGTATAAACCTTTCCGTCTGATCCTAAAAATTTAGAATAAATAGAAAGATCGTCTTCATTAAACCATTCATCTGGAATGAAAATAAAATTTGAGGTATGTATAGCAGCTTTCACTGCGCCATATGACTGCAATAAGTAACGGTCAGATTCAAAAGCAAACTGTAAATATTGATTAAGATCTGTACAACCTTGTTTGTCGAAAATTACTTTAATCTGCTCTGATTGCTGATCAACCACGGCATAAGAGAAACTATCATTTGTTATTTTTAATAATAACTGGCAGTTCACTGATGCATCAGCTGTAAATCCCGGGTCGACCAATAAGAGACTGTTATTACTCATTGAAGCAAAAATAGAGTTTTTTAGAGATTAACCGCAAAGGGTACAAAGTTTTTTCGCAAAGGCCGCTAAGTCGGAGCGGATTTGATAAATTATAATGATAAGCACACACATAGATTTTAGCTAGGGAAACAGGGATTAACACGAAGGGTTTATTTGTTAGGCGTTCGTAGAGCTATGAGAATTATTAAGATTTTGCCACGGAAACACAGATTGACACGGAGGAGTTTATTTATTTGGCGTTCTAGAGTTGTGAGAATTGTAAGATTTTGCCACGGAAACACAGATTAACACGGAAGGGTTTGTTTATTGGGCGTTCTTAGGGCTATGAGAATTGTTAAGATGTTGCCACGGAAATACAGATTAACACGGAAGGGTTTTTGTTGGGCGTTTATAGAACTATGAGAATTATTAAGATTTTGACACGGAAACACAGATTGACACGGAAGGGGTTATTTGTTGGGCGTTTATAGGGCTATGAGAATCGTTAAGATTTAGCAAGCAAAACATTCGATTAAAACGGGAAGAGTATATTGATTGTTCGAGAAGGGAAGAATTCATTAGATGGTTTTTCTTTTCCGTGCTTTTGTGTTTCCGTGGCAAATTTTAGCTTTTAATTGTTGGGTTTTTCTTTTCCATGCCTTTTGTGTTTCCGTGGCAATTTTTAGTTTTAAATAATTTGTTGGTTTTTTCTTTTCCGTGCTTTTGTGTTTCCGTGGCAATTTTTAGCTTTTAATTGTTGGATTTTTCTTTTCCGTGCCTTTCGTGTTTCCGTGGCAAATTTTAGCTTTAAATAAATTATAGGGTTTTTCTTTCCGTGCCTTTTGTGTTTCCGTGGCAAATTTTAGCTTTTAAATAATTTGTTGTGTTTTTCTTTTCTGTGCCTTTTGTGTTTCCGTGGCGAATTTTAGCTTTTAATTGTTTGGTTTTTCTTTTCCATGTCTTTCGTGCTTCCGTAGCAAATTTTTGCTTTTAATTGTTGTGTTTTTCTTTTGCGTGCCTTTCGTGCTTCCGTGGCAATTTTTAGTTTTAAATAATTTGTTGGTTTTCCTTGTCCATGTTTCCGAGCAAACTATTTACTTCTGGTAACCTTTCTGCAGTTAACCACACTAAATCTTTTTACCAAAATCAAACCTTTTGCTTATCTGAAAATCGAAATATTCAGCTTAAATTCGGAACATGAGTTACAAGCCTACTTATAAAGCTGCAAACACAGTTGCCGCTAAAATTGAGCAACATTTTGTTAAGCTTCATGCGAATGCAGCAGCGCAGGGTGAGGTAGATTTGGCTACACAGCCAGATAAGCACACCATAGAGGCAATTATAGACGTTGCTTTCTGGAGTAGCTTGCGTAAAGAAGAAGGACACTCACCACGTATCTCAATTGCTTTTTTGCCACCTTCGCAAACATCTAAACCATTAAAGTTTGCCAAGCCTTTGCCTTTAAATGCAAATACACTGACTAAAATAGCCCCTGGTATAGAGCGTTCAGGGATTCATTTGGGGGTGTGGGAAGAAAATGGGGAGCTTTATATTTGGGGTACTACGCTAAATATTCCAAATTTTTGCTTTGTTGTGGATGTTTCAGAACCAGGCTTGATCGTAATTAAACACCGCCGGATTTATGGCATTGGAAAATATACTAATGTGGCCGTTTTAAAGGGAGAGCAAATCAGAATTGTAGATGATACCTCGTGTTCAAACCGTGATTGTCCACCGATTTTGAAAGCATTACTAGATTTAACTGTGCTTGCCAGTTGGAACGATCCGATTAATATCTTAATTCAATTTTCGGTTTCCATGCGTGGTCATGGGCGTGGTGGTGCTTTGCTGATTGTGCCTAAGGATAATACCAAATGGGAAGAATCTATTATTCATCCGATCCAATATTTAATTGAACCGCCTTTTAGTGGCTTATCAAATTTAGCCAAGCAAAGTGGTAACCAAACAGAGATTTTTTCGCAAGGTGCGCTAAGACGTGAAGTAGAGCATTTAGCAGGTTTAACAGCTGTTGATGGTGCAACTATTATTAATGATCAGTTTGATCTAATTGCTTTCGGTGCAAAAATTGGGCGTGCGAAAGGCAAGCCAACGGTAGAGCAAATTGCCTTTTCAGAGCCAATTGTAGGTGGTGAAGATAAGCTTTTATATCCCGGACAGTTGGGTGGAACAAGGCATTTCTCAGTAGCACAGTTTGTAAACGATCAACCAGAGGCTATAGGATTGGTGGCATCTCAGGATGGACACTTTACTATTTTCAGTTGGAGTAAACAGCAAAAAATGGTGATGGCACATCGGATTGAAACGTTGTTATTGTAATCTGAAAAGCGTCACTGCGAAGATTGAAGCAATCTTAAGTATAATGTATTAATTGTATCATCCCGCTACGGCTTTTGATTGTCCTGGCCAGACGGGCTTTTCTCTTTTCGACAAAAAAACAAACGAAAGTTCTAGGCTGAAAATTTCTTTTTAAAGTTAGTGATTTGGTTTTGATAAGCTATCCCGAAAAACTTGCTAGGCTAGATTTAGGTAGAACGCACAAAGGGTGGTAAGGTTTTGTTGAACGGAAATCTACGATGTTTACGCGTTTTGCAGGAGGTTTCTTTAAAAAGAGCTGGTATATTTGCATTCTAAACCGTATTGAAGCGGCATACCCTGATTTTTATCTGGGATATAGCGGAAAGACGGACTATAGCATCCCATTAGCAATACCATTGCTTTCCAAAATATTAAAGCAAATGCTTTTTCAAAACAATTTAACAATATAACGATTCAACAATAATGTACCCAGATAAAAGTCAACTGATTGCCCAAGCTTATGAACACCTGCCAACCCGGGAGCAATTGCTTTTTTGCGAACGGATGTCGAAGTTTTTGCAGGAAGATGATGAGTATCGCTGTTTTGTTTTAAAGGGTTACGCCGGAACGGGTAAAACAACGTCCGTTGCTGCTTTGGTGAAGGTTTTAACAAAATTTAATCTAAAAAGTGAATTGTTGGCGCCTACTGGTCGTGCGGCGAAAGTGATGGGCCAGTATGCGAATCGCAAAGCATTAACCATTCATAAACGAATTTATAGGAAACGCTCTGCGGCATCACCGGAAATGCAATTCCAAATTGCGCCAAACCTTTCTGAAAATACGCTTTTTATTATTGATGAAGCATCGATGATTGCGGATGAGTTTAATGAAACTGGTTCTTCCATTTTAAGAGATCTGCTGGAATTTATTTACAATACCAAAAATTGTTTTTTGCTTTTTGTAGGCGATACTGCTCAGCTTCCACCTGTAGGTAGTTTAGAAAGTCCGGCACTGAACGAGCAATATTTGAAGGATAAATTTGCATTGACTATCACTTCAGTGGAATTAAAAGAGGTTGTCCGGCAGGAGAAAAAATCTGGTATTTTAGCCAATGCAACCATGTTGAGGAATCAGATTGCTAAAAATCCAGAAAACCCCTTGCCCAAGTTTCTCACCAAAAATTATAAGGATATTTACAACATGGCTGGTGCCAAGTTGGTTGAGGGACTGGAATATGCTTACCGGAAATTTGGAATGGAAAATACCTTAGTGATATGCCGATCGAACAAATCTGCAAATATTTACAATCAGCAAATCAGGGCAAGGTTACTCTATCGTGAAGAGGAATTAACTGGTGGCGATCAGATTATGGTGGTGCGTAATAACTATTTTTGGTTGCCTGAAAATGAAGAAACTGCCTTTATTGCAAATGGCGATATGGCGAAGGTGATCCGCGTTCGCGGAGAAGAGGAACGTTATGGTTTCCGCTTTGCTGATGCTACTTTAGAATTTATGGATTTCCCGGCTGCGGGACAAATTAGTTGTAAGGTGATGCTGGATACCTTAAATCTGGAATCTGCAAACTTACCTTACGAACAAAATAAAAAGCTTTTTGAAGGTCTGAATGAAGATTATGCCCATATTGCGAATAAACGTCAGCGGATGCTGGCCATTAAGGCTGATCCGTTTTACAATGCTTTGCAGATCAAATTCGCTTATGCAGTAACTTGTCATAAGGCGCAGGGCGGGCAATGGGATGCCGTTTTTGCTGATCAGGGATACCTAACAGAAGAGATGATTGATCTAGATTTTCTTCGCTGGTTATACACTGCAGTTACCAGGGCAAAAAAAGAGCTGTATCTGGTTAACTTTGCACAACAACTTTTCGCCAAGACAGCACAGGAAGAATATTTTTAGGTGGCATATTGATTGTTTTTAACTATCTAGCTTAAATTACTTACTAGTTTTTGCTTGTAGATTTTTGGTGATTATTTTTAACTATATAGAAAATAAAAGGGCCAGGGCCAGTGTGAGAATCTGTAACAAGGCATGAACAATCGAACTTTTATGACTCTATTTCTATACGGTTAAATTTTATATTTTCTCACCATATAGACATATAGAACATTGAAGTGCCAGTGTAAGAATCTGTAACAAGGCATAAACCATCGAGCCTATATGACTCTATTTCTATAAGGTTAAATTTCATATTTTTCTCACCATATAGACATATAGAACATTGAAGCGCCAGGGTAAGAATCTGGAACGAAGCATAAACCATCGAGCTTATATGACTCTATTTCTATATGGTTAAATTTTATATTTTTCTCACCATATAGACATATAGAACATTGAAGCGCCAGGGTAAGAATCTGGAATGAAGCATAAACCATCGAGCTTATATGACTCTATTTCTACATGGTTAAATTTTATATTTTTCACCATATAGACATATAGAACATTGAAGCGCCATGGCAAGAATCTGGAAAGAAGCATAAACAATCGAGCTTATATGACTCTATTTCTATATGGTTAAATTTTATGTTTTTTCACCATATAGACCTATAGAACATTGAAGTGCCAGTGTAAAAATCTGGAAAAGGCATAAACAATCGAGCTTATATGACTCTATTTTTATATGAGTAAATTTTATATTTTTTCACCATATAGACGTATAAAACATTGAAGTGCCAGTGTAAGAATCTGTAACAAGGCATAAACCATCGATCTTATATGACTCTATTTCTATATGGTTAATTTTATATTTTTTCATCATATAGACCTATAGAACACTGAAGTGCCAGTATAATAAACTGGAATGAAGCATACACAATCGAGCTTATATGACTCTATTTCTATATGGTTAAATTTTAGATTTTTTCACCATATAGACATATAGAACATTGAAGTGCAAGTTTAAGAATCTGGCAAGAAGCATACACAATCAAGCTTATATGACTCTATTTCTATATGGTTAATTTTTATATTTTTCTCACCATATAGACATATAGAATATTGAGGGTGCAAGTGTAAGAATCTGGAAAGAAGTATAAACAATCGAGCTTATATGACTCTATTGCTATATGGTTAAATTTTGATGGTTGTATTTCAATAATCAAGCTTAAATTCCTACCTTGAGTAGTTAACCAAATTGCCTTATGAAATTTGCATTTAGCCTCAAAAACAAACTTAAGGTTGCATTCCTACTTTTTTGCATCATGTGTTGCTCTTTACTGATTCGTATTCTTGAAGATAAAAGTGTAGCAAGTATTAATCAATCATTTATTTCAATGTATAACGATCGTTTAGTGCCTGCAACAGATTTATACTCTATTGCTGAAAGCCTCTATCAAAAAAACACCATTCTTCAGGATGCATTGGTTGATCAGCAAAAAAATCCTGTAAATAATATCTTGAAAATGAGTGTACATAATCGCAGAATTGATTCTGTAATCAATAAATATGGATTAACGCTTCTGGTAAAACAGGAGCAGACTTTTCTGAATGAATTAAAGAAATCATTACGTCTTCAACAGCAAATGGAAATGCAGGTATTGAATTTAAATGGGGCGGAACGAAATAGAATTTACGAATCTACTGGTCGAAAAATTAATAATCATACGTTGGCAAAACTTTCTGCCTTAATTAAAATTCAATCGAAAGTTGGAAATGAATTAATTAAAGATTCTAAAATTTTTGTGTCTGGTACAAAGATTTATTCCACTTTACAGGGTGTTTTAGCTGTGCTTATCGGAGTGATGATTGTGTCTATAATCTCCGCCTCTAATATGGTGAAAATTCAGAGTGATAAGTTTAATTTAAATTGATCTTTTTGCTAATGAAGCACGGAACTTGCAGAAAGTCTAATTCCGTGCTTTCCGAGTTTCCGTGGCAATTTATTGGACAGTATGCCAATTGATTTTGCTGTGGAAGGACTGAACCCACAGAAAACATAATTCCGTGCTTTCCGCGTTTCCGTGGCAATTTATTGGGTAGTATACTAATTGATTTTTACCTTGTACGCACTGAATTCTTAGAAAACTTAATTCCGTGCTTTCCATGTTTGTGTGGCGATTAATTTGCCATTAGGCTAATAAATTTACCGTGGACGCACTGAACTCTAAGAAAACCTAATTCCGTGCTTTCCGAGTTTCCGTGGCAATTTATTGGGCAGTATACTAATTGATTTTTACCTTGGACGCACTGAATTCTTAGAAAACCTAATTCCGTGCTTTCCGCGTTTTCGTGGCGATTTATTTGGCAGTATGCCAATTGATTTTGCCGTGGACGCAACTGAACTCTCAGAAAACCTAATTCCGTGCTTTCCGAGTTTCCGTGGCAATTTATTGGCCAGTATACTAATTGATCTTTTTGCTAGTGAAGCACGGAACTTGCAGAAAGAATAATTCCGTGCTTTCCCGCGTTTCCGTGGCAATTTATTTGTTAGTATGCTAAATTATTTTTTGCTAGTGAAACACTGAATTCTTTGAAAACTTAATTCCGTGCTTTCCGCGTTTCCGTGGCAATTTATTTGGCTGTACTCATTATTTTTGCCGTGGAAGCACTGAACTCATAGCAAACCTAAATCCGTGCTTCCGTGGCAATTATTTGGTGATAAATTAACTATTCTGCATCCTCATCAGTTAACAAACGAATCGAATCATCAGAGAGTACAATTAAACGTTCTTTGTAAAGCGAACCAATAGTTTTCTTAAATGCACTTTTACTAATCTGAAAACGATGATAGATTTCCTCGGGCGTACTTTTATCTCCAAGTTCGATAACGCCACCATCTTTTTTCAATGCAGCCAAAATCATGTCTTTAGAATCTAAAATATGACCGTATCCACTAGGTTGCAAAGTCAGGTCGATTTTGCCCTCCACACGGATTTTTTTTATCCAGCCTTTACGCTGTTCGCCTACCTGAATATTATCAAAAACTTCATTATGGTAAAGCAAACCGATATAAGTATTATTAATGATGGCGTTGAACCCAAGATCAGTTTCCTCGGTAATAAGCAGGCTTACTTCATCACCTTCCTCAAACTCAAAATTTTCCTCTTCCACAAAATCGTAAAGCTTAGAGGAGGCTAGTAAGCGATCGCTATTCTCATCTAAATATAAATAAACCACGTATTTATAGCCTTTTTGCATCGGCCTTTTTTGTTCTTTGGTGGGTACATAAACATCTTTATCGATTCCTAAGTCCATAAAAATGCCATCGTCGCCATCCGAAACTACTTTTAAGAAAGCGAAATCACCTACTTCGGCATAGGCTTTTTGAGTGGTACCAGTAAGGCGGCCATCTTTTTGGATGTAAACAAAAACGCTAACATTATCGCCAATTTCTAAACCTTTGGGCACATATTGGTATGGTAAGATCACTAATTTGTCGCCATCAGTTAAGTTTAAGCCTGCTTCTGTTTTACTTAAAACTCTTAATTCATTGTATTTTCCTATTTCAATCATAATATGGGTCAACCATTTTCTTCAATGGTGCTGTGCAAAGGTAGCAATCTTTGCAGGCAACCTCCGATTTAAATTTTTTATCTATTTTAGCCACTTATCAAAAAGCTCCCAAATATGAACAAGCAGATTCCAAATTTCTTTTTAAGCGACGAGTATTTTATTGATGAAAAGGTAAACTTCCTCAAATTTGCCAATGAATATAAGGTTTATAATGATCAGGGTATCCAGATTGGAATTATTAAACAACGCATAAGCGGTTGGCAAAAAGCGTTGACCTTATTGGTTGATAAGCGGATGATGCCCTTTAAATTAGAAATTACTGATGTTAACAATGAATTGCAGGCGACCATTAGCAGAGGATGGACCTTCTGGATGTCGAAAATTATCGTTACAGACCCGGTAGGAGTAGAGGTAGGAATTATCAAACAAAAATTTAAATTGTTTAAACCAACTTTTGCCATTTCTACGCCGAGTACTGGTGACGAAATTGCAAAAATTACCGGCGATTGGAAAGCCTGGAATTTCAATATTACGAATAACGCTGGTGCTGAAATCGGTAAAATTAGTAAGAAATGGGCTGGCGCTTTAAAAGAAGTATTTACCACTGCCGATAAGTACAATGTATCAATAGATCCAAGTTATGCAGAAAGTAATCATAAAGTAGCGATAGTGGCAACCGCAATCACTATCGATATGGTATTAAAAGAAAGTAAATAATTTTTTTTAGTCAGGGTGAACGGTTAATCAATAACAGAGGTTTTCTGTAACGTGATTTGACCATTCACTCTGCTAATTTAATACTATTCTTGCGGGTGATATCAAATAATTGGGTTAGATTTGATCTCATACCATTCCAATTCACCTTATGGCAAAACCTAAAGAGGCTAAGAAACCGAGTGTTTTTAGTTTACTTGCATCATATAAAGGCTTAATATTCCTGCTGGTATTATTTGCACTTTTGAGTAATGGCATTAACCTATTATTGCCAAAAATAATTGCTAACGGCATTGATTCCTATACGAATAAAACCTTTGATCTTCATTCAACTTTGTACCAATTTGCGCTGGCAATCATATTGGTTTTTATCTTCACCTATCTGCAAAGCATTGTTCAAACTTACGCTTCTGAACGAGTTGCAAGAGATTTAAGAACCAAACTTTCCAGTCAGATTTCCAGGCAGAGTCACGCTTATATTATTGAAGCTAATCCATCAAAACTACTTACTAATTTAACTTCAGATGCAGATTCTATTAAAATGTTTGTATCGCAGGCGATTGTTTCCCTTGCATCATCGCTTTTTCTAATTGTAGGCGCAAGCATTTTACTTTTAATGATTAACTGGAAACTTGCCCTTTGCGTAATTGCAATTGTACCGATTATCGGTATCGCATTTTTCATGGTGCTGAAAAAAGTGAAGATTCTTTTTGTCAAAAGCAGGGAAGTAATTGACTGGTTAAATAAGGTAATTAGCGAAAGTATTTTAGGTTCTGCTTTAATCAGGGTAATTAATTCGCAGCAGCTAGAATACCAAAAATTTTTAGATGCCAATGCTAAAGCGAGAGACCTGGGCTTATCTATCCTTCGCTTATTTGCTGGTTTAATCCCGATTATTGTTTTTGTTTCTAACCTTTCAGGATTGACAATTCTGGTGCTTGGAGGACATTTTGTGATTACGGATGCCATGACTTTGGGGGAGTTTGCTGCATTTAACAGTTATTTATCACTGATCATTTTCCCTATTCTGGTTATTGGATTTATGAGCAATGTGATTGCCCAGGCATCTGCATCTTATCAAAGAATTGAAAGCGTATTAAATGCGCCAGAAATTAAACACCCAGGAACAATCACAGGTGCTTTAATTGGAGAAGTAAATTCAAAAAATATATCGCTGAATTTCGGACAGAAACCGATTTTGAAAGACATTTCATTCTCCGCAAAAGCAGGTTCAAGAACGGCTATCATCGGACCAACAGCTGCGGGAAAAACACAATTACTCTATATCCTGACAGGCTTGATTGAACCAAATACCGGCGAAATTCTTTTTGATCATCAAGGCATCAAAAGCTATAATCAGGAGAGTTTTCACCAGCAGGTGGGCTTCGTATTTCAAGATAGTATCATTTTCAACATGAGCATTCGTGAAAACATTGCCTTTAGTGATACCGTAACGGATGAATCACTTGAAAAAGCGATTCAGACAGCAGAGTTGAAAGATTTTGTTGATGCGTTACCTGCCAAGTTAAATACCATTGTATCTGAGCGTGGAAATAGCCTTTCTGGTGGACAAAAACAACGAATTATGCTGGCAAGGGCGCTAGCTGTAAATCCGAAGATTTTGATACTAGACGATTTCACTGCCCGGGTAGACACCAATACAGAAAAGCGGATTTTAGCAAATATTCAACAAAACTATCCGGGTTTAACCCTGATATCGGTCACTCAGAAAATTGCATCGGTAGAAAATTACGATAAAGTTATCTTGATGATGCAGGGTGAGGTTATCGCCTCGGGAACCCATCAGGAATTAATCCAGAGCAGTCCTGAATATGTTCAGATTTACAACTCACAACAGAGCACAAGCAACTATGAATTACAATCTTAACCAGCTTACCGAAAAGCAGGAAAAGCAATCTACCTATCAGGCGCTTAAAAGATTGCTAAAATTCATTTCTTCCGAGCGAAAAAACCTGATCCTTGCATTGATTGCTATTTTGGTAAATTCTGGCCTACTGCTTCTAGGGCCGCTTTTAGTTGGTCATACCATTGATAAATATATCAGAACCAAGCAATTTCACGGCGTATTGGTATTTGGAGGGATATTATTGGTAATTTATATGATTGCCATGATTACCGGATATATTCAAACTAAATTAATGGGTGGCGTTGGTCAGCGGATGCTGTATACCTTAAGAAATGCTATCTTCAATAAACTCCAGGAATTACCTGTTTCATTCTTTAATCAAAATAAAGCGGGAGATTTAATTTCAAGGGTAAATAATGATACAGATAAACTTAATCAGTTTTTCTCTCAATCGTTAATGCAATTTGTGAGTAGCATTATCACCATGATTGGCGCCGGAATTTTTTTGTTATCAATTAATTTTGAGCTGGGTGCTGCGGCACTTTCTCCAGCAGTTGTAATCGTGATTTTTACTATGGCTTTATCTCCATGGGTGAAAAGCAAAAATGCCAAAAATTTACAAAGCGTTGGCGGGATGAGTGCCGAAATTCAGGAAAGCCTTAACAATTTTAAAGTTATTATTGCCTTTAATCGTCGGGATTACTTTAGAAAACGTTTCGATGATGCGAATAAAGAGAATTATAAAACTGCAATTGGTGCAGGATTAGCTAATAATATTTTCGTGCCGGTTTACGGCTTACTTTCCAGTGCTGCGCAATTAATTGTATTGCTTTTCGGAATTTATTTAATTTCTGTTGGAAACTTCACGTTAGGTCTATTGGTAAGTTACATTTCTTATTGTATCAATTTTTATAATCCGTTAAGACAATTGGCAGCCCTTTGGACCAGTTTTCAAGTGGCAATGGCGAGTTGGGATAGGATTTCACAAATCTTGTTGTTGGAAACAAATCTGGCGCTGGTGGAGAATGACCAGACAGTCACTTCAGATGCTTTGCTGGAATTTAAAGACGTTCATTTTTCTTATGATGATTCGAAGGAAATTCTTCATCATATTAACCTGAGGTTTGAAAAAGGTAAAACTTATGCTTTAATTGGCCCGACAGGTGGGGGGAAAACCACCACGGCCTCTTTAATTTCCCGTTTATACGATGCTACAAAAGGCACTGTATTATTAAATGGAAAGGATATCCGCTCATTTAGCGCAGCAGAACGAACGCAGAAAATAGGATTTATTCTTCAGGAGCCATTTTTATTTACGGGATCTGTTAAGGATAATATTCTTTATGGAAACAGCCAATATAAAGATGTGAGCGATGAAGCGTTAACTAAAATAATAGAAGATGCAAATTTAAATGCGTTGCTGGCTATTTTTGATGAAGGACTTCACACTCAAATCACTTCAGGTTCTGATAGCATAAGTTTAGGGCAAAAACAGCTGATTGCATTTATGCGTGCGGTGTTGCGAAACCCGGAGTTACTGATATTGGATGAGGCTACTGCAAATATTGATACCATTACCGAGCAGTTGCTCAGTAGCATCCTGAATAAATTATCAAAAGAAACAACACTTGTAATCATCGCACACCGATTAAATACTATTGAAAACGCTGATGAAATTTATTTTGTAAATGAGGGAGAAGTACAGCAGGCGGGAACGCTTACTGATGCGCTAACCATGTTGTCTAACGGGAAAAGAGTCAGTTAAATTTCCTTTTTGTACCTGCCATTTTGAAAATAATTTTAATATTCTTCTTGTCCCTGCCGGACGGGCCTATGTTCTTTTGATAGCAAAAGAAACAAAACTGACGAAGCGCAATTTTTGCGGAAGTAAGTCGGGTGGCTTAGACATTGCCAACCCGAAAAAATGACTATCTCGGTCTGGGACTAAAACGAAGAAGTTATGATTTGACCCTCTACGATAGCTATAGCGATCGCCATTCCTGTTATTTAAGCAATCGGGTCAATGGTAGCCTGTCGAAACACCCTTAAGGATATTATCTTAAAAGTCCGTCGGCAGGCTCAGAATAACTGTTAGAATTTAAATCATAACCTTTCTGTTAAAACATCTATTTAATTGCGGCCTGAAATGGCATTCTTGCTTGAATTCCTGAGCTTGCAATCACTTTTTTCATTTGCTGGTAAAGCATGTAGTTATCACCCAATTCTTGTTTGGTATAATAGGTTTTGATTTTGTCTGTACCCTCATCCATAAAAGATTTCAAAGGATCAATTACATCTGGATATTCCAGCACTTTGAAATCTTTGATTTTCGCTTTCCTTGCTGCCGCATTAATCGCGTCGTTAAAACTTCCGATTCTATCAGCTAAACCAATTTGAACAGCATCGGTACCAATCCACACATGGCCACCGCCAATGCTGTCGATATAAGCCTTACTTTTCTTTCTGCCATCAGCAACACGACTCACAAAACCACTGTAAATCCGGTTTAGCTCGTTTTGAATGATAAATCTTTCCCCTTCAGTCATAGGGCGGTTAGTTGCCATAATATCTGCATATTGGCCGGTTTTTACACCATCAAAAGTGATTCCCAGTTTGTTCGTCATTAAATTTTGGAAATTCGGGATTAACCCAAAAACACCAATAGAACCTGTAATGGTATTGGGTTGAACGAAGATACTATCCGCTGCACAACCAATATAATAACCTCCAGATGCGGCAACATCACCAAAAGAAGCAATAACCGGTTTCTCTTTTTTAGCGAGCACAACTTCTCTCCAGATCACATCCGAAGCTAGCGCACTTCCACCTGGTGAGTTTACACGAATTACAATCGCTTTAATGTCATCGTCTAACCTGGCTTTTCTGATTGCCCTTGAAATCCTTTCAGAACCAATTTGGTTATCATTTCCTTCGCCACCGCTAATTTCGCCATTGGCATAAATTACGGCAATTTTATTTTTGCTATCGCTGGTTGTGGTATTGTTTTTAGCATAATCATTTATATCTACCGACCGGATATTTTCGCTTTTAGTTCTTCCTGAAATGCCTTTCAGTTCTTCTAAAATCTGGTCCTTGTATTTCAAGCCATCAACCATCTTAAAGTTTAAAGCATCCTGAGGTTGCCGAATCCGGTATTGATCGGCAATATTGTACAAAGTATCCTTTTTAATATCTCTGCTTTTGGCAATGTCAGATAAAAATGTGTTGTATAAGCCACCAACATAGGCCGTAACCTGCTTGCGGTTATAATCGCTCATTTTGTCCAAAACAAAAGGCTCAACAGCACTTTTGTAATTTCCTACGCGAATTACCTGCATCTCTACGCCAACTTTTTCTAACGTTCCTTTGAAAAAAGTAAGTTCAGAACTAAAACCTTTAAACTCTAAAGCACCTTCCGGATTGAGATAAATTTTATCAGCAACAGAAGCCAGGTAATAAGCACTTTGTGTATAAACTTCACTGTACGAAATGATTTTTTTATGTGATTTTTTAAAATCAATTAATGCATTTCTAACCTCACGCATGGTGGCATAGCCAGCATTTGGACTGCTCACATTCAGGTAAATACATTTTATATTATCGTCTGTTTTGGCTCTTTTAATTGATCTCAAAAGATCGTTTAATCCGATACCGTTTTTCTCATCACTTCCAACAATAGGAAGATTGCCAAAAGGATTTTTAGGTGTCCGTTCTGTTATTGGCTGATCTAAATTTAAAAATAAAACGGAGTTATTATCTACGGAGATCGTTTTATTATCATCAAGAGAAGAAATCGCACCAACTACGATTACAAAAACGATGATAAATATAACAACCAAAGAAAGGAAGAAACCCAGCATGGAGGCAAATAGATACTTAAAAAAATCTTTCATTTAAATGTTAGTTTTGTGCTGTAAAGATATAAAAATACATGATGCTTAATAAGGCTTTAGAGTACACGATGGTTTATTTGTTACTTGGTGGAAATTTAGGAAACAGAGAAGAAAATTTAGGCCAGGCAGTTTCGCTAATTGGCAGTGATATCGGCGATTTGGAAGCCATATCTTCTATTTACGAAACGGCTGCCTGGGGTAAAAAAGACCAGCCTGCATTTTTGAATCAGGCCGTGGCTGTGAAGACCAGTTTAACCGCCGTAGAAGTATTGCAAAAAGCCTTAAATATTGAGCAAACGCTTGGCCGGGTGCGCAAAGAAAAATGGGGGGAGCGACTAATTGATATCGACCTGATTTTTTTTGGAAATGAAGTTATCAATATCGAAAATTTACTTCATGTACCTCACCCACAAATGCAGTTCCGCAAATTTGTAATGGCACCAATGGCAGAAATTGCACCTCAATTGATACATCCGGTTTTGGATAAATCTGTTTTGGATATCTATAGAAATATTACAGATCACTTAGCTGTTAGAAAGTTGTAAATAACTAGCTTTGTTTTATGCAAGATATAAATGATAATCATCCCCTAGATTTATCATATCTCATCGGAATGGTTGGTCATAATGCGGATTTTGTGATCGAGATTTTCGATACTTTTATAGAATACACTCCCGTTTACTTAGCAGAGCTTGAAGCAGCTTTAGCCCTCGGAAATTGGGATGAGGTAGGCAATTGTGCTCATAAAATGAAACCGACCTTCAGTTATATTGGTCGGGATGATGTGAAGGACTTAGTTCAGGCCATTGAATACAATGCCCGGAATCAAGTTACTGATCAGATCAAGTCTGATCTAGAACACTTAAAACTCGTGTCACTTCAGGTATATGCACAACTTGAATTAGAAAAGGAAAATATCAGATTGTGGTCATAGCGATTTGACACCAGAAGAGTGGTAGCAGCCAGTAGTCTTATTTTTTCAGAGCAAGACTGCCCAAGTTAACATTAGAGAAGGCTAGAGCTAATTCAGTCTGAATAGCAGTTTTATTTTAAATCTGATGAGGTGTTAGTTGCTATCTCTCTGAAATGCAGAAAAGATAAAGCGATATATAAAACCAGCACGAAAGGAATCGCTGCAAATTGCAGTACCGCTATTAAAGCCGCCGATAGAATCAGAAAGATAAATTTGATTCTATTTTTTGCCCAGCTGAAATTACTAAACTTCAATGAGAAAATTTTGATTTCGCTAATGAGCAAAAAACTGGTAATCGCAGTGGTGGCTAATAACAAAATCGTTGAGCCAATCACATTAGGATAATCGGTAGCGATATATGGTAAGGAGCAGATAAAAAGTGTATTCATTGGTGTATTCAGCCCAATAAAATCTTCTGACTGGCGCTCATCATTGTTGAATTTTGCCAAACGCAGTGCGGAGAAAATGGTGATGATAAAACCTAAATAGGGAAGATATTCAGACGAATAATCGCTAGCTTTTAACAAATGAAACATAATCACACCGGGTAGAAATCCAAAGCTGACCATATCTGCTAAAGAATCTAAATCTTTGCCAATAGCAGATTTTACATGCAATAAGCGGGCTATCATTCCATCAAAAAAGTCGAAAATTCCAGATAGAATTACAAAGTAAGCGGCAATTTGTAGATCACCCTTAAATGCAAAAACGATTCCAACGCAACCAGATAGCAGGTTTGCGCAGGTAATCGCATTAGGTATATGCCTTTTCATTAAAGTTATAAGTTATAGGTTTTAAGTTTTAAGTGGCCCGTTACTTAAAACTTACCACTTAAAACTTATAACTCACTAGCTGTTCATCGAAATTAAAAATTCTTCGTTACTTTTTGTTCCTTTAATTTGAGCCTGAACAAATTCCATTGCTTCCTGACTGTTCATATCTGCAAGGTGGTTACGTAGAATCCAAACACGTTGTAGAACATCTCTATCCAATAATAAGTCATCACGACGGGTACTCGATGCGGTGATATCAATTGCAGGGAAGATTCGTTTATTTGATAATTTACGATCTAATTGTAACTCCATGTTACCTGTTCCTTTAAATTCTTCAAAGATCACTTCATCCATTTTAGAACCTGTATCAGTTAATGCAGTCGCTAAAATAGTTAATGAACCACCATTCTCGATGTTACGTGCCGCACCAAAGAAACGCTTTGGTTTATGTAATGCATTAGCATCTACACCACCTGATAAAATTTTACCTGATGCCGGAGCAGTAGTGTTGTAAGCCCTGGCCAGGCGTGTAATCGAATCTAATAAGATTACTACATCATGGCCGCTTTCTACCAAACGTTTAGATTTCTCTAAAACAATATTGGCAATTTTTACATGACGCTCAGCTGGCTCATCAAAGGTAGAAGCAATTACTTCAGCTCGCACACTACGCGCCATATCAGTAACCTCTTCCGGACGTTCGTCGATTAAAAGAATAATTAAATAAACTTCAGGGTGGTTTTTAGCGATAGCATTTGCTACTTCTTTCAGCAAATTAGTTTTACCGGTTTTAGGTTGGGCTACAATCAAACCACGTTGTCCTTTACCAATCGGTGTAAATAAATCCATAATACGGGTAGAGTAATTACTGTTGTCCGTAAATAAATTTAATTTTTCTGTTGGAAATAGTGGTGTCAAATAATCGAAAGGTACACGATCCCGCACCTCGGCAGGAATTCTGCCATTAATAGTTTCAACACGAACCAAAGGGAAATATTTTTCACCTTCTTTTGGAGGGCGGATACTACCTTTAACCGTATCTCCGGTTTTAAGTCCGAAAAGTTTTATTTGCGACTGTGATACATAAATATCATCAGGAGATGTTAAATAATTATAATCTGCAGAACGTAAGAAACCGTATCCATCAGGCATAATTTCTAAAACGCCTTCGTTGGTGATTACGTTATCGAAGTCTAAATTAGAATAGCTGTTTTCATTTTTGTGGTGATTGCCACCTCCAGGTTGCTTTTGCTGGCGGTTATCATCGCGTTGCGGTTTTTCTTGTTTCTCGCGTGGCTCTTGCTTTTGTTTCTGCACTGGTGCAGGCAGTATTTCAGCACTTTCTTCTATCAGAGCAGAAATAGGCTTAACACTTTCTTCAGCTTCAGCCACCCTTTCAGGTTGTCTCTCAGGTTGTCTATCTGATTGCCTTTCCGGCTGCTGCTGGTGTTGGGGTTCATCAAATAAAGTAACCGAATCTCTTCTTCTTTCGATTGGAGCAGCAGGTTCATCTTTACTTAATCTCGCTCTCTTTTTTACAGGCTTATCAGCAGTAACATTAGCTGCGGCAACTTTTGGTGCTTTTTCTGCCTTTGGTGCTTTAGCTTTTGAAACCGGTGCAGCTGCAACTTTTTCTTCTACTGCTTCTGGTTCACTGTAAGGATCTGCACCTGTTTGTGCAGCATTTATGATTTCTTGTTGGTGTAGAAGTACTTCAACAAGGTCGATTTTCCTCAAGGAATCGGCACTTTCTATGCCATAGGTTTTTGCTAGCTCACGTAATTCTGGAGTGAGCTTATCATTTAATTCTGTTTTGCTAAACATTCTGAATATATATGTTTCAAGAAATTTTTTATTTTTTTTATAACAGATGTGTCTGCTATAAAACTGTCAGGGCTTAAAATTATTGTTAGTTTAAAAGCCAGACGGTTTCATTGTTTATAAATTCTTAAGGCTATAAAACCAAAAATGAGTGATTATTTGGGATACTCAAAATGGTTTTATAATTGTTTACGTACTGAATAAAAACGATAAATCGCTTTCGAAAAATGGTAACTAAAAACAAGTTTTGATAGATTTTTCTGGGATATTCAGATAAACGGTTGAGAAATTATGTTGCAATTGTATGTATTTGAAACGTAATCCGCAAGAAAAAGTTTAAAATGTTTATAAAAATAATAAATGTGAAGACATTTTACTGCTACAAAAATTGTAAAAAACATCATATTTGCAGCCATTAACCCCCTGATATGACTAAGCAACAACTTTTCGAGCAAATCCAAAAAAAACGTTCTTTTTTATGTGTTGGACTGGATTCCTCTCTTGACAAAATTCCGCAACACATGTTAAGGTACGAAAATCCAATTCTGGAATTTAACAAGCAGATTATCGACGCAACAAAAGATTTATGTGTGGCTTATAAACCAAACACTGCTTTTTACGAGTGCTACGGAAAAAAAGGTTGGGAAACACTAATTGAAACATGGAAATATATACCACAGGATATTTTCAGTATTGCAGATGCCAAACGGGGCGATATTGGAAATACCTCGGCCATGTATGCTGAAACTTTTTTTAATGAAAAATCTTCGGGGATGAGTTTTGATTCGGTAACCGTTGCGCCTTATATGGGGAGTGATTCGGTTACACCATTTCTAACCTTTAAAGATAAGTGGGTAATTTTACTGGCCTTAACATCGAACTCTGGTCATGCAGATTTTCAGTTGCAGAATATAGGTGGTGATAAACTTTTTGAGAAAGTATTAAAAACTTCTCAGGAATGGGCAACCGATGAACAAATGATGTACGTTGTTGGTGCAACTCGTGGCTCTGCCTTTGCGGATGTACGTAAACTGGCACCAGATCATTTTCTTTTAGTACCAGGTGTTGGCGCACAAGGCGGAGATTTAAAGGAAGTTTGTAAATATGGTCTAAACTCTCAGTGTGGCTTATTAATCAATTCTTCCCGTGGAATCATCTATGCAGGGCAAGGCGAAGATTTTGCAGAAAGGGCTAGGGAAGAGGCTTTGAAATTGCAGAAAGAAATGGAACAGATTTTAGTTGAGGCAGATTTGGTTTAGCCACAGATTCGCAGATTTTTCTAATTCAGATTTTTATTAACCACGGAAACATGGAATACACGGAAACTTAGATTTACTTCCGTGTTCTCTGCATTTCCGTGTCAAACCGCTAGCTAACCATGAAATCGAAAATAGATTTGAAACTAGTGCTCGCTCTAACTGGAGTAGCATTGATCTGGGGTACAACTTATTTAGGGATTCGCGTTGCTGTGTCATCAATTCCAGCCTGGTATGTAACGGCCATTCGCCAAACCATCGCTTCCTTAATAATTTTGATTATTCTGATTAAGCAGAAAGAATTGAAATGGATCGGATGGTCGAATTTAAAAAGGCAGATCCTGCTTTCTATTTTGATGGTGGTGATTGCAAACGGTATGACAACAGTTGCAGAGAAAACTATTCCAAGTGGATTAACCTCCTTAATCAATGCTACTTCACCGTTGTTGGTTTTTCTGGGCTGCGTATTCTTGGGAATTCAAAAAGCCAGCTTAAAAGGTTTTATTGGTGTGTTTATTGGCTTCTTAGGAATTGTCTTTATTTTTAGAGATGGTATCAGTGATTTGTTAGAGCCAGGTTATCGCAATGGCATATTATCGTTGGTAATCGCCGTTTCAGGCTGGACTATCGGAACCATTTACTCAAAAAAACATAGTGGAAAACCTCAATATATATTTCTGAATTTATTCTATCAGTTTGTTTTTTCTGCGGTTGTTCAGTTGGGTTTAGCGCTTATCTTTTCTGGCAAAGCTGATATTAGTGCATGGAAAACAGAAAGCATTTTTGCTGCGGTTTATCTTGCGATTTTTGGCTCGGTATTGGGCTATTTCTGTTATCATTATGCCCTTAAAAAGGTTTCTGCGTCTGAAGTTTCTATTTTGACATATTTCAATACAATTATTGCCATTTTTTTGGGATGGTTAATCTTAAATGAGCATGTTGATTTAGATTTAATTGTGGCAACAGTATTGATTATTGCGGGCGTGTTCATCACCAATTATAAAAGGAAAGCAGAAGAAAAAGTAATTATTGGAAACAAATAAAAGCGAATGATTTAAAACTTTTGGGAATATTTATTACCTTTCATGTATGAATTTTCCAGAAGATTTTCTTCATTATGTTTGGCAGTTCAGATCTTTCGACTATAAGGATCTAGCTGTAGTAGGTGGAGAAAATCTAAAAATTATTCATCAAGGTTTTTTAAATAAGAACGCAGGTCCCGACTTTAGCAATGCGAAAATAAAAATAGGCGAAACGGTTTGGGCTGGAAATGTTGAGATTCATCTCAAATCGTCTGATTGGCTAAAGCATAACCATCAGGTAGATCAATCGTATGACAATGTGATTTTGCATGTGGTTTATGAAAACGATGTTGAAATTAAGCGTACTGATGGATCTATTTTGCCCGTTTTAATATTGAAAGGTAGAATTTCAGGCGAATTGATGGACAGGTATGCGAATTTATTTTTAACCTTAAATGATTTTCCATGTGCTCCACAGATTCAAACTGTAGATTCACTTATTGTAGACTCCTTTCTTTCCAGAACATTAATTGAGAGATTTGAGCAAAAAACACAAACCGTACTAGAAACATTAATTCAATCAAAAGGAAATTGGGATGAGACTTTTTATCGTTTCCTTGCTCGTAACTTTGGATTTAAAGTAAATGCCTTGCCTTTTGAGCTTGTAGCAAAAGCGGTTCCTCAACAAATCTTTAGTAAGCATAAAAACAATCCTCAACAAATTGAAGCTCTGGTTTTCGGTGCTGCCGGGTTTCTGAATGATCAGTTTGAGGAAAAATACCCTGAATTGCTAAAAAAAGAATTTCAGTTTCTTCAAAAGAAGTATAATATCAAACCAGTAGAAGTAACTAACTGGAAATTTATGAGGATGCGGCCACAAAATTTTCCTACTATTCGTTTAGCACAATTTGCCGCACTGATTACAAAGTCTAACCATCTGTTTTCAAAGGTTATAGAAATACAGGATTTGGCAGAATTACGAAGCTTGTTTGAAAATTTGCCCGTTAACAGTTACTGGCAATCACACTACCATTTTAAGAAAACGGCTGATGGCGTTGGCTTACAGATTGGCAAAAGCTCTATTGATAATATTCTGCTTAATACGATTGCCCTTTTTTTGTTTGCCTATGGAAAACATACTGGAACACAATTTTATATCAGCAGAGCCATTCGCCTTCTGGAAAGTTTGGCAGCTGAAAAAAATGCAATTACAAACAAATTTATTGAAGCAGGAGTTAAAATCGAGAATGCCTTTGCCTCGCAGGCAATTCTTCAATTAAAAAGGCAATACTGTGATCAAAAAAAATGCTTATCATGCGGCATTGGTATCAAGATATTAAAACAAGCGAAATAACGCTAACCCTGGCAGGTTTCATCGAGATAATCTATTAAATAAGAAACGATCTTCCTTATTCAGTATTAGGAATTTTCAACCGATGTTTTCGGTCTTGTTAAAAATACATTTTAGGATATAAATATTGCATATTCATAAAAGGTATAATTACCCTTTTATAAAATTGCGTAGTTTTCGCAATGCTTAATGCTTTATCTTCGTGATAGTTAGAATTGAATCAACGGGACGATTTAGATTTATAACTCATACATGTACTTGTATGATTTAGATTAATAATTAGCGATCTGGATGGGTCTCTAGTTATAAATTAAAGCCTTGCAACATGTAAGGCTTTAATTGTTTATACGCCGTATTCATTAGCTTTATCGTGCGTAATGATCATAAAATAAAAGATCTTACAAGTAATTGCTATATTGTTGAAAGTAAATGATAAAGAAACTATAATACTATAGTTATTCAAATCAGGGTATAAGTACTTGTTTGATCATTTTTAAAAATAAAATTTAAAATTATCGCCTCAAACATTATCATATAAATAAGGTTTTAATATTATGGAATTTCCACACGAACTTAAAGAGCATTATCCAGATAAAATTATTGAAGTAAGAGGGAATGCTGACGCGCTAACCGTTATATTAATGGCCAACGTTGATATTGAAAAATTTAAGAATGAATTGAAAAAAAAATATGCTCATCTGGATGAGCAACAAATTCTTTTTATCAAACATGAAGATAAGCAGGATTTTGAAAAGCTTATCTTAGACTAGTATTTTTAAATTAGTCATTAGATGATATTTAATGTGTTTACTTAAATATTATGACTAAATTAGTATTAAAAGTGGCGTATTTATTTCGATTTATTTATTTCGTTTAATGATTTAGATTTAAAATGAGCTAGAAATGTTTCAGAGAATCATCACCTATTTTGAGCAGCGAAGTTTTGGTGTTTCCACTTACTTGGCGAGTAAGCTGAACATGAGCACAGCGAAGGTTCGTTTGTTTTTTATATATTCCTCTTTTTTAGCGGTAGGCTTCCCGATATTATTTTATTTCCTCGCAGCAATCGTGTTGGATATCAGAACGTATATGAAAAAAATGCGATCGAGGATTTGGGAGTAGGATCCCACTGCCGTTAGATGAAAACTTCATTATGCTCGTTCACACCCAGTAGTTCGAAAATTAATTTACCTAGTCTATTTATCGAATGCTAAAAGAATCTTCTATCTATGAGTTGTTTTTCGCCAATAGAAAAATCATGCTGATAAATTAACAGCTAAAGCTTAGGCAGATTCGTGAGGCGTCCACCTGTAGGCGAAAGATATGAACACAAGGTTTTACTCTCGGCTTTCGAGGGGGGCGTACCCTCTTTACGAGCCTAGGCAGTTAATCCTCTCTTAAAATTTCTGCTATTTCGTTAAAACCTTTCTCTGCAGCTAAATCTGCAGGTAACTTTCCACCTTCCATCCGTAAACCTACTTCTGCACCATGTTCCAGAAGCAGAATAATTAATTCAATATTTCCGAGTTGTGCCGCAGTATGTAATGGAGCCAAACCTGCTTTCTGGCAAACGTTTGGATATGCACCTGCGTCTAAAAGCATTTTTGTAATCCCTAAATTATTAGCTGCCACAGCAGAGTGAATAGGAAAAACATTAAAGCCATTTTTTGAGGCCAGGTTAACATCAGCACCCTTTAATACAAGAAATCGGGCTAAATCTTCATGTCCGAAGTAACATGCCAAACCAAGTGGCGTGAAACCGTCTTCAGAAAAGGTATTAATGCTTCCGGGATTTTGAAAAATAAGTAACGTAGCGGTATCAAATTTACCCACAGCACAGGCTTCAAACAACGTTAGATCATCTGTAAATTCAAGAATCAAATCAGCAATTTGTTGCTTTTTATAATAGCAGGCTAATAATAATGGTGAAATTTGATGAGACGTATTGGTATTCGCCAGTCTGGGGTTTTCGACTAAAATTTCTTTAACGGCCTGAAAATTTCCCATCTCAATCTGTGCTTCAAGTTGCGCGATGTCCATATTGTAGAATAATCTAATGTAAAAAACCGACTTAAATTAATAAAATATAAGTGATTATCTAATTTCAGAAACTATTTGTTGGTTTTTTTTTGAGGATTGAATGGATATTTACTGTATTATCTTTTTTGGTAAATAAAAATTCCGTTTAGCTTCTCCAAGCTAAACGGAATAAAACCTAAAACAAAATCCGTTTCATGTAAAACGTACAACTTGTGTGCTGTTGAAATAATAGACAGGATTTTTTGTGCAAGGTTTAAGTGGTAATTAATCTTTTATTTAATTTCCTGTGGATTTAAAATCACGATAGATACAACTATATATTTTATATTTGTTCGTTAATCAATATTAGGATAGAAAATGGCGGTAAGGGGAAACCAATTTAAAACCAATACATTCAGAGATAAAGGTGCTGAGAATGCATCCGGCAGGCCATCTTTTAATCGCCAGCCAAAAGAAAAAAGAGATTACTTGCCAAATTTCGATTTGCAGGATGGCCGTGCAATAAAAATTGTGGGATTGTTTTTCGTTATTCTTTCACTTTATTTCTTAATTGCTTTTACCTCCTACTTATTTACCTGGCAAGATGATCAGAGTTATGTAATTGATGCCAATGGTGGCTGGGGCAACTTATTTAAAACATCAGAAGAATTAAAAGATGCTGGCGTAACTACACCTGTTGTGCAAAACTGGTTGGGTAAATTTGGTGCGTTATTATCGCATCAATTTATTTACGAATGGTTTGGCGTTGCATCTTTTCTATTTGTTTTAGCATTTTTTATTATTGGCTACCGCTTATTATTTAAAGTTAAAATTCTTTCGATTTCAAAAACACTCGGTTACAGCTTCTTCTTTTTATTGTTTATTTCTTTAACCTTTGGCTTTGCTCATAGTTTCTGGACAGAATCTCCACATTATGTTGAGGGCGAGTTTGGTTACTGGAGTAATAAATTGTTAGCGGCTCAGATAGGTGCGGCAGGCGTAGCCGGTTTTATTGCTTTTGCTGGTTTAACCATCCTGATTATCGCTTACAACATCGATTTTAAATTTCCTGAACGTAAAGAAAAGGAAGTTTACCTGGATAATGAAACACCAGATTTCGTTAACGAGGTGAGAGAACAATTCGCTAATAAAAGAGAAACAGAAAACGAAAGCTCTTCCCCGATTGAATTTCCTGTTCGCGAAAAGCCACTTGCAGTAAAGGAAAGAAAACAGCAGAACGTAGTGTTACAGCCAAACAGATTTGAGCAGCCAGAGGTCGAAGAGCCATCAACTGCTCCGGTGGTTTTATCGCCAATGGCTACTAATTTACCCATGGCTGTTTCTGCATCAGCGGCTATGCCACTTACTGTAGAGCCGATTATCGAAGAAGAAAACGAGCCTACCTTCACCATAGAAAAAACGGAAGAAGAGAAAAAGTCAGACGATTTAGTGGAGCAATTTGGCAATTACGACGAAAAATTAGACCTGTCTGGTTATCGATATCCAACAGTAGATTTATTAGAGAACTACGGTACCAATAAAATTTCAGTTAATGCAGAAGAACTGGAAGCGAATAAAAATAAAATTGTAGAAACCCTCAATCACTATAATATTGAAATTGATAAGATTAAAGCGACTATCGGTCCAACGGTAACACTTTATGAGATTATCCCTGCACCAGGAGTTCGAATTTCAAAGATCAAAAACTTAGAAGATGATATCGCGCTTTCATTAGCAGCGCTCGGAATCAGGATTATTGCTCCAATGCCAGGGAAAGGAACAATCGGTATCGAAGTTCCCAACCAACACCCTGAAATGGTGCCGATGAGAAGCATTTTAAATACCGAAAAATGGACTTCCAATACCATGGATCTTCCAATTGCTTTAGGGAAAACCATCAGCAACGAAGTATTTATCGCCGACTTGGCCAAAATGCCCCATTTATTGGTTGCAGGGGCAACTGGTCAAGGTAAATCGGTTGGTATCAATGCTATCTTAGTCTCCCTGTTATTCAAAAAACACCCTGCGCAATTAAAGTTTGTATTGGTTGACCCTAAAAAGGTAGAGTTAACGCTGTTCAACAGAATTGAGCGACACTTTTTGGCTAAGCTTCCGGGTGAGGCCGATGCCATTATTACGGATACTAAAAAAGTTGTTAATACCTTAAACTCGCTTTGTATTGAGATGGATCAACGTTATGATTTGTTGAAAGATGCTCAGGTAAGGAATTTGAAGGAATACAATGATAAATTTATTAAGCGAAAACTTAACCCAAATAATGGCCATCGGTTTTTACCATTTATTGTATTGGTAGTAGATGAATTTGCCGATTTAATGATGACGGCTGGTAAAGAGGTAGAAGCGCCGATTGCCCGTTTGGCACAGCTGGCGAGAGCGATTGGAATTCACCTTGTTTTGGCCACTCAGCGTCCTTCTGTTAATATTATTACGGGTACAATTAAAGCCAACTTCCCGGCCAGGCTAGCCTTCAGGGTTTTATCTAAAATTGATTCGCGTACCATTTTAGATAGTGGAGGTGCCGATCAATTGATTGGTAGGGGAGATATGCTTTTATCAACCGGAAGCGACTTGATCAGGCTACAGTGTGCATTTGTCGATACACCAGAGGTGGATCGCATTTCTGAATTTATCGGTAATCAACGTGGCTATGCTGATGCTTATCAATTACCAGAATACATTGATGAAGCTGGTGAAGGAAGTAAGGCAGATTTCGATCCTAATGAAAGAGATAAACACTTTGAAGATGCTGCACGACTAATTGTAATGCATCAGCAAGGTTCTACATCCCTTATCCAGCGGAAATTGAAGTTGGGTTATAACCGTGCAGGTAGAATTATAGATCAGCTGGAGGCTGCCGGTATTGTTGGTCCGTTTGAAGGAAGTAAAGCCCGTGAAGTTTTGTATCCTGATGAATATTCTTTGGAACAATTCTTGAATGATATGAAGAGCAAAGACTAGATTAAACCAAAAGGCAAAAATCTATTCTAACCTTTCAAATAAATTTAAAAAACACGAGATGAAGAAATTAATTTCAGCAGTAATGGTTGTTGTTGCTTTTACAACGTCAACCTATGCTCAAACTGATGCAAAGGCTAAAGCAATTTTAGCAGAGGTAAGTAAAAAATATAAATCATATGATGTTGTTAAAACCGATTTTTCTTTCACTTTAGATAATCCAAAGGCCAAAGTTAAAGAAACACAACAAGGTACATTATACGTTAAAGCCAATTCAAATAAGTACAAAGTGGCCATGACGAATCAGGAATTATTTAGTGATGGTAAAAGCCAATGGACATATCTGAAAAAGGACAAAGAGGTTCAGGTTAGTAATGTAGACAATAGCGGCGAGGGAATTAATCCTGCAAAAATCTTCACTGTTTATGAAAAAGGATTTAAATACATTTATACCGGAGAGCAAAAGGTTGGCGCTAAAACTTATCAGATGATAGACTTAACGCCTGTTGATGCAAAAAAAGCGATCTTCAAGGTTCGTTTAAGTATTGATAAGGCGGCAAAACAAATTGCAAACGTAGTGTTATTTGATAAAAATGGGAATAAATACACTTACAATGTGAAAACTTTTTCACCGAATGTAAAGGTTCCTGAAACAACTTTCGCTTTCGATGCTAAAAAATATCCAGGTGTTGAAGTGGTTGATTTAAGATAAATTAATCATTATAAAATATTTATTAATGGCCCGGCTGCTTCAGTCCGGGCTTTTTTTGTTTTCAAATTTAAGATCTCACCTTAAATCTCTAAAAATTATGATTTAATAGTACTGTATTTTTAGTAAGTCATTTAAAGTACGGGAACGTTTGCATAGAAAAACATTTCTTTAGATACTATATTGTATTCTTATGATTAATTTCACTATTAATATTAACCAAATATAAATCTAATCATGAAAAAAAAATCAGGTATTCTCGTACTCGGGATGGCTATTGCTATGCTGGGATGCAAAAAAGACAACGCTTCCATTGCTGAAGTTGAAAATGGTCAATCTATTGTTCAGTCAAACAAATTAGCTACAAATGCTGCCGCTGCGGTAAGTGCAACCGTAACTACAGAAGCGGCCTTAAAATCTGCCATTTCTAATGCACAACCAGGAGACGTAATTACAGTTAGTGGTACTATTTATTTAACCAGTACGCTTCAGCTACTTAAAAGTGGTAAATCAGGTTCAAAAATTAATTTCACGGGTGGTATACTGGATTGTTCTAATGTATCTGGTGCGAACTGGGGCGTTAAAGTGAACGGAAGCTACTGGAACATCACTAACATGACCATCAGAAATGCACCAGACTGTGGTATCGTTTTCCAAACTGGAGGTTACAATTATGTAAATAACGTAACCACTTATGGCAATAAAGATTCAGGGCTTCAAATTTACAATGGCGGCCACCACAACAGCATTAACAATTCTACTTCTTATGATAACTATGATGTTGCCAACGGTGGTGAAAACGCAGATGGATATGCCTGTAAATTATCTGCAGGTGCAGGTAATAGTTTCAATTCATGCAATGCTTATCACAATTCTGATGATGGTTGGGATTTATACGGACAGCCTTCTACAGTGGTAATTAACAATTGCACCGCTTCCAATAACGGTTATGGTTCTAACGGCGATGGGAATGGTTTTAAATTGGGTAGTGCCGGACAAAATGTTACACATACCGTTACCAATTGCAAATCCAACAACAACAAAGGAAGTGGTTATGATGGAAATGGAAATATGGGGCATATCACCACAACAGGTAGTGGTGGTTCTGGTAATGTGAAAGGACTTTTTAACCGCATTTTCTAATTATATCATATCTTGATACAAAAGGTTCAGCTGGAAACGGCTGAACCTTTTGTATTTACCTGTTGTTGATAGGTGTAGGCTGTGAAAATATTTTAGCCTTAATATTTCTTTTAGTAAAACTAATCTTCATTTTTTTAAACGGTATTTATGAATGCTGCGCAGATTTCTCTAAGTTTGTTCTAATGTCGTTGCCTTTAACAAATCATACTTTGGAGAAATTGGAACTACTGCTTTTAGCCATGGGTTTTAAGGTTAGGTACGAAAAAGGAAATTTTAAAACAGGTTCTTGTTTGTTGGAGCACAACAAAATTATCGTCGTTAATAAGTTTTCCAGTTTGGAAGGTAAAATTGCTGCTTTGGTAGACCTGGTGAAGCAAACCAATCCAGATGAGAATATGCTTGATGAAAAACAGCGTCAGTTCTTTCATTCGTTACAACAAACTAAATTATTTTGATGGTTATAAACTACTTGGATTACGCATTTAAAAAGGAAAGTTTAAAAGGATGAAGGTTACTTTTTTAGGTACCGGTACTTCTCAAGGTGTTCCGGTGATTTCTTGTAATTGCGAGGTTTGCCAGTCTGATGATAGGCGTAACAATCGTTTGAGAACTTCAATACTGGTAGAGCTTGCCGACAAAATTCTTGTAGTGGATAGTGGTCCTGATTTTCGGTATCAGCTACTGCGTGAAAAGGTAAAGGATTTAGATGCGGTACTTTTTACCCATGAACATAAAGATCATATTGCAGGGCTGGATGACATACGGCCGTTTAATTATTTGCGCCAAAAGGTGATCGATGTTTATGCTACCGAACGGGTACAAACGGCATTGAAACGGGAATTTTATTATATTTTTGCCGACACTAAATATTTTGGTTTACCACAGATCAACTTACACACTGTAAATAATGGGGAAAACTTCGAAATAGGAGCAAATACCATTATTCCTTTCGAGGTGATGCATCATCTGCTACCTATTACGGGCTATCGGATTGGTGATTTCACGTATATTACAGATGCTAAAACCATTCCCGATCATTCTTTTGAAAAAATAAAGGGTTCTAAAATATTAGTCATCAATGCCTTGCAAAAGGAGCCACATATTTCTCATTTTACATTGGATGAAGCGATTGCATTTGCTGAAAAAATCGGTGCAGAAACCACTTACTTAACACATATCAGTCATAATTTAGGCTTGCACGAAGAGGTAGAGAAAGGTCTCCCTGCTAATATCAGACTGGCTTACGATGGCTTGAAAATAGAATTGTAAAATTGCTATTTCCAAACTCTAAAATTAAACTATATTTGCATCATAAACCTAGGGGGCAATCCCGATAGCTATCGGGATGGTAGACACCTTCGGGAATGATTAAGTAGTAAATACCCAGGTGGCGATCCCGATAGCTATCGGGATGGTGGACGCCTTAGGGAATGATTAAGTAGTAAATACCCAGGTGGCGAAATTGGTAGACGCACCAGCTTGAGGGGCTGGCGCCTGTATGGGTGTGGGAGTTCGAATCTCCTCTTGGGTACTCAAGCAGATTGAGTGTTTTTTAAAATGCTTAATCTGTTTTTTATTTTATAGTAAGCTTTTAGTCTGTTAAATAACTAAAAAAGGAATAGGCAAATGACTAATACTTAATGACGATTTTTATTTCCTGTAGCTCGATACTCAGGCAGCGATATCAGTCTATGGGAGAATTTCAAAAATAAACTCATCTAGTATTAGGCTTTTCATCTGAGCACGGCTTAACTATCGATTGCACCAATATAATCATGTGTTATATAGTGCCAGCCTATAGGATCGCCATTGTCTATCGCAAGTTTTGCTGAAAGAAAAGGCTGCATCACATCTGCTGGACTGGTTCCATGGTAATCAACCGGATAAAACCTGGAAATTTTGGCAGCAATCATTTCTGCTAGAATGGCTAAGTTTTCTCCAGTTGATGATGCCATAAAAACAAAATTATCATTTTCAATTAATGGAATATGAGGTTGTCCGTTGAGTTTAACGATACATGAATCATTTGATATAATCATATCCGGTAAGCTAAAAGGTCCGAATCCTTTGACTCCAATATTCTTTTGAAGGAAAGCATATAATTTATTTCTCAGGGACTTTTCATTTTTTAATCCATAATAACCGAAAACTACGCGCGTTGGATTGTTAAATTGAGTTAACAGCTCGTGAAATATAAATTCATTTTGTAGATCTAATTTCGATGCATCTTCATAACTGTTAAGCCATATTCTAGTGGATATTGAAAAAATTTTTCTAAACTCCAACCAACAAGAGCTATCCAGACCATTAACATTTCTATCAAATTCCTGAATTTCTTTCAAATGACTATAGGCTTCTCTAAGATCATTTGTAAAAAATCTCTTTTTAATTTCAAAGATCATGAGGACATCAGATACAGAATAAACGTGCTGCTCCTTCGAGCCGGGCACTTTTTCTCCTTCACCCTTTACCAACATGCAGTCGATCTGACCAGACAATTTAAAATCCTTATTACCTATAAAGCCTGTTACAACCCTTAAATCAGAATCCGGTGGGAGAGTGGCATCAATGCTATTCAATAATGCTGCTTCATATTGGTCACCGATACTGGGCCGATGCTCCATTTTATATTTAAACTTGCCAATCTTTTGAACTTCAAAAGCTAGTACTTCTTCAATGATTTCTTTAATGCTTGTAACCTTCATGAGCGATAATTTATTTTTGGGGTAAGGATAGAGGTTGTTATTGGACTTTTGTATGCTGAGCTTTGGCTTTTAAATTACTTAATAGCCAATTTGAGTAATATCTTAAAAATGGCAATAACTCATTCGCTTGGAATCTGGCAACCTCATATCCCGCACCCTTCTCTTCATCATAAAAGATGATCTCATTGATCAACAACTCTTCAGAATGCGATTCGACTTTAATCATAAAGTGGGCTGCCAAATGGCGAAGCGCAATAATCAATTCTTTAATATAGGTAAAATCCGGATTGATGAGCACGGCATTTAATCCCATATCCTGTTTTATTTTTGATAATAACCTTTCATTAGGAATAGCATCTATCGTTTTTTCCTTTGGAAGAACAATAAGCCTGGTAAGGCAATTAATTAGTAAAGTATAATTGTACTGCTCATTAAAAGCAAATTTATGCTAAATACTTTCATACTGTTCGATCAGTGACATTGTTCTTTCGACAAATTCATATTCCAAATCTTTATAATAACCCATTGTCTTTTTTTAGACGCAAGGTAAGAAAATAAAATTGTGCGATCATAGAGTGAATGCTAAATTATAGATGTACAATCTTTGAGGTATAGATAATTACCATGCGGATGTTTCACAGGAATATCTCATTATTCCGCAGGCTTTGGTTTTTTATGAGCGTCCAATTTTCCCATCAAAATTGGGGCAAGCGGTAATTGGGTTAACAGTTTACAATTTGTATCTTTCTTACCAATGTTTACTAAGTTTTATATTTTAGTTATATAGTCTTTTTAGCTCATTATCCCTGTGGTATTTTATATATTTGCAGTCAATTAATCAAATGCGTGCGATTTTTACTAGTTACAGCGTTTCTCTAATATGATAAAATGCAATTCTCATGTTTCAAGTGGAAGATATCATAATGCATTGGCACAGATATTTGGACCCTCTCTTTTGAAGAAAATAACTAGTCAAGAGTATGAGTTGCAACTTAAGAACCTTTTGAAGCAAAGCAATTTATATGATCCTCTCAAACCATGGAGTTTACTGGATGGCCTGTCTGATACTTATAACTATTTAAAAAAATTCTATAGATGTGAATACATTTATAAAAATGAGATCGCCAATCAGTTACTGTTAAAATATCATAATGATAATTCTGCAACGATGCTCAAAGAGGTTAATTCGCATTCTTGCATTGCTGATGTAATAATCATAAATGGTTCTACGGTAGCATATGAAATTAAAACTGAGCTAGACAATTTTGAAAGACTTCCGAATCAAGTAGCATCATTTTCGAAAATATACGATCAACTGAACGTGGTAACTCACTATAAAGCGATTCCATCTTTGGAAGCTTTTTTACCCGAAAATGTAGGTATAATGTATTTAGATGACAAAGGTATTATCAAGAGCTACAAACCAGCTGAATCAAATGTCGAATTGTTTGATCCAACTGTTTCCTCTCTTACATTACGTCAATCAGAACTTATGATCGCTTATAATAAGTATGAAGGACCAATGCCTAGAATGGGAACTGCTCTCATACATAGGTATTGCATTAACTGGTATCAAAAACTGGATTTAACAATTTCTCGTAGAATTTTTGCTGAATCCCTAAAGGCGAGAAGACCTTCAGATCACCAGTTTGAAACGATGATGCAATGCCCTCCATCTTTGCGGTCGTTAATGCTGGGCGTAAATTTTTCAAAAAAAAATTGTAATGATATAAAAGAGAAAATACTTACATTGGTGTAGACCAAATTAACGTTCGTATGTATTTTCCTTTTTTAAGAGGTAAACAATTTGAGCTAGAAGCAATAATTGAATTACCCAACCATGTATTTAACAATACAATTCCAATTATTGAACCAGTAAATCTGCCAAAACGCAGCTTGTACAGTCAAATTTGTCAAAGAAATTTTCCAGTCATTTTGATCATCAACCCGTATCATCCACAAGGGAGTAGAAAATCAATGGATGAAATTCAGTCTCTGATTGATGATAAGCTAACCAATCAATTAAACGTAATCGTTGGATTTTTGATCGATGGAAGATTCAGTTTAACCGATTTCCAATTATTCATAAATTCGAACCCAAATCTTAGTAAAGCAGTTATCTTCAGAAGCAATCCTGTGAGAAATGATCTGCCGGCAATTCAAGCTGAGTTACGGCAGAATCCAGTTCGGTATCTTATTTTTGACGGTAACAAAACCACTCAAAGCACTAAAAACGTTTTCGCATTTCATAATGATCATGTATTATTATATGATGGATTTCAAAGACAAGATAAAAATTTGAACTACCCTGTTGCAAGCGCCTTTGATTCAATATTTGATACATGGAGAATTGCTGGCTTAGCAGGTTGTGGAGATTACGTTACAATAGGCGATTACTTCATGCCAGGAGGAGGTCAAGTGCGTGTAGTTACTATACATATAACCGTAAATACTGAAAACGGCCTCGAGGTAATACATTTCTCCTCTACAGTAAATGCAGGTGTATCTGGACTAGCAGCTGAGAAGGTGGTAGAGGCGATAGATCTTCTGGTTCATTCCCCTTCTGTAAGACCTCTTCAATCAGTTGGTTTAGAAATATTGCGCTCTTTCCATGCATCTGGACACAACCCGCAGTTAGGTGCATTGAAGAAGGCTTCTATTATGCATCATATTGAACTTATGTCCTCAATAATCTAAGTGTATATTTTTTTTTGCTATTCCCTCAACACAATTAAGTTGGATATTCACTTTGTTATACCAGGTTTTTTTTGCGTGAGTTCAACAGAAGTAGCCGAAATATATTACCATTCTGTCCGTAGGGTTGAGCGTAAGGAGACTGCGAATATCGGAGAAACCAAGTTGAGTTTAGAAACTCAACACTATGCCATAATCCGTGGAGTCGCTGTGCTTAACTCTACGAACAGATAGGTTTTTTTTATTCCTATTGATTTGGAACTTTAGTAAAATGATTATTGCGATAATTAATTTATTGAGTTTTGAAAGCGGGATTGGTGAAATGAGAAAAACTAATTCGGTAAATTCAAGTTATTCAGTTAGATAGTTTACTGTCGCTTTCATAAGATGGATTGTCATTTAATTTTATTTAACAGTTTTTATTCATTTTTTAATTATTTTTAAATTAGATTTGTCAACCAATTAATGAAGGAGTTTACCCACATAGCTAAATTTTATTCCATTCCTTGCTATTTCAACCAGCAAACAATGGAAGTCAAAGGCACGAATTTTTTCTACGATAAATTGATTGATATAAGAATATTTATAGAAGACATTTTTCCATCTGAGAATGGATATAAAATAGAAGTTGTTAGAGCAATTTAAAACATTATCATCCAAAAGGTGTTGTATTTAAAAAGAAAAGGCCAGCACTGACCAAGCGCCGACCAATCTTTCAAATTAAATGTCCAGTTTAATTTGGCCTATAAAGCCACCTCGAAACGGAATACTCCGCCTTTTGGATGATAGATACGTTTCCCTTTTCGGGTAATGTATCTAGTATAAATCACCTTATAAGCTTTTCCATCTTTGTATATGATTTCTTCATTCATTATTGCGTCCTCCTTTCTAGCAACTTAGATTTTGGACAAGCCACTTTTAAAACCCTTCTCGATTTGGTCTAAATGTTCTGTTCAATCGAGCAACCAGAACAAAAATCCTTCTGCTCCTTCCGTTTTCATGTTTTTTTTGTTTAAATTTTGATCAGTTGACGCAAATCAATGTAAATCATTGTAATAAAATGGAAACCAAATATAAAGATTAACTTATACATTTTAATAACCACTCTTTTAATGTTGAAAACTTGCAGTATTATTAATACGTAAAATTTATTTATTTAAAATTTTCATATGTAGAAAATAGTAATTATGCGGTTTTTATTTTTCTAGCTTTTGCTATACTGCTTTATACATAATCAGCAACCAACTTCTGAATGAGCGAGAGGCTTATCCAAATTTGACCTATCACATCGGTATCCCCTTTTAGTCAATATTAAGCCCTAACCTCCGCAAGGGCTTAATTTGTATATTTATTTTACTCACTCAAAACTTCCACTCCCATCTGCAACATAACTGTAAATCACTATATATTCGGTTCCGTTCTTTTGAAAAAGCCCAATAGGAATATCACCTTTTTCGAAGTAGGCCGATTTACTTTTGAATGGAATACCGCAATGAATGGTATTGGGTTCTATTTGATGATAAACGACATCGTTTCTGTTGTTTGCAATGGCGATTAATGCTGATAAATTTTTGCTTGATCCTTTTTGGTTGTATTTTGGATGATGCGGGTGCTGATTGGCTAATACCCAGGCGCCGGGCGTCATCGGTTTATAAAATTTGTCCAAGGGGATATCGAACCTGCGTGGCGAAAAATAAGAAGCTATTGTTCCATTGGTGGTGATGGCTCCGGTTTCTATAAAGAAATGACTTATTTTAATCCAATGCCTGGTGAGCTGATAAACGTATTCCCGGATGGAATTTTGCCCGTCTTCTAAAAATTCTGCCCATCCGGTATAGCGAGGCAAAGTCATCATGATTTCAGAAATATTACCATCAATATGATGTAAGGTTGCCTTTACCGCACAAATGGCAGGTAATACATTAGTGTTGGCTGATTCAGCTGCAACCTGAGCAGGGAGCTGTGTGTTTGGGTTTTTACTTTTGGTAGTTCGCATAACCGTAAAATAAAGTATCCTGGTCGCTGCGAACTACCAAATAACTCTTCACAGAGAAATTGAAAATGTGGGGCTACCACTCGACCAGGAATATTGTTAAAGAAATTTAATTGATTTTAGCTCTGTGTTTAAGTGAATGATGATATTAATTAGTAATTCGCATAAGCAATTTAGAAATAATATCTCAAAACAAAAAGAAAAATCTTAATTATTTAATTTGGTTTATCATCAGCGTTTAAGGTAGCTTCGGTTATCTTCTTTTGTTGCTGTAATTTCTTCATGTGGGTCAATACTCCAATCAATTATCTCACCGGCATAAGTTTCATTATACAGTTTGGATTCTTTTTCAATATTAACGACTCATCGATTGTTTTCTTTAAATTTGAAGTATGACCAATTATATCGAAGAAATCAGAGGTATATTAGCTGCAGCCAGACAAAAAGCTTACACAGCTGTGAACGCGGCAATGGTGGAGGCATATTGGCTGATCGGAAAACGTATTGTTGAGCAAGAACAGCATGGTGAAGAAAGAGCTGTTTATGGTGAAGGTATTTTGAAAGAACTTTCCAAAGCTTTGACAACTGAATTTGGGAAAGGTTTTTCATACTCCAACTTGCGTAATTTTCGCCAATTTTACCTCACCTACCGTGATAATGAGATTTGCTACACACTGTGTAGCAAATTGACATGGAGCCATAATCGGTTAATAATGAGGGTTGAAAATGAGGCTGCAAGAGGATTTTATTTAAACGAAGCTGCAGAACAGAATTGGAGTGTTCGAACGCTGGAACGTAATATTAACACTTTCTACTACCACAGGCTTTTATCTTCGAATGATAAGGCTATAAATCAGGTAGATAGTAAAATATTAGAAACACAAATACCTGAAGATTTTATTAAAGACCCCTACATCTTTGAGTTTCTAAATATAGCGCAACCCGCAACTGCAAATGAGTCGGAAATTGAAACAGCATTAATAGAGAATTTACAACAGTTTTTACTTGAACTGGGAAAAGGATTCTCTTTTATTGGCAGGCAATTTCGAATCAGTACAGAGATAGACCATTTTTATATTGATTTGGTGTTTTATAATTATTTGCTTAAATGTTTCGTGCTAATTGATTTAAAAGCTGGGAAACTTACCCATCAGCATGTGGGGCAAATGGATATGTATAGACGGATGTTTGATGACCTAAAGAAACCAGAAGGAGATAATCCAACAATAGGTATTATTCTTTGTACAGAAAAAAGTGAAACAGTAGTTAAGTATTCCGTGATCAACGATAATCCGAGACTCTTTGCAACTAAATACATGCCTTATCTACCTACGGAAGAAGAACTGATTGCAGAAATAGAACGGGAAAAGTTAAAACTAAACCTTTTTAATAGTTAATAATTACAACATTTACCCAATAATAGCATGGTTAAAGAAAACCGCCGTATCGGAGATAGACGGTTTTCTGTTGTTGTGTCACCGTACCCTATATATACCCAATATTATTCGGTTACCTTTAGGGAATCGATAAGGTTGTCCTTAAAGCCAAAATTGAAATTCAGCTTTACCGGACTTCCCGGAAAGGTGCCCGAAACATTTGCTGTCAGTATACCGCTTAAACCAGTCTGCTCGAAGTTGAGCGGTTCCAGCTCAGATTTATAGGCATCCATTGCATGTTGAATCCATTGATGGATTTCTTGTTTGCCATTATGGGTTTTCCCCTCGTCATGAACGATGGCAGACTCGGTGAAACAATCCGCGAAAGCCTTGCTATCGTAATTGTGCTGCGTTTCTATGAAACGAGATACTACTTGTGGTAATTCCATGATTATATGATTAAGTTGTTAAATAGTCGGTACCGTTCCGCCATCAATGACGAAGTTTGTCCCTGTTAAGTAATTGGCTCTTGGCGAGACCAGAAAGCCAACCAATTCGGCCACTTCCTCTGGTTGGGCCGGCCTGCCGAAAGGTATCCCTCCCAGTGCATCCATTACACTTTGCTGAGCCTGCTCTATGGTGCTATTTGAATTTCTGGCAATTTCACCCAGCCAGGCTTCCGATGCTGTAGTATTTATCCATCCGGGGGAAACAGTTAGCACACGTACACCTTTTGGCGTAACCTCATTTGATAAACTTTTACTGTAATTAATCAGGGCTGCTTTTGAAGCTGCGTAGGGCAATGTGGAATCGTAAAGTGGCAATTTGCCCTGGATGGAAGCAATGTGAATGATAACACCATCTTTACGATCGATCATCTGTGGTAAAAATCCCTTGTCAAGTCTTACTGGGGCAAGTAGATTAGCTTGCAAGGTAGATATCCAATCTTCATTACTCAATGATGAAAATCCACCGGCTGGCGTGGTTGAACTGCCAAGGTTGTTTACCAGGATATCCAGCCTGCCATAGGTTGACAGTACCTCGCTAATTACTTTTTGCGCATCTTCTGATCTGCTCAGGTCTGCAGAAACAAAATAAAGATCCGGATCTGGTTGTTCGGATCTGTTCCTCGCCGTAATGATCACTGTTGCACCAGCTGCCTTTAAACGTTCTGCTATTGCTTTACCGGTACCTTTGGTTCCACCTGTTACAAGGGCGATCTTTCCGGAAAGTTCATTGCTGTAATTGATTTGCTGTGTCATATTTCTAATTTTGACTAAATAGATTTTGTTTACAATACAAATCTAGGGACTGTGAATGTTTAGAAACATAGCCAGATACGGCCGAAATATGTTCAGATTTCCTTTCCATATTGATGTAGTATTTCAGATGATATGCTAAATTATTGTTATCTTATGTCAACCTGCTGCAAACAGGAAAAACGCCTGGTTCATAGTTTTATCGGTATTATGAAAAATAAGAAAAAACGTATTGAGGAACTGACCCTTGATCTGCTAAGGTCCCGAATGGATATTAATACCAAATTTAAGGGGCTGTACGTTTTTGATACCGATTCAAAAGAAATGGACACATCCTCAATCTCACCATATCGTGCCGATCATAATTCGATTCACCTGATCACTGAGGGAGAGGTCAATGTAAAGATCAATCTGCTAGAATATACGTTAAGAAAAAATGATCTTGTACTGTTTACAACCAATACTATCCGTCACTTTGGTACGGTTACCCCAGATTGTAAAGCGACCAATCTACTCTTCTCAAATGACTACTTATTGAACTCAGCCATCCCCTCAAAGACCGCAGAGGCTTATGATTACCTTACTGGTATCATTAGCCCGGTGTCCAGGCTTAGCGAAGATCAGGTTGACTTGTTCAAGGGGCAACTCTCCGTACTAGCGCTAAAGATGAAGGACACGAGAGCGAATAAGTTTTATGCGGAGGATATTTTGCGACACCTTTTTTCGGCTATTATTTTCGAGATTGGTGCACTGTATCAATCAGAGGTTCAGCCATACGTGGTATCTGGCAGCCGAAAGGAATATGTCGTACATCAGTTCCTTAAGCTTGTTATGAAGAAATTTAAAGAGGAAAGAAGTGTACAGGCCTACGCTGACATGCTAAATATCACTCCAAAATACCTAACCACTGCTACGCGTGGGCTTACGGGAAAAACCGCAGGAGAACTGATCGATGAAATGCTCATTACCGAGGCAAAGGTACTATTAAATGAGTCCGGGTTGCCGATCGCGCATATCGCTGAATCATTGAACTTTAGTGACCAGTTCGTATTCAGTAAATTTTTCAAGAAACATTGTGGACAAAACCCAAGCAGCTATCGTCGTAATACCTGATCGCATTCAATCGATTAGGTGAACGATAGTCACAAAAAATTATTTAAAGGATTCAATAAATACCTTTAAGTACAGCTTTACCCGAGATAGCGTCTGGTAAAATTTATTCTTGCATCTGCACAAACTACAGGTTAACTGACGCCGTATAGCTATTTTGGGGGCATATTGGTCAAAATAATTACTGGTAGCTGTATGTAGCCAGTTTTATTCTGTGCGCCTCAATACACCTCCCCGGACCGGTGTTTCTCTAGTAAAGGTAAACAGCCGGGGGAGCTTAACTAACAATATATCAATATTTTGCCGCTTATTGGTAATATTCGATCAGAATGACCGTCTTTTGTTTTGTAGATTTAAACATTCAATACTGTAGTTAACGAGAATCTAGTGGCCTCACGCTTCAACGCTTTTGTTCTGAATATAGAAATGTATTGTAATATCTGATGTTTTAAGTATTAACCCATTATAAAAATATTTTTCACGAACAGCCTTTTGACTTCTGAGGGAATTAACTACCCGAAGATGAGTTTGTTCTGTGATAAAATTTAATCAATTTATAAACCTAATCAAACAGAAACTAAAATGAAGAAACAAATTTTATTATTCCTGATCATTGTATCGTTATCAGGCTGTAAAGATGAATTTAACTCCATTCAGCCCGCTCGGTTAACCAACCCACAAAAGCAGGCTAAAACAGCCGCGGTTGCAGCTGCTGCGCCGGATGTTTATATTCCACAGGAACTAAGCTCAAATGATTTTAATAATTCGGCTAGCACATGGAGTTGGTCAAGATCCCGCTCTTCCGATCACTTTATTGTTTTCTGGGCAAAAGGCTATGGCACTAACGACCCAAATTCAACTGCCGTGCCAGCCACATACCGGGTAAACATTACTGATCTGCTGACCAAAGCAGAAGGCTTTTTTCAGTTAAATATAACTGAATTAGGTTTTGCTAATTTAGCTACATCCAAGCTAAGTAAATATAAGATGATGATCTTTATAAATTATCAAACGGAATGGCTGGCTACCGGTGCTGGCTATGATAATGTTATTGGTGCCCTGTGGGTTAGCCCGGCTACCATGCAGCCGGTTGGTCATGTAATCGGTCATGAGATCGGCCATTGTTTCCAATACCAGGTTTTTGCTGATCAGGGTGTTGGCGGGTTCCGGTATGGATTTGGCGGTAATGGCGGTAACGGCTTTTGGGAGCAAACTGCAAATTTCCAGGGATTCCAGAGCTATCCGTCGACGGTTTTTACCGCATATGACTTTACTGTTTATAAGGATAACTACCATCGCCATGTTCACCATGAATGGTACCGTTATGCCAGTTACTTTATCCTCTACTATTGGGAATTTAAAAGAGGGCGCGATTTTATCGGAAAATTATGGCGCGAGTCTCGCCAACCGGAAGATCCTATTCAAGCATACATGAGGCTCAATGGTATTAATGTGGCTACTTTTAATGGAGAAATATATGATCAGGCGGTAAGATTTGTTACCTGGGATATCCCTTCACTCCGGTCTTACGGGACCAATTACCATGGCGCCCAAACTTGGAATTACACAATGCTGACTGACGGAAGCTACCAGGTAGCATACGATCATGCCCCGGGTACTACCGGTTACAATGTTATCCCTTTAACCGTTCCGGCCGCAGGCACAGTTGTGTCGACCGTTTTTACGGGTATGGTTAATGCGCCTGGGTATAATCATGTAGCAAATCCGGCAAGAGCAGGTTGGCGCCATGGATATGTTGCGATTTTAAATACAGGAGAACGCAGGTATAGCGGCATGTGGACCAACAACGCTACTAGCAGCTTTACCGTGCCAGCTGGTACAGTAAAATTATGGTATGTAGTGACTGGAGCCCCGACTACCTATGCACCACATCCATGGGATGAAAACGAAGCCAATGATGACCAATGGCCTTTCAAAGTAAAATTCACGAACAGTTCCGTGTTGTAAGACATCGCAAAATAATACATTGCATTAAATTAAGATTGGGCCGTCTCAAGCTTGTTGAGGCGGCTTTTTTACATTAGCCTGGCTGCCATTCTATTTACAATCAAAAAGATAGACAACATGTCTGAAATCAAACAAGTAATCACTCACGCGGCCATACGTGTTGCCCGGGTAGGCAATAGTCCGGATGAATATTTGCTACTGCCTGATCTCATTAATGAACCAATAACCGATCCCGGTAATTTCCGTGACGCCGAGGGACGCATCAGGCGTTAGGCACCAACCGGCAGTTGCTTAAGATATCTTTGTGTAAGGAAAATAAGCCTGTTTGAAAAGGGACAGTCTTATTTTTTATCTAAAATAAATTGTCGGTAGTTTTTTACGTCAAATTGGTATCCCATATATGTCAGCGTTCAAAGTATTCAGTACAGCGGCTCTTATTTTGCTTTTTCCCGAATAAAAATATAATCAACACTTTTTCCATTACCTGAAATCACCGCCTTTATATGATTGCCGTTTCGGATATAGGTTATTTTTTTAGGAAAGTCATGTTCTGGGTTTTCACAGGTAAAGCCATTTTTGTTTAATGCAGTTAATTTAAAATAAACAGGTTTCTCATCTTCAGCAAGGGTCACTTTGTAAAAAATATCACTGTCCATAACTATGAATTCCAGGTTTTCAATAAAAATGACCTCTTTACCTTTTAAAGTAACACCTTTGCCGCTCAACTTTAAATCAGAAACCCTTTCCCAGGTTTCATAACCGGATTGCCCTGCTTTTGCATTGGTTCGTGCCCATTTTCCAGTTAGCCATTCCAGTTTTTTAAATTTCTGTTTGTTATGGTCCTGTGCAATGGCAGCATTCACTACTAATAACATGGAAATCATAAAGATTAGTTTTTTAGCTTTCATTTTTTTTAATCAAAAATAAGGTTGCTTAACTTTTCAATATTGTACAAATCCGACCTATTTAGTTATTTTTTCAAAAAGAAGTTTGCCATATTTTTTTCCTCGAAAAAGTAGGATGAGGGATCTTCGCCGGTAAAGGATTTGAAATTGCGAATAAAATGCGATTGATCGTAATATCCGGCCAGGTAAACAATGTTTGCCCAGGAATTTTTTTTTGATTTGATCAATTGAAAAATATGATTGAACCGTATAATCCGGGCATAGTATTTTGGAGAAAGGCCAATATATTTTTTAAATAAGCGTTCTAGTTGCCGTTCGCCAATTCCGGCCGATGCGGCCATTTCAGCAACATTAGCCATTCCATTTGAATTCAAGATAAGTTCAAGCGGTTTTTTTATTGGATTTACTAAAGCAGTATGAATAAGTATGGTAAAGTAATCGTCTAAAACTTTTTTAATAATCGACTCTTTTTTATTCTCCCCATTATTGCATATTGCCAATATCTTTTCTTTTAATTGTTTAAGTGCTACGTGTGGAAAGGAATCCAGGTCGACAATTTTATCCACATACTGATCCATACTCAAACCAAACAACTGGGTTAATGCTGCGGGTTTTAATTTAATGGCTATAGAGCCTGTAGTACCTGTGTTTTGAAGGTAAAAAAAAGTTCTGAGTTGCCCCGCTAATAAATTTGGCGATTGCAGATTCCATTCTTCATTAATTTTAGATTCATAAATGTCTCTATAATTAAAAATAATCTCTGTAAAACCATCGGGTATGATTTTCTCAACTATTGGCAGTGTGTTGTCACTGTACATCATCCAATAACACTCAATAAATTCGTCTAAATCAGGATGAGGCGTAATTTTGGTGAATTCCATTCGACTGGTTTTAAATGGTAAGATAGATCTTTTTTAAAATAAAAACCATTAGCTTTAATGGATAAGCTCAAAGGATTGGTCATTTTTGATCAATCTTCTTTCTATTAATGTATTCTCTTCTGTTATAAATCATATCCAGAATACCCTGGTTTTTAAATAAAGATTGCCAATTTATAGGCTAATCATCATTTTGATGCAGGTATTTTTTTTAAAATATTACCATCCGAATCCCTAAATTGGCTTGAGGTTTTTTAAAAATCACTTAACGCCAATCCATTACTAAAATAACGTATGAATTTATCTAACATTCAATCTCCCGGTGTTTACATCAACGAGCTTAGTGCTTTCCCTAATTCAGTAGTTCCAATTGCAACCGCTGTGCCCGCATTTATTGGTTACACACCTCAGGCCATGTATGAGGGAAGGTCTTATGCCAATGTAGCGCAAAAGATCAGCTCATTTTCAGATTTTAAGGCTTTCTATTGTTATCCTGATCCGCCGGCCCCGGCGAGTCCGGCGAAACAGTATAGTCCCGAATATTATGTTGTGCAGCAGCAATCAAAGCCAGTTGATCCGGACTATTTAATCATTGATGGCAATGACTATGCTATTCTTCCTGATCCCAATACCATTTATTACCTCTATAACAGCATTAAAATGTTTTATGATAATGGTGGTGGCGATGCTTATATCGTTTCTGTGGGTACTTATGGGCCGCCATCCAAAAGTCCTCTGCCTTTAGGTGCGCCTTTGGTCAATCCTAATGTGAAACTGGCTGATTTAACTGCCGGGCTACAATTGTTACTGAATGAGCAGGAGCCAACCATGTACATCTGCCCTGAGGCAACTTTATTATCTATAACGGATAATGGTACGCTAATGGAAGCTATGCTGCTTCAGTGTACAAAAATGCAAACGGCTATGGCTTTGTTTGATGTGATTGGCGGTAGAAATCCTGATCCAATTTTATATACACAGGATATACAGACTTTTAGAAATAATATCGGAGTGGTGGGACTTGATTACGGGGCTGCTTATTATCCGTTTATCGGTACCACTACTATGCAGGTATCAGATATAGATTATACAAACCTGTTTGGTGGAGATGCGAAACAATTGGCACCACTTTTAAATCCTACCAATCATCCAAATGCTGCGGCAGCACAAATTTTGGTCAATATAAATAATCCTTCAGCTACGCCTTTAACCGTAACACAATATCATAATGCCTTGCTAAACGCGAGCAAAACTTATACTGAAATTATTAATCAGGTATTAACTATAGCAAATGTTTTGCCCCCTAGTGGTGCAATGGCTGGTGTAATTACGACCACTGATAACCAGATAGGGCCATGGCAGGCACCTGCTAATACGAGTATTGTAGGTGCATCATCACTGCCCATCAATTTATCTGAAAGTCAGCAAGGCAACTTAAACATGGATGCTGTTTCGGGTAAATCCATTAATGCCATTCGCTTTTTTAATGGCATAGGTATTTTAGTTTGGGGTGCACGTACACTGGAAGGCAATAGCCAGGATTGGAAATACATCAATGTGCGGCGGACCATGACATTCCTGGAACAATCGTGCAAATTGGCCTGCCATGCATACGTCTTTCAACCCAATGATAAAAATACCTGGGAAGCGGTAAAATCGATGATTAGTAGTTTCCTCACTTCAGTATGGAAAGAGGGTGGATTAATGGGCGCAACACCTGCTGATGCATTTTCTGTAGCCTGTGGTATGGGTACCACCATGACTGTAAATGGTGTGCTGAATGGCATCATGACTGTGGTGGTAAGAGTAGCCCTTGTTCGTCCGGCAGAGTTTATTGTATTAACCTTCCAGCAGGAAATGACAATAGCAGATTAGTGTTTAGTCAACACAATTATTTTTCACTTTAAAAATATAAGATTATGGCAGATGATGGCAGTAAACAAGGCTCAACCTGGCCAATGCCCAAGTTTAGGTTTGAAGTAGACTTTGGTACAGCATTAAAAGGTGTGGCTTTTCAGGAAGTTTCCGGAATGGATGTAGAAACTCAAATTATCGAATACCGCGCAAGTAATAGTCCGCTTTTTTCTACGGAAAAAATGCCTGGTATTTCCAAATATGGTAATGTGACGATGAAAAGAGGCATTTTCGTTAACGACAATACCTTTTGGAACTGGCATGCAGATATTAAGATGAATACCATTAAAAGGGTAACCATCTTAATTAAGTTGCTGGATGAAGTTGGCAAGGTAACCATGCAGTGGACACTAAGCAATGCATGGCCCGCCAAAGTTACCGGTACCGATATAAAATCTGACGGCAATGAGGTAGCGATTGACACCATTGAAATTGCCTACGAACAAATAAGCACTACCAATGGCAAATAAACAATATGCGGCATGTTTTATTTTGAACTTTCTTTTAAAAGAGAAAATGCCGCCGCTCAGGAAGTAAGCGGTATTGTTAAGGATTTGAATGTAGAAGAAGTAGTATGTAGTGGCGAACATTAACTTCAATCCAAAACAGAAATGATTAAAAGAAAAACGCATGAATTTATGATCAACCAACCGGAAGAAATGTTTAAAGGAAGCATTCCTGTCAAAAATGCGGGTCTGGTATTAATTAACCAATACATTCCTATACTTTTTGAACGCTTAAACCTTATAGACGATAAAAAAGTATTCGAGCCTGAAAAGCAGGCTGCGGCTGTTCATTATCTTCAGTTTTTAGCATGGGGCCAGATGGAGACTAATGAACCAGATCTGGTGCTGAATAAAATATTATGTGGCATCCCGCTTCTCGAACCCATTACAAATCAAACAATCATCAGCCCTGCTGATAAAGAAATGATGATGCAACTGCTGCAGGCCTCGATTGAGTATTGGACAGCCATTGGATCAAGTTCTATTGATGGTTTTAGGGCCAACTGGCTCATCAGGGATGGCTTGTTAGGCGAGCAAGATGATCGCTGGGAACTATATATTGAGAAACGGACATATGATATCCTCATTAATCAATCACCATTTAGTTTTTCGATAATCAAATATCCCTGGATGACTAAACCGCTATACGTACAATGGCCTTACTAAGTCAATTGATTATCAGAATGTTAAGTTAAAATATGCAAAGAAAAAACGACAGTGGTTGAGCTTGTTGCGCTAAACCCATCAAGTAAATTACAGTAGAATTTTAACACCATGGATGTCATAAAATAGCTTCCTATTGAATTGGATAGTATCTCGGAACTTGTGATAATACCCAAGCTCTTATTTACGCAACACATAGGTTTGATAAAATTTGCAACAATGATACAGTAGAAAAACAAAAATCATCCATAAGAGATAAACTGCTATAAGTGTGTAACCATAATTTGATAATTCATTTCCTTTTACATATGATTTAGGGGTAATAACCATAGCGGATAAAGGTTGATTGATGAAGAAAAGCCCCACCATAGCGGCGAGGTGAATCATCAAAGTACTTAACAAATAGGTAAACAGTGGGGAAGAACCAAACGTAACGAAGAAGTTTGTCAGTCTATTTCGGACACCTTCAATATAGTGAAGAAAGATAAACATCGGTCCCAATGTAATCAAAACAAAATCTGTAGATGCAGGATACTTCGTTACACTAAAAAAGGAAAGCATAGTTTTTTCAAAGGTTTCCTGTTTAGACCATGGCTGGAGATCTCCGTAAAGATTGATCCTGCGGAGGATAAAGAATAAACTTGTTAGCACAATACCTGCTGTTAAAAGCCATTTTTTTTGATAAAGATGCCCAATGGCATAGCCTAAACTGAGTATGGCAAACCACGGGATAATGGTGTAATTTATAATAAAAAGCCTTTCTCCTGCTGGAATGTATTTTTGCTGATGGAATACCGACCATAAAATCGTTGTTGATGATTGACCAGTTAATACAAACCCATCTAATAAATGGTGGCCGATTAAAACCAGCATACTAAACACGATCAGTAACTTTTTAGGCATGAACTGAAGAAAAGCCAATAAGAAAATACTTGAACCTAATGCTCCGATAATAAACAGACCAATGGTGCGGTATTGTAAATCAAATGTCCAGAAAAAGTTATTAATCACCAGTTCAATCGCAATCAGCAGGAAGGCTAACAATAGCAGGTTATAAAAAATCTGTTGACTGGATTTACGCCGACTCCATTGAAACAGGTAAGTGCCTGTGATGAAAAATACAACTGGGGCAAAAAAGTGAGAAATAAAGCGGGTAAAAAAGAGGATAGGGGTAGTATTTTCCAAATCGCCTGGATTGGTATTCCAATAATGAAAGAAAAGCCGGGTATGATCTAAAATTGCAATGGTAAGCAAGATTCCGAGTATCAATTGCTTGCTATAACTTTCAGTGTCAAACGGTTTTTTAGATATAATCTGGTTCTTCATTAGCTATTTTTAAGTTAAACTTGATTTAAAAGAGGCTCACAATTACCACATACATAGATAATATGGTTGGAGAGATATGCCATTGGTGAGCCTCTTATTTTTATTTTTTAGAATTTAAAAGTCAGGCTGGCGAGGAAGTTTACCGGTTTCTGCGGACGAGAATAAAAACCATCAGAGATCCAGTATTTTTCATCCAGAATGTTGTTTGCTTTAAAGCTGACGCGGTATTTCGGCCTGTTGAAGAAAACTGTAGCATCAATAACGGTGTATTTTGGCAATACGAAGGTATTTGCTGCATTCGAAAAGGTATCGTCTACATAGATGGCGCCTGCACCGAAGCCTAAACCTTTCGCACCGCCATTTAATAGGGTATAACCTAACCAGATGTTGGCAACATTTTTTGGCGTTCCAACGCCACGTTTGCCTGTTAATGCCGGACTGCCATCTTTATATTTATTGTCATTATAGCCGTAGCCCGATACGAAATTGAATCCAGGGAAAGGATTACCAATAAATTCGATTTCTATTCCTTTACTTTCCTGTGTGCCATCTTGTACCGTAAAATTTTGATTGTTGATTGTAGTAACCCTGGTGATATTTTTAACCGAAATATCATAATAGCTAATGGTAGCGTTTAACTTTTTATTCATCAGATCCAGCTTTATTCCACCTTCCCACTGGTTGGCTTGCTGCGGTTCAAAGACAGAAATGGAACCATCCGGCTGTGTGGTGTTTGCAACGTTTCTAAAGCCATTCATATAGTTCCCGAAAATGGCTACCTTATCCTTTATGGGTTGATAAACTATACCCAGCTTAGGCGAAAAAGCAGTTTGATTATAATTACCTGCTTTCACCTGGGTCAGGTTGTTTATCGTACCCTCATTCATAAATCGATCTGCACGTAAACTAAACATTGCCATCAGGTTATCCGTAAAATTTACCACATCAGAAAAGTAAGCGCTGTAGGTATTTTGCTTGTTTAAACTTTGTGGTGTACTAATTGTACCCAGTCTATTCTCTACCTGTTGCAGGCGAATATCTCTTACAGGCGTATTGAGTGTAATGGTATCCAGTTGCAAAGCGGTAAATTTAAAGTTCCTGAATTGAGTCATATAATCCAGTCCAACCACCAGTCTGTTTCTTAAAGTCCCGATTTTAAAATCCCCTGTAAAATTTTGCTGAATTTCTTTTCTTCCGGATTTTTCTGGCGAAAAGACACTGATGGCCCTGGCAATAGTAGTATTGGTTAACCAGGTCTGGTTGAAATAAAGGAGATCATTATATTCCCCATTGCTGAATGAATAATTGGTTTGTGACGTCCAGTTGTCAGAAATTTTATATTCAGCTTGTGCATAAACATTATTCGAAAGCTGGTTTCCAACAAATGAGTTATCAATTAACGAACGCTTATAATCAATTGCTAATTGATCATAACTTGTTGCAGTTACCCTGCTTCCGGTAGCCCAGGCCGTAGATGAGGTGCCTTTATAAGTTTGTAAATCTGCATCAAGCCTAAAAATCAAGCGGTCATTTACCTGGTAGGAAATACTTGGCGCTACTGCATAAGTTGTTCCAAGTCCCTGATCCTGAAATGAGTTTTCCTTTTGCGTAGCAAAATTCATTCGGAAAAGCAACGTTTTATCCTTATTCACTGGCGTATTAATGTCTGCCGTTAACCTGCTTAAATCAAAACTTCCCTGCACGTAAGAAATTTCACCCCCGAAGGTATCGTAAGGTTTTTTAGTCACATAGTTTACCAATCCACCGAAAGAAGTCATTGCCGCACCAAAAAGCGTTGCTGATGGCCCTTTGATGGCTTCCACACGGTCAACCATAGATAAATCAATTCCCGTTCTTAGAAAGGTAGCCATACCATTTCTAAAGTTTTCGCTGGTTTGAAACCCCCTGGAGAAAAAAGCGGGCATTCCTGCGCCAGTTTTAGCAGGAGCTGCACCTGGAATATTGCGGAATGATTCCTCCAGGGTAAGTGCCATTTGCTCCTTTATTAATTCTTTATCCACTACAGAATACACCTGCGGATTCTCCAAATTTTTCAGCGGTAACCTGGAAACGTATCTGCTTTCTTTCCTGGATGATACATTATATTTATCCCCAACAATCAGCACCTCATTTAAATCTTTAGCGGTTGATGAAAAGGAGAAGTCTGCGGTAATGTTTTCTCCTGACTGAAGTACAATGGTCTTCAGTTGTGGCTGCTGACCAACAAAACTCACCTTAAGCATATAGGTTCCCGGAGCCAGATTTTTAAATTGGTAAACTCCGGATTTGTCGACACTTACATCTGTTAATCCTTCCAACGAAACCGTAGCAAATTCTGCAGGTTTTTTGTCACTGGTGGTAATTTTTCCAGAAATAGATCCATTTTCCTGCCTGCTGTATTTAGCCATTGCAGCTGAGGAAGTGATACACAGTATAAAGACTGCGGTAATTAAAGACCAAAAGTTTAAACATAGACTCGTCCTAGCCGAACGAGCGGGGTAAAATTGTTTCATAATATTCATGTCTGGTTTATATATAATTGTGTTTATTCTTTTTGGTTGCCCGGATCCTTGGGGTTGGAAGTTCCGTGTTGGTAGGGGTAGATTGGATTCTTCATATTTCCAATGTAAGGGAGGTCTTGAAATGGATTCGCCCGGTTTCGCAACTGGCGATTGTTATTAAGTTGGAGCCTGTTCAGTGCATCAGGACTAAACTCCTTGACGAAAAGATCATATTTTTGATAGTCTTCATTAAATTTGGGGTGTTCTTTTTGATAATCAAGAATGCAATCTGCAACCAGCTTCCAAAACTCATTTTCGCTGAAGTCACCATGCTCCACCAGAATGGCTGAGATAAATCTAAAAATGGAATCAAAAATTTGTGTAAACAGTGGCAAAGTTTTAGCAGCCTCATGAACGGTTACCGATAACCTTAAGGCGGCCTCAGGAACAGGATGTATAGTATTGAGTAAGGAAACTTCTTCACCAATATCTTTCATAATCGCTCGAACAGGAATGTGGTTTTCCAGTACCATAATCAGGTTTTCACCATGTGGCATAAAGACCATATCCCACTTATAGAAGCAGTGAAGCAGCGGACTTAAATAACAAGCAAAGTAAGCCTTCAGCCAATCTGAGGTGCTTAAACCGGAAGCGTGGATAAGCGTAGGCAGATACGCATTCCCATTATTATCAATATGGAGCAATGCGGCCATTGTAATTAATCGCTGGTTTTCCTTTAATTTGCTTACCGGACTTTCCCTCCATAAACAAGCGAGCATTTTTTTGTAGTGGCTATCTTCGTTTATAGCAGCTTCATAATATTGATGGGCGAAACTTACACTGGCTATTTCCCTCAAGATAAGGAACTTTTTTTCCTGCAGGTAGCTATCATTTTCTACCAAATTGTAAATCCACTCATTTATGGGCGGATTAGTCTTCATAAACTTTGGAGACAATCCACGGATGTAGCCCATGTTAAGCACGGAGAGCGCCGTTTTTACATAAAATTTCTGTGGATTACTTACATTGAAAAATGTTCTGATAGATTGCTGTGGCAGGTATTGATCATTGCTATAGCCAAGGCAAACCAACTGTTTTGTGGCAATATCAGCAGCGAAAATGTTCGCCAGCTTATTAAACCATTGCCATGGATGCACAGGGATGAAGAAGTACTCTTCCGGATTCAGTTTTTTATTGATTAAAATATTATTGAAAAGCTGTAAGTTTTCTGATCCGAGTTCCTGCAAAATTACCTGCTCATAATCCAGTGTAGAAATGGCGGTGAATATTGCAGTATTGCTGTGGCCAGCCAGCCAAACCAATGAAAAAGGTTCGGCTGTTTCTGGTGCATATTCCCGGTAATCGCTGGCATCAAAACCAATTCTGCCATTGTTTGCGATGAAACGTGGATGCCCGGTCATGGTCGATTCTGTTTGCTGATACCCGGATGTCAGCAAGTCTTCGGAGGTTGGTTTGCCGTAAAAGTTGAGGTAAGCACTTCCACTTAATGTGCTACAAACCTCTTCCAGGTAAACGGGGAATGATTCATCCGGGATGCCAAGCTCATCTTTAAATTCAATTAAGAAACTCAGGGCATCAATTTCTGCAGGGATGCTCGCTACATATTTTTCCAGCGAATCCGTATCAATATACCAGTGGTTTAGCGCAAGAATTTTAGCACGGAAGGTGTAAGCAATTTCCGCTGTTTTATCCCGCAAAACATAGTAATTCCAGTTATTTTCTTCAGCAGTATGCTCAGGGGAGATAATGCGCTCATGAGCAAATTCTGCAATTATTTTTCGAAGGTGAAGTCTGTTTATGTGATCCCAAACTGGTTTTTCGAGGTGCAAAGCAACTTGGGTAGGCGTAACCATTGTTTGTATGTTCATGTTTTTGAGATTTAAGGTAAATAGGTGGGTTTTGAATGGTTATTTCTGTGAGAGGTTGATCTGGTAAGCAGCTAACGGATTTTTCAGGAGACCAGCAAACTTTTGGTTTTTAAATGGATCAGCTCCATCAAGCATTTTCTGGCTATTCTGCATCTGCAGTCGGTTGGAACAGGTTTTGATGATTTCTGTAGCAAACAGATCATATTTGCGATATTTTTCTTCAAGTTCGGGGTATTCGCATTGGTATTCGGTAATGCAATCTGCTACCAAACTCCAAAACTGTTCTTCTGGAAAGGCTACATGCTCAACCAGAATATGGTTTAGAAAGCGGAAGAACGAATCAAAAATCTGCGTAAAAATAGATAGGATTTTAAGGTCTTCCGGAACGGGAATAATGATCCTCTTTACAATTTCCGGCAATTCTTTTTGCTGATTAACTACAGCAACCTCTTCGCCAATATCTTTCATGATTGATCTTACCGGAACATTATCCTTAAATACTAGTATCAGGTTTTCGCCATGTGGCATAAAACGCATATCATGATAATAAAAACAATGTAAAAGCGGGCTCAGATAGCATTGCAGGTAACTTTCCAGCCATTGCCTGGTATCCAGGGGAGAACTTTTAATTAGTTCCGGTAACAGTGCGTTTCCATGGACATCAACATGCAATAACGCAGCCATCGTCATTAAACGTTCACCGGGTGCTATTTTACCCATCGGGCTTTCCCGCCAAAGTGTAGACAGCATTTTTTTATAGGGGCTATCCACTTTAATCGCTTTTTCGATGTGATGATTTGTATAACCTACGGTGGCAATTTCTTTTAAAACGGTGAAGCCTTTTTTCTGCAAATAAGCATCATTCGTCACAATGTCTGATACCCATTCATTAATGGCTGGTGTGGTACGCATGAAATAGGGCGACAAGCCCCTCATAAAGCCCATATTCAGAATAGAAAGTGCAGATTTTACATAATATCTACTGGTATCGCTAACGTTAAAAAATGTGCGTACAGATTGTTGGGGCAGATAATGGTCTTTGCTATAGCCCAGGCAAACTAGTCTTGCAGCTGCAATATCAGGAGCAAAAAGGTGAATTAATTTGTTGAACCACTGCCATGGATGGATCGGGAAGAAGAGGTAGGATTTAGGATCTAAGCCTTTCTTAAGTAGTTCATCGTTAAAGAGCTGAGTGGTTTCTTCATCTAGTTCTTGCTTTAAAAGTTGTTGATAAGTGAGCGGAGAAATGCTCGTAAATTCTGTACAATCTACCTGTCCGGCTACCCAAATCAGCGCAAGTGGGGCTGCTGCTTCAGGACTGTAATTTTGGTAATCTATGGCATCAAAACCTATCCTGGCACTATTGGCAATAAAACAAGGATGCCCGGCAATCATTGCATGTTCCGTATCGGCATAACTTGCTGCGGTTAGATCTTTAGCCGTCAATTTTGTATTTGCATGCATATAAGCGCTACCGTAAAGGCAGCTGATGATTTCCTCCAGATAGGTTGGCAGATTAACTTCTGTAAAGCCGAGCACTTTTTTAAATTCTATGATAAAAGCGATGGCATCTAGCGCTACAATTTTCGTATCAACGATTTTCGTGACAGAATCGGTATCAATATGCCAATGGTCTAATCCGAGTACTTGCGCCAGAAATTGATATTCTTTTTCTCCATCGGCAGTGGCCAAAGTATAAAGTCCCCATGCGCCATGAATACGCTTCAGTTTTGGAACAAGTAATAATTCATGCGCAAATTCACAAAGCATTTTTCGCACTTGCAAACGGTTTACTTTCTCCCATATTTCGGGTTCCAAATGGGCAATGGCAGTTTCGGGCGATAACTGATTATTTATGGAGCTATTGGTATTAGGTTGTGTTTTCATAGGTTGAATTTGATAGGATTATTGTGCGGTGATTACTTTGCCATAATGATCTTCCATAATTAAAAATGGATTTTCGGGGTGTGCAAGCGATTGCATATGAATTAAACTGCTTTTACTCATCATGCGAAGCATCTGTCTGCGTTCGCAGGATACAATCTCTCCATCAACAGCCCGAACACCTGCCTGGAAAGCGGTACGGCCATGGGCACATAAATGATTGTTTACAAAAATCAAATCTCCGGCATTGGGAATAAACTGATCATAGATGAGCAATTTTGCCTTGGCCCAAAACTGTTTTAAAATGCTTAATGCTTCAGGTGTCTGATCGGCTTGTTCATTATAAATTTGTTCTGCAGCATCAAACCGGATGAAAGGGCGTTTGGCATTTCCGTATAAAATAGAGGTGGTTTCCTGTTCTCCCTGCGCCTCTTCGATATCAAAATTGGCGTCCTTAGGGCATTTATAGATGGTTCTGAAAAGTTCTTTCATCAGCTCATCAGGTTCTCCATGCGAGCGGATAGAATATAAAGTAGAATTTACCTGCTCTTCATTTCTGAGGTATAAAAAACTTAAAAAATCTGCCGGATGATATAAAAAAGCATCTTCGGTGTGTACAAAAAGATCCGTTTTTGAACCTGCCCCAGTCTGCGAAAAGCACATGTTTTCTTCGGGAATGATTGCATGCAGAATGCCTCCTCCTTTACGTTGAACATAGTATTGAACAGGCTTGGAAGGAACCGCACCATGAAGCAGGGTGGATATAAATCCGTATAAATTTAATTTGCGATCATCAGATTCTTTCCAGGATGCCGGAGTAGGGCCTAAAGCATCCTGATCTACATCAACCAGACCTATAAAAACAATAGCGCCATATTGACTGCTGGAAAAATCATTGCTGAGGTTACTAAGTAAAGCGGCAATTCGCTCGGGCAATAATGCATAAGCATTCTGGTGTAGGGAGGTGATATATGCTGGCGACTCATAGTGCTCAAATTCTTTCTGCAACTGCATGGCAGAACTCTTAATAATGGCACGTTCGATGGGCAAAACCTCAATAATCAAGGGAACCATTGGAGGCAATTGCCGGGTTAATTCTTCGTTTTTCAATTCCATTTTAGTAGGTTTTTTAGGTAGAGGTTAAAGGTATTTGGTTAAGCTAGGTACTGGTAATGAAAAGGTAATGTTTAAGTAAGTGTTTGATAATTAGCGTTCTAAATTTTCAAAAAAATGATTTTTAAAATAATTATTGTTTTAATCAACAGAACATTTACATTTGCTATTATCTTTAATTAGTCTAAATAAGCATTGGCATTGGCAAATCTATTTTTATTTAGTTTAAATACCAACTAATTTTTCTTATTTATTTTTTACCGTTTAAAAATCCTTCATCTACCATGAGAAAAGAGATTAATTTTACCGAAACGGAACTGGTCCGAGATAGCGGAGTGGTTACCCATTACATTCAAAAAAGACAAAGCATTTACGCCGATCAATATCTGGGTGGTACCATCCCTGAGGCGGAGTTGTTAGAAATTCTCACCAACGCAACCCGGGCGCCCACGCATAAAATGACCGAGCCTTGGCGTTTTGTGGTGTTAACTGATAGTCAATTGCTTAAGTATGGCAGGTATATGAGTTCCTATTACGAGCATTTGTATCAGGATATACCAGATGCAGAAAAAAAGCTGGCGAAGTACAGTTACCTAAAAGATTATCCGCTCAAAGCAGCCTGCATGGTCGCAATTATTTTTATAAAAAGCAGGAAGATAAATATTCCAGAGTGGGAAGAACTGGCAGCGATATCTTGTGCAGTACAGAATATGGCTATTAGTGCCACTTCATTTAACATCGCTTCTTACTGGGCAACTGGTGGATCTGCTATAGATTATGTGAAAACACTTGGCTTAGCCGAAAATGAACAGTCGCTGGGCCTGTTTTTTATGGGGTATACCGATCTTTCCAGTATGCCTGTAAAGAAAAAACGAACACCAATTGATCAGAAAGTAACCTGGCGATCTTAACCTAAAACCAACCTCCATACCATGAAAAATATACCTTATTCAGATCTGACCGCAGATCAGACTTTAACTGTTATGGCCCAGCCATCCGGTTTTCCAGACCTGTTTCATCAACAATCTGCAGATTCCTATAGTCAGGCCATAGACCAGGCCAAGGCTATGGTACTCAAATTTCTTGATCAACAGCAAAAACCCTTCAGTGGCATTACGCCACATCAATTGGGTGAACAGTTTAAAAAGATAGCGTTCGATGTTCCCCTGGCTGATTATGACGCACTTTTTCAGGAAGTTCAGGAATTGTATGTAGACCATGCTACTGCCTTTCACCTTCCTAATTACATCGCACACCTTAATTGCCCGGTGGTAATCCCCGCACTTGCGGCAGAGGTATTAATCAGTGCAATCAATTCCTCGCAGGATACCTGGGATCAAAGTGCTGGCGGAACGCTGATGGAACGTAGGTTAATTGACTGGACGGCTGAGCAGATTGGATTCAGCGAGCAGGCAGATGGCGTTTTTACTGGTGGTGGCTCTCAAAGTAACCTCATGGGTTTGCTACTGGCGCGAGATTGTTTTGCACAAAACAGGCTTAACCATAATATAAAAGTGAGTGGAAATCCTCCGGAAGCCAACCGTTTCAGGGTTTTTGTTTCGGATAAATCTCATTTCAGTAACCTGAAAAATGCCTCACTTCTTGGTTTGGGAGAGCAGGGGGTGATTCAGGTCGAAACCGATAATCGCTTTAGGATGAAGGCTGATGCTCTTGAAAAAGCAATTGAGAAGGAGCGAGAAAGAGGGAATATTCCTTTCGCCATTGTCGCTACAGCCGGAAGCACCGACTTTGGTAATGTTGATCCATTGGAAGCCATCAGCGCTCTAGCTGCAAAATACAAGATTTGGATGCATGTAGATGCGGCATATGGTTGCGGTTTATTACTTACAGATCAGCACAGGCATTTATTAGCAGGGATAGAAAAAGCAGATTCCGTTACCATAGATTACCACAAGTCATTTTTTCAACCCATCAGCAGCAGTGCATTTATTGTTCGCGATAAGACCTCGCTGGAGATCATCAGACATCATGCAGATTATTTAAATCCGAAAGAACAGAATTACGAGGAATATCCTGCGCAGATTAACAAGTCCATTACGCAAAGTACCAGGCGATTCGATGCTTTGAAATTATGGTTTACCTTAAGGTTGCTGGGAAGAAACAAACTTGGTGAATACATGGATACGGTAATTGCCACGGCGAGGGCGGCCGCTAGCCTCATTAACCTAGATCCTGAACTGGAATTACTCAGCAGCTCTGACATTAGTGTGCTGGTTTTCAGGTGCAAGCCAGGTAACCTGCCGCAGGTAAATCTTTGTGCCTTAAATCAATACATCAAAAAGAAGATGTTTCACTCGGGTGAGGTATTGGTAGCCAGTACCAAAGTAGATGGAATTTTTTACCTGAAGTTTACCATTTTCAATCCGATTACTACTATCCATGATATTCAGCATATTCTAAGCATTATCAAAACTTATGGAGCAGCATATTCCGAACAATAATCAGCCAGTTGCTGATGTGGAAAGTCAGATTTTTACGGCCATTGTGAATCAATACTGCCTTGAATTTGGAAGTTCGACCAGGTACATGGGGATTCCAAAATGCCATGAAGTATTGGCAAAAGCGATCAAAAAAAGCAAACTGGATTCGCACCTCAAAATTAGTTTTCCAGCAAATAAGGCGGAAGTATTTATCCCGCTAGTGTATTTCAGTGCAATTGGAAACCATATCTTTCAATTTCCGGGATTTGCAATTGATGTGGAAAAGGATGAATTGGCGGAAATTGAAGTTATTCAGTTTTTAGATTTAGCAACCGCTGAAATTCAAAATCTTTATCCGGAATGGTCGCCAATAGACCAGACCATGTTATCATCGCATACTTTAACTTTTGCAAGAAAAAAAATCATTTTTCGAGATTCGCTGGAAGCACAGTTTGCTCCTGCTATTAAAAGGTTTAAATCGAAACTAACAGGAGACAAATCGTTTTCTGAAGATCTGGTAATGCCCTTGATTCATCAATATTTGAAAGAAATAACTGACTGGTCGTTACCTCTATATAAACTAGATGAGGTCTTTCAGCTGGTCAGTCTTTTAGGTAGGCATAAAATTATGGAGGAGCAGGAGTTATTGAAGTGTGTTTACATTCAGTTAAAATCTATTGCGCAACAAGAACAAAATGAGGCTATTGAAAAACTACTTCATCAGCGGCGTTTAGCGATTAAAGGAGAACTTTTTAAATGCTCACATAACTATGTACGATCAATTTTTAATCCGTTACAGCGCTATTTTTACAGTACTAAACTGCTTGATCCACCATCAACAGCGTATGTTTTTTATCGATATTTTGATCAGGAAAAGGTAGCGATCAAAATCCGGCCGTTTGATCTGGAAAAAGATCTTCCAATGGTTCATCAATGGTTCCATTCAGACCACGCCAAGGCCATCTGGAAAATGGACTGGTCTTTAAAAGAATTGGAACATTTTTATCGAACGCTATTGGCAGAAGGAATTTCTCACAGCTACATCGGCGAAGTGAATGGAGAAGCAACCTTCAATTTCGAAGTTTATTGGGCTACGAGCGATATGCTGGGCGATTATTACGACGTTTTGCCTTCAGATTATGGCACCCATTTATTCATAGCTCCAACAGATAAGCAAAAGAAATTTCCATCGCTCATTACACGAAGTATTGTAGAATGGCTTTTTATGCAACCAGAGGTAGGCAGGCTGGTAGGAGAAGGGTCGATCGAATCCCGGGCGGCGCTCATGAATAAGGTACAGGTAGGTTTTAAACTCCAGCACATTATCGAGATGCCACATAAAAAAGCATACCTCAATTTCTGCTTACGGGAGTGGTATTGGGAAAAATTTCCGCAGCATGATTATCATTTACCTCAATTATCTATCTATGAAAACAACTAAAATTTACGATATCATCGGGATCGGGATTGGCCCTTTTAACCTCGGCCTTGCCGCCTTATCGGCACCGGTAGCAGATCTTGATACGCTTTTCCTTGATCAGTCGGATGAGTTTAATTGGCATCCGGGCTTAATGCTTGATGAGGTAACGCTACAGGTTCCTTTTATGGCCGACCTGGTTACCATGGCCGATCCGGCGAGTCCGTATAGTTTTTTAAACTACATGAAACACAGTGGTCGCCTGTATAAGTTTTATATCCGGGAGAATTTCTTTATTTTCAGAAAGGAGTATAATGCCTATTGCAAGTGGGTATTAGGGCAATTGAACAATTGTTTATACGCTAAAAAAGTGGTTTCGGTAACTTATAAAAATGGTGTTTATCAGGTAACCGCACAAGACACCCATTCTGGCGAAACCCATACCTGGCAAACTTACAAATTGGTTTTAGGTACAGGTACCAGTCCTTACATTCCAACAGTGATTAAGAAGAAGTTGCTTAAAGATGTCATTCACACTTCTCAATACCTTAACCATAAGGAAAACCTCGTTAAAAAGGAATCGATTACTATTATAGGTTCCGGGCAAAGTGCTGCCGAGATTTTTCAGGATTTACTCCCCGAGGTTAAAAAGGGTATGAAATTAAATTGGTTCACCAGGTCTGAACGTTTTTTTCCGCTGGAAAATCATACCAAGTTAACACTCGAACTCACTTCACCAGATTACATTGATTATTTTCATAATCTGCCCGAAGTACAGCGTAAAGATGTGCTATCTCGTCAGCATATTTTATTCAAGGGCATCAATGCAGAGTTGATTAATCAAATTTACAACAGTTTGTATGCCATGAACATCAGTGATGATCAACTCAAGGTAGTATTGATGGCCAATAGCAAGCTGAATGATATCTGCCAGGAAGAAGATGAATCTTATCTGCTAAATTTTTCACAGGTAGAGCAGCAGAACAGTTTCGAGATCAATACGGATTATGTGATCCTTGCCACAGGCTATAAATATGTAGAACCAGATTTTTTAACTGGAATTTCTCACCGGATCAGGCGCCTGGAGGATGGAAATTATGATGTATACAGAAATTATACCATTGATGAAGCAGGTAATGAAATATTTGTTCAGAATGCAGAATTGCACACTCATGGAATTTCCACACCGGATTTAGGAATGGGTGCCTACCGGAATTCGCAAATCATCAATCAAATTGCGGGAAGAACAGTTTACGAGGTAGAGCAGCGAATTGCATTTCAATCTTTCAGTACCTCAGATCTTCCGGTTCACCTCAAATCAATTGTTGATTTAACCCTTTAAACCTTAAAATGTGTTACTTAGAATCCGCTATTTATTTGATTTATTTCGAATAGCCCTGCAAGGGACTGAAAAAAACTTCACCTCAGGAAGTGTAAACAGGGCAACTTTCCTGCTCGCTGTGCCCACCATGCTGGAGTTGAGTATGGAATCACTTTTCGTACTGGTTGACCTGCTTTTTGTGAGTAGCCTTGGGGAAGGGGCGATTACTGTGGTAGGCATCACCAACTCGGTTATTATTTTGATTCAATCGGTTGCTACAGGCCTCAGCATCGCTGCAACAGCAGTAATTTCCAGGCGGGTAGGAGAGCAGAAACCTAAAAGTGCAGGCCTTGCAGCGATGCAGGTAATTTACCTGGGCATAATTTTATCCTTGATTTGCAGTGGCATTGCTTTAATTTTTAATCAGCAGATTATGCAGTTTGCGGGTGCTTCAGATAGCCTGGTGGCCTACGGAAATGTATTTTCTAAAACCATGTTCGCTGGTCTCCTATTTATGATTATGCGTATCCTCATCAATGGCATATTTCGCGGCTCCGGAGATGCCTCAATGGCCATGAGGACGTTAGCATTTTCAAACGTTCTTAATGGTTGTTTATGTGCAATTCTCATTTTTGGTTTGGGGCCGATTCCTGCTTTTGGTTTACTCGGTGCTGCTATTGCCATGGTTACGGCCAATGTATTTAGTGTATCCTACCAGGTATGGTACTTAATTAAAGGCAATAAGCGTATCATCATCTCCAGGAAACAATTAATGATGGTTCCTTCGGTAATGAAAAAACTGATAAAACTTGCAGCTGCTGGTATGGTGCAATATCTTGTTCCATCTTCCAGCAGGTTTATTATGATTGTAATTGTAGCCAAGCTTGGTGAAAGCGTGCTGGCTGGTTATATCATTGCTAACCGGATTATCATGTTTAGCGTATTGCCAGCATACGGAATCGCAAATGCTGCTGGTGTGCTCACCGGGCAGAATCTTGGTGCTAAACAGCCAGATAGGGCAGAAGCTTCGATCTGGAAAACAGGCATATTCAATATGTGCTATTTGGGAAGCATCGCGATTTTTTTGCTGTTTTATTCCAAATCTGTTGCCAGTTTTTTTACCCATGAAACAGCGGTGTTAACTTATGCTTCAGAATACCTTCAATACATGTCAGTAGCCTTCTTTTTCTTTGGCTATACCATGGTAATCTCCAGGGCACTCAACGCTGCAGGAAACGTAAATATCGTCACCGCACTCTATATCCTGATGTTTTACATTATTCAGCTGCCGCTCTCTTACCTGCTCGGAATTTATTTCCAATGGGGTCCGAAAGGTATTTTTCTGGCCATTCTCATTTCGGAGATTGTGCTTTCCTGCAGCTGTGTAACTGTTTTTAAAATGGGGAAATGGAAAACCGTTAAAATATAACCCTCAACTTAAAAACCTTCAAAGACTATTTATATGAACAACATAGAAAAATTGAAACAAGCATTTTCAGAAGCACTGGCAATCCCGGTTGACCAGGTGACGGAAGATTTAAAGTACCAGGGCATTGCAGAATGGGACTCTGTATCGCATCTGTTTCTGGTTGAAGCAATAGAAACCGCATTTAACCTCACCATTGCAATTGAGGATGTGCTGGAAATGTCAAGCTTTATGAATGTAAAACAAGTGCTGACCAAACATCACATCTCTTTTAACTGATCCGATCTATGGAAAATATATCCCGGCTTTACGAACTGATATTAAGTAACAGTAACTTAAGATACATTGATCCGCTAACAGGCATTTCCCGTACACCCAAAGATTTTCATGAGTCTTTAGCGATAGATAAAACTTCCGGGCTGGTATTTCTTTACCTGGATAACCAGCTGAAATCTGTTGAGGTTTTGCTTAACTTTTTAAGGAGTGATTTTACAATCGCTTTGTTAAGTCCAGCTTTAAATGAAGATTATAAAACCAACCTGGAGCAACATTATCAACCCTATTATGTTTATGATCCGTTACGGGCAGTAATTGCGGGTTGTTTTTCTACTGATGCAGGGCCTGAACATCAGTTATTTAAGCAAACGGCAACGGTCAAAACTCAGGTACATGCGCAGATAAAGTTGCTAATCAATACTTCAGGGAGCACCGGTTCTCCAAAATTTGTGAAGCTCTCTGAGCAAAATATAGTGAGCAATGCCTTATCTATTATAGATTATTTGCCTATTCATCCAGCTGATGTTACCCCACTTAATCTGCCACTTTATTATTCTTATGGTTTCTCGGTTTTCACCAGTAATTCACTTGCTGGCGGTAGCATCATTTGTACCAATAGCACCATTATGGAAAAGGAATTTTGGAACGAACTGGAGCAGTTTCAATATACCTCACTTGCCGGAGTTCCTTATGTTTATGAGCTGTTGAAACGCATTGGGTTTCTAGAAAAAAAATACCCGTCATTGCGTTATTTAACCCAGGCGGGAGGACGGTTGAATGATTCAATTTTAGCAGTCTTCGGGCAATATGCAGTTGATCATAAAATCGCTTTCTTTTCCATGTACGGCCAAACAGAAGCCACGGCAAGAATTTCTTATTTACCACCAGAATATTTGTTGGATAAATTAGGGTCGATCGGGAAGCCAATAAAAGAAGGGAAACTAGATATCGACCCGGAGTCTGGCGAATTGAGGTATTATGGCCCGAACATTTATGGCGGATATGCGACAAAAGCGGAAGATTTGTTGATGTATCAACAGGAGAGCGTCTTACATACTGGCGATATTGCGAGGACAGATGGGGATGGCTTTTTTTACATCACGGGTAGGAGTAAACGGTTCATTAAGCTATTTGGGGTACGAATAAACCTGGATGAAATTGAGCAGATTTTGAGTGAGCAGTTCGATGGTATAAGATTCATTTGCATCGCGGAGGAGGATAAGCATATAATTATTGCCTATACAGATGCAGGGATTGATGAAAAGGCCGTGAGGCAATTACTTTATGAGCAGGTAAAAATTCATCCGGCATGTGTAAAAACTAAGCTTCTGGATAGTATTCCACTAACGTTAAACGGGAAGGTAGATTATATAACACTAAAGGATGGATTATTGGTGTAATGTAATTTGGTTGTAGTGAATTTTCAGCTTTTACACCTTAATACCTAATCGGCTATTAAGGTATAAAAGCTGATTCTTTTTAAACCAGACGTGTTTAAAGTTGTTGGAATATTGCAAATTATTACCAGATTTGCCATCAGAAAATAACAAATAAATGAGCGTAATAGCACTGACACTGGGAAACTACACCGTAAATAAAAGTAAAAAATTTTCTTTAATTGATTCTTCGTCAACAGGATCGGGGGCAAAGGTAGCCATTCAACCTTTCTTGGTTACCACGAAGAAGGACGTGATTTTGTTAGACACAGGAATTAATTTAGATCAGGGCGGATTACCCCCGGTTTGTCAACGCTTAACGGATGAAGGTATTGATCCGGAACAGGTTACGAAAGTCCTTATTTCCCATTTGCATAAAGATCACATTGATGGTATCGGGTATTTTTCAGACGGAGAATTTATTAGTAGTTTTCCTAATGCGACCATTTATATACAGCAACGTGAGTTAGATTTTGCCCTTGCGCAAGAGGGAAATCCTTCTTATCGGCCAGAAATGCTGGAACAGCTAGCTTTGCTGCCTAATGTTGTTTTGCTTAATGATGATCAAGGCAACATCACAGATGAAATTTCATATGAGGTTTCTGGTGGACATACGCCCAACCATCAGGTATTTTGGATTAAGGAAAACGGGGAAACGATATTTTATGGCGCAGATAATTTACCGCAAAGAAATTACCTGAAATTTCAGGTGGCTTTTAAAAATGATTTTGATGGGAGAAAAGCACTCGAAGCACGGCAAAAATGGGAAGAAGAAGGAAAGGAACAGCAATGGACGGTGCTGCTCTATCATGATATGGAAAACGCGACCATCAGGTTTTAATAACCGCGTTTTCTTACTTTGTGTTCAATCGCATCAAGTAGTACCTGAGGATTTTTTAGTCTGTTTCTTCCAGATTCTCGAAAAAGAGATAACGTTCTTTAGTAGCATCCGTTTCTGCGCTACTGTTTCTTCCTATCTTTAAGAACTGAGCCTGTTTTCCTTCGTTATATTTTGGCCAGTTGGTGAGTCGAATTTCATCTATCCCTGGTCCGTTCGGATTTGCATTTTTAATAAAATTGACGAAATAGCTTTGCATTTGCTTCGATACCTCATAATCTTCAGGTTTCCAGTCGTAATTATCCTGAACATCAAGGTTGCCGAGCGCGTATTCAATTTCAGAAGCGTGGAATGACGTACCTGCTATTATTCTATTAACAAGTTTTTTAATCAATACCTGAAAGGCATTTCCTTCCCTTATGGTGCGTTGATTAAGGCCGGGGTGAGGATGAGCGAACAAATATCTGTAAACAGGGGCAGTTTTTTGCTTTGCATGCAGCTCAGCAAGTTTCCAGCTGCTGTAATTAATCAGCCTGTCGCTCATGAACTCACTAGATGCCTTGTTAACATCTGCATTTGTTGCTGCAGGGTAAAGCGCCAGAACATCTGCTGCCTTGTCTTTGTAAATTCGCTCAACAGCAGCTTTATAATTTTTGGTGTTAATGCGGCGAAGCCTGAATAACGTTACTGCCGGTACTTCCTGGGCATTCCAGCCAATTAATAAGGGAACATTTGCCTGCTTTGCGGATATAAATGTCTTTTCAGGGGTTTCTGTCAGGAAATAGCCATCAACAACTGGTTTAAAACGACGTGGATTACCTTTTTCTACTAATTTCAATAGTTTTTCTGCAGGCATTGACCGCATTTCTTCAATGGAGCTTGATTTTGCAAAACTGGTTAACTCAATTCCGAGTTCTTCTGATTTTTTTAACGGCAGAACCAAGGCACGAACATCAATTAAAGAACCACTCTCTGCAATTGCAGCGGTAAATAACCCGCGCGAAAGCGGTGATACCATATGGGCGCTTACAGATTGTGCACCGACAGATTCTCCTCCAATGGTTACGCGGTTCGGATCGCCACCAAACTGACTGATGTTCTTTTTGATCCAAGCTAAAGCAGCTACCTGATCTAATAGGCCATAATTTCCAGAACCACCATAGCCAGATTCTTTGCTGAGTTCAGGGTGCGACATAAACCCGAAAACACCCAGCCGATAATTGATAGATACATAAACCACGCCTTGTTTTGCCATACTTGCCCCATCATAAGCAGGTTGTGAACCATCGCCATGAATAAAAGAACCGCCGTGGATAAATACATAAACAGGGCGTTTTTCCTGATTTGATTTAGCTGAAGTCCATACGTTTAAATAGAGACAATCTTCGTTCATTTCCTTTGATCGAAACTCATATAAAAGATTGGATTCCTGAACGGGACGTGGTCCAAAATCATCTGCATTTCTAACGCCTTTCCAGGGCAAGGGAGGTTGAGGCGCCTTCCAGCGCAGTTTTCCTATCGGTGCAGCTGCATAAGGAATTCCACGAAAAGACAAAACCCCATCATTAGTAACCGATCCTGCTACCCGTCCGCCGGTTATGGTAACCTGTTTTGATTTCAATAATCTTTTTTCATTATTGGCAAGTGCGAAATTTGTGCTGATGAAAATGAAACTGAGCGTAAGCAGGAAGAAATTCCTTAGATATTTAAACATTAAAGACTAATAATTTGTTGGTTGACAATGATCTGATTAATAAGGTGGTATTTGGCATTAATTATAAATGTGGAACGCTAACTGTTTAATTCTATTGTAATTGATTTTATTTTTTAACTTAAATAGTTAGAATATATAGTTAAGCCACAACACATCATCCTCAATTTGCTTTACTTTTTTAAGTTTCATTAAGGTTGCGTCGTTTGTCTTATCCTTTAAATCAATCTCAAAAATGGATGAGGTCTCCGTTCCACCATCTGCAATAGGCAGCAATAATTGGTGAAGTTCATCGATTAGTCCAGCCTGTAAAAAGCTCCCATTAATCCGGGCACCGCCTTCCAGCATCAGTTTTTCTATTCCGAACAAGCTACGCAGTTTATTTAACGCAACGGTTAAATCAATTTCATTTTTTCCAGCGAAAATATAGGATACGCCAATATCCTGAAGATGTGCCAAATAGCCGTCTTTTACTTGTTCTGTTAAAATCGTAATAACATGATCTCCCTGCATGGTAGATTCGGCCCAGCCAAGCTTAGCCTTTCCATCTAAAGCAATGGCAAACCTTCCGGAATCATCATGTTTTCCTACATAATCATTGCGATCCATAGGAGGCTGGTCATCTTTTATAACTGGCTTTGCAAAATCGGTAAAGTCTTTTTCCATCGAGGTACGCCCCACTATCCAGGCTTTAATTCCAATTTCTTCATGGATTTGTTCAAATTTCCCTCTCAGGATTTCCATTTTTTCACTGTTGCCCCATTTTTCTCCGAGAATTTTTCCATCAACAGAAGTCATCATTAGGCAGGTTACATATGGGCGTTCTTCTTTCATATCTATTTTGGATTAGATTAAGTTTAACAAAAAATAGAACAGGCTTGTTTGTGATTTATGGAAGGGCTTCATTATTAATACCAGAAAAGATCTTTATAAAATTAGCTGAAAAATTATTTAACAAATGTTAAAGGTGGATAGCGGAGGATTATATAAGTTTGGAAACTGAATTTAATAACATGGAGCATATCACAATTACTGCAGCTACGGTTGAAAGTATTAGTACAATTCAACAAATTGGCAAGGAAACTTTTTACGAAACTTTCTCAGGGAGCAACACAAAAGAGGATATGCAAAAATATCTTGATGAGAATTTCAGTGATGAAAAAGTTAAAAGTGAACTAAATAATGATGGATCCATGTTTTTCGTTGCATGGGAGGGAAGTTTGCCGGTAGGTTATTTAAAAGTGAATGTAGGCGCTGCACAAACGGAAGATCAGGGAAATAGGGCTTTAGAAATCGAACGGATTTATGTCAAATCAAGTCACCACGGTAAAAAGGTTGGCCAAATGCTTTACGAGCTGGCCGTGGTTACTGCCGAACAATTAAAGAAAGATACCATCTGGCTAGGCGTTTGGGAAGAAAACCCAAGGGCAATCAGGTTTTATGAAAAGAATGGCTTCATCGCTTTTGATCGGCACATTTTTAAAATGGGTGATGATGAGCAAACTGATATTATGATGCGTAAAACGTTATCATCTTAAATTCAATAATATTCCTAACATATTTATAACTGGTTTTGGCATCAGGATACAAGCTTTGAATCTGGCCTTGGCGTTCTTCGCGAAATCCTTTGCGTTCTTTACGGTTAACTAAAACTCAATTCTTAAGCTTCTTGTCTTAATATATTATATTCTTGGTTGTAGCGCCTTGCTATGAATTAAATCTTCTTTTTTCGAAAATTTTAGTTCGAGTAAGCTCATCGCGACTTACCTAGTCTTCATGTATTAGCAATAGTTACAAACCATTTTAACGCTATTATCCTATCAATCGCGTCGCTCCATGTCAACCTGCTTTGCGTCCTTCGCGAAAACCTTTGCCCTCTTTGCGGTTAACTAAAACTCAATTCTTACGCCTCTTATCTTAATAGCAGAATCCACTTTTTCCAACCTGAAGTTCAACTTCATTATAACTTCATAAATCTGTAGTTATTTCGTATCAGTATTAATCAAATAGGGTATGCTAATCTACAGAAGGCCACGGTTCAAAAACACCGGGGTCGTCTTAAATTAATTTCCCTCAAATTAATCAGATAGATAAAAATCAGATAAACTATTCAAAAAAACACAATGAAAAGAAATGTAATGTGCCTCGCTTTGAGTGCTTTGCTTTACGTAACAGGTTGTACTTCAAAAAAAGAGGAAAAAGAAGAAGTAGTTACTTATGCGGTTACTTCACCATTAAAAATCGATACATCTTTTACTAAAGAGTATGTTTCGCAGATTAAATCGGTAAGGAACATCGAAATCCGCGGACAGGAAAAAGGTTATTTACAAAATATTTATGTAGATGAAGGTCAGCATGTGCACGCCGGACAGGTATTATTCAGAATTATGCCAAAAATGCTTCAGGCAGAATTATTGAAAGCGCAGGCAGAGACTAAATCTGCTGAAATAGAACTTCAAAATACAAAATTGCTAACCGATAAAAACGTCGTTTCTAAAAACGAGTTAGCAATGGCAAAAGCTAAATTGCAGTCGGCCAATGCCGAAACTGCGATGGCTAAAATGCATTTGGGTTTTACCGAAATCAGGGCGCCATTTGATGGTACCATTGATAGAATTCCTTTAAAACTAGGAAGTATGGTAGAAGAAGGTGCTTTGTTAACGAGCTTATCTGATAATAGCCAGGTTTTCTCTTACTTCAATGTTTCTGAACCAGAATATTTAAATTATCAATCAGCTGTAAAAGCAAAAGGCCAACAAGAAGTGAGTTTGCTTCTGGCAAATGGCGAATTGCTGAAAGCTAAAGGTAAAGTAGAGCTCATTGAAAGTGAATTTGATAGTGAAACCGGAAACATTGCTTTCAGGGCACGCTTCAACAATGCCGATAATTTACTGAGAAATGGTGAAACCGGAAAAATTCAAATGCTTGTTCCCTTGAAAAATGCATTGGTGATTCCTCAAAAAGCAACTTACGAAATTCAGGATAAAACTTATGTTTTCGTGGTTGACAATAGAAACAAGGTGCATTCCAGAGCCATTACCATTAAAGGAGAATTGCCCGATTTATATATTATTGGCGATGGTTTAACGCTTGGTGATAAAATCGTGCTGGAAGGAGTACAAAAAGTTAAGGAGGATGATAAGATCAGCTTTAAGTTTCAGAAACCGCAAGATGTGCTCAACACATTAAGATTGAAAACAGAGTAATTACACCTCAAAACTTATTTTATGTTTAGCAAGTTCATACAAAGGCCCGTCCTTTCTATCGTTATATCGCTGGTTATTGTGTTTTTGGGAGTCTTAGCAATAAGTTATCTTCCCGTTACACAATTCCCTTCTATTTCACCACCGAAGGTTAATATCGTTGCAGAATATCCTGGTGCAAACAACGAGTTATTAATTAAATCTGTTGTTATTCCACTGGAGCGTGCCCTTAACGGCGTACCAGGGATGAAATATATTGCCTCAGATGCAGGTAATGATGGTGAAGCCTCCATTAAAGTGGTTTTTAACCTGGGTACAGATCCTAATCAGGCCACCTTAAACGTTCAGAACCGTGTTGCTGCGGTAACTAATAAGCTTCCTCCTTTGGTGATTCGCGAAGGGGTGAAAATCAGTCGTGAAGAATCCAGCATGTTGATGTACATCAACTTGTATAGTAAGGATCCTAAAATGAACCAGAATTTCCTTTACAATTTTGCCGATATCAACCTGCTTTCAGAATTGAAGAGGATTGATGGGGTGGGTTTCGCAGATATTCTTGGCGACAGGGATTATGCCATGAGGATTTGGTTAAAACCAGATCGCATGCAGGCTTATAAAATTTCTGTTGATGAAGTAATGAAATCGCTTGATGAGCAAAGTTTAGAAGCTTCACCGGGTAAAACAGGTGAAAGTTCTGGAAAAAGATCTCAGGCATTTGAGTATGTATTAAAATATTCTGGCCGTTTCAATACCAAAGAAGGATATGAAAATATTATTGTCAGGTCTAATCCAAATGGAGAGTTATTGCGACTGAAAGACGTAGCTGATGTAGATTTTAGTAGTTCTGCATATAATTTATACTCTACTTTAAATGGAAAAGCATCTGCAGCAATCGTGTTAAAACAATCTTACGGTAGTAATGCAAGCCAGGTTATTAAAGATGTAAAGGCTAAAATGGCCGAGATTAAGGGAAGTTCTTTCCCGAAAGGCTTAGATTACGAGGTGAGTTATGATGTTTCTAAGTTTTTGGATGCATCTATAGAAAAGGTAGTTCACACCCTGGTAGAGGCATTTATTCTGGTAGGTTTAGTGGTGTTCCTGTTTCTTGGTGACTGGCGCTCCACTTTAATTCCTGCAATTGCCGTTCCGGTATCTTTAATTGGAACGTTTGTTTTTATGCAGTTCTTTGGGATAACGCTCAACCTGATTACGCTCTTCGCTTTGGTATTGGCCATTGGTGTGGTAGTGGATGATGCTATTGTGGTAATTGAGGCGGTACATGCTAAGATGGAACTCGATCCAAAACTTTCCGTAATCAAAGCCACGCAAGAGGCAATGAAAGAAATTGGCGGGGCAATTATTGCGATTACCTTTTTAATGGCATCGGTATTTATTCCGGTAGCATTTATGTCTGGCCCCGTGGGGATTTTCTACAGGCAGTTCTCTATTACCATGGCAACAGCAATTATCCTTTCGGGTATTGTGGCGCTAACACTTACACCAGCTTTGTGTGCCATCATGTTGAAAAACAGCCATGGCCATCCTAAAAAGAAAAGTATTGTAGATAAATTCCTAGATAGTTTTAACCGTGGTTTTGCAAAACTTTCTGGTAGGTACGAATGGGCGTTAAGCAAAGTGGTGAGCCGAAGGCTGCTTACCTTCGTGGTGCTGATCGTATTTTGTTTAGGGATTTGGGGATTAAGTGGAAGTGTGCCATCTGGTTTTATTCCGAATGAAGATCAGGGAATGGTTTATGCCATTATTCAAACACCTCCGGGATCTACGTTAGAACGTACCGATCAGATTGCTGAAAAACTTCAGAGAATGTGTGAAGGTATTGATGGCGTTAAATCAGTTTCCTCATTAGCGGGTTATGAAATTCTATCAGAAGGTACTGGTTCAAACTCTGGTACGTGTTTAATCAATCTGAAAGACTGGGATGAACGTAAAGAGTCTGCGCAGGAAATTATCAACGAACTGGAAGCAAAATCCAAATTAATTCCCGGCGCAACCATCGAATTTTTCCAGCCGCCAGCAGTACCTGGTTATGGTGCAGCAGGAGGTTTTGAGCTTCGTCTTTTAGATAAGGCAGGTAGTGGCGACTATAAAAAAATGGAAACGGTGGGCAACGATTTTGTGAAAGAGCTGAATAAACGTAAAGAATTATCATCTGTATTTACGTTCTATAGTGCGAGTTTTCCGCAATACATGCTCAAAATAGACAATGATATTGCGCAGCAAAAAGGCGTAACTATTGATAATGCAATGAACACACTTTCTACTTTTGTAGGAAGTAATTATGAAACCAGTTTTATTAAATACGACAGGCAATATAAAGTGATTGTGCAAGCCTTGCCTCAATACAGGGCTTTGCCAGAAGACATCCTGAAGCTTTATGTTAAGAATGATCGCGATGAAATGGTTCCGTTTGCTGCCTTTATGAAGATGGAAAAGGTTTATGGCTTGTCAGAAATTACCCGTCATAACATGTACAATGCTTCAGAAATTAGTGGGCAAGCTGCACCTGGATATAGTTCCGGTGAAGCCATTAAAGCCATTACTGAAGTTGCTGCTAAAACTTTGCCTAGAGGTTTCGGAATTGATTGGGCAGGGATTTCGAAAGATGAGGTTTCCAGGGGAAATGAAGCTATTTATATCTTCCTGATTTGTCTGGCATTCGTTTACCTGGTGCTTGCAGCACAATACGAGAGTTTTATTCTCCCGCTTTCGGTAATCTTATCTCTGCCAGCAGGTATTTTCGGAGCATTTTTATTCTTGAAATTATTAGGCTTGGAAAATAACATCTATGCGCAGGTGGCGATGGTGATGCTGATTGGTTTACTTGGAAAAAATGCCGTGTTGATTGTGGAGTTTGCCACGCAGCGGCATAGTCAGGGCGCATCTGTTTTAAAAGCCGCCATGGAAGGTGCGTCTGTTCGTTTCAGGCCAATTTTAATGACCTCATTCGCTTTCATTGCAGGTTTGATTCCATTAATGATCGCTTCTGGCCCGGGTAAAATAGGAAACAGAACTATTGGTTCTGCTGCGGCAGGCGGTATGCTTTTCGGTACCGTTTTCGGAGTATTAATTATTCCGGGTTTGTATTTCATCTTCGGTAAAATTGCTGAAAGATATAAACTGATTAAAATTGAAGAGGAACATCCATTAACTGAAGAAATCGAAGACAATGTTTAAGAAAAGCATCTATAAATACCTTGGTTTAGCTGTAATATGCGCTGCATATACCGCTTGTAAGTTGCCAGAGGTTGCACAACGTGCTGAAAATAAAAATTTACCTGCGGGCTTTAGTGATGCTCAGGATACCCTGAACAGCGCTAAAATCCAGTGGAAATCTTTTTTTACCGATCCTGATTTGGTGAGCCTGATTGATACAGCGCTTAAAAATAATCAGGAATTAAATATCACTTTACAGGATATTGAAATAGCCAGGAATGAAATCAAAACCAGAAAAGGCGAACTCTTACCCACGTTAGGTTATGGGGTTGGTGCAGGAATAGATAAGGTAGGGCGATATACCAGCTCTGGTGCAGGTGATGCATCTACAGAAATCACGCCGGGGAAAGGTGTGCCTGAAATATTACCAGATTATAGATTTGGTTTACAGGCCAATTGGGAGGCAGATATCTGGCATAAATTGCGCAATTCCAAGAAAGCAGCCGTAAGCCATTATCTTTCTACTATTGAAGGAAAAAATTTCGTAATTACCAATTTAGTGGCCGAAGTTGCCAATTCCTACTACGAGTTACTGGCGCTTGATAACCAAATGGATATCGTGAAGAAAAACATCCAAATCCAGAGCGATGCATTGGAATTGATGAAAATTCAGAAAGAAGCTACCCGTGTAACTGAACTTGCGGTAAGGAAATTTCAAGCGGAGGTGCTCAGCACAAAGAGCCTGCAATTTGATATTCAACAAAACATCACAGAAGAAGAAAATAAGATCAACTTCTTGTTAGGGCGTTATCCGCAACCGATTGTTAGAGATGGAAGTACATTTACAGAATTGGTACCGGCTACCGTACAATCTGGTATTCCATCCCAATTATTGGCTAACAGGCCAGATATTAAGCAGGCAGAACTTGAGCTGGCAGCCGCTAAATTAGATGTTAAAGTAGCGAAGGCACAATTCTATCCTTCTCTGGGTATTTCGGCTACAGTAGGTTACCAGGCATTTAATCCAAGCTACCTGTTAAAAACACCAGAATCTTTAATCTATTCACTGGCAGGAGATCTGGCCGGACCGCTGATTAATAAAAATGCCATAAAAGCAGCATATTTAACGGCCAACGCGAAACAACTGCAAGCGGTGTACGATTATGAAAAAACAATTTTGAATGGTTATATTGAAGTAGCCAATGAAATGTCAAATATTAATAATCTGCAGAAAAGTTATGATTTGAAAAGTCAGCAGGTGAAAGCACTAAAAGAATCAATAGAGATTTCCAATGCTTTATTCAGATCATCCAGAGCTGATTATTTTGAAGTATTGATGACCCAACGTGATGCTTTACAAGCAAGGTTGGAATTAATCGAAACCAAAAAGCAACAGTTAAATGCTGTGGTAAACATTTATCATGCGCTTGGCGGCGGCTGGAATTAATCTTTTTTTAAGTTTTTAGCGAACTTTGGCGGTCTTCAACTAGTTTTGAAGGCCGTTTTTTGTTGGCTAAGCTTAATCTAGTCTTAGCGTGAGGGCAAGACTAGAATAAGATTAGGTATCAGGTTTATTTTGCTTTCGCTTTGATGTATAAATACGTAATTCGAAAAAAAACGAAACTATTTGATCAATTTATTTTGATTATAAAGTTTATCACTTAGTTTTGTATGACTAACCAAATACAATTTATGAGCAATGTATCTAATCCGAACCCAGAGCATATGGACGATAGGATGGAATCAGACCATAATCAACTTCATGAAATTAATCGTTCTTCTCCAAAACGTAAGTTTGAAGGTTGGCCAATTTTATGGATACTACTCGTGCTCTCGATTATTTCAGCAATTATTTGGTATACAGAATCAGCCGCAGATTTATTGAACTGGATCGAAAAAAAATAGAAATGGATGTCAATTAAAATAAATTGACCAAATATATTTTACCCGAAAGTAGTAGTAAATAGAAAAGATTGTTGAGAGCGCTAATTTAAGTTCTTAAAAGTGGCAATCAGAATTTTTCATCATCGCTTGGAATCTGCTCTGCAGAGAAATAGCAATATAACATCAGTGCGAAAGATACAATGTAGAATGCTGCTGTGATCAATAGGAATGTGCTCATAGTATAAATGTTTTGGTTAGGTTATTATAACATTAAGTTATCGTCAATTATTTTACTAAACGTATAAAAAAAAATGAATTAAGTCAATACTGTGGAAAACTATTTTAATTAATTTCTGTCAAGCGTTTCTTTACTCGAATTTCACGATTACCTGTCAAACCTACATTTCTCTTTTTTGACCATTAATTCTTATCTTTAATAAAGTTTTATGTGTTGATAGTTAGTGCTTTAATTATTTTATTCATATCAATTTTGTATTCGAGTAATAGCCAATTATTTTTATATTAGTAGGTGTTTTTATAAATCAGATTAATTTTCATTTTGTAAATATTGACGATGAAAAGCGTATTACCGGGTGAAGAACAGGATGGTGAATGTCTGAGTAAGCCTGGATAATCTAATTAAAAATGAAATCGAACCGTTAAACTCGATTATTTTGAAGTTTTCTACTACAGCATAGGATTGAAGGCCATTTATTTTACAAGGGAATTAAAAAGATGGAAGCACAATAAGATTCTACAATCTGGAAGATAGTGAAATGAAAAAGCTTTTACTCGAAATTTTATAATAACCGGCTCTTTTTGGATGAGAAAGGAAACGGTCATTAATTTAAATAGCCATATTATTAAATCATTAACAAATCTCATATTATGAAAATTGTAACTATTATTATTCGCGTGTTGTTAGGAGCAATGTACCTCTTTGCTTCCATTTCGTATTTCTTCAAAATAATGCCTGCAGAAATGCCAGCCATGACTGCCGATCAAACCAAGTTTATGACTGGTGTAACGGCATCGGTTTATCTCATGCCACTTATTAAGAGTACAGAACTGGTTGCTGGTCTTTTGCTGCTCATCGGTAGAACTGCGCCCCTGGCCGCATTGCTTATTTTTCCAGTCACGCTAAATATTTTTCTCTACCATGCTTTTCTGGGTCCAAAAGAATTGCCTATGGTAGCGGTAATGCTTATTTTTAATGTTTTCCTATTTTTTGCCTACCGCCAAAAATATCTGCCCATACTTGCAAAGTAAAACTCGGGGTAAACAAATTACTTTTTCTTTTCAGTTTGCATACAAACGGCAATTCACTATCTTTAAAAACTAACTATAAATAAAATATGAGAAAGTTTCCATTATTAATGCTGCTATTGGTAGCCATGTCGTTTTCAGTATTTGCGCAGAACAAAGATGCAATTGTTGGTAAATGGCTTAATCCATCTGGAGAAGGACAAATTGAAATCTATAAAAAAGGTGATAAATTTTTCGGCAAACTGGCCTGGATGAAAGAACCTAATTTGAATGGAAAACCGAAATTGGATGTTAAAAATCCAAATGCCACTTTACAAAAACGATCCCTTTTAAACTTAGAGTTGCTAAAGGACTTCGTTTATGATGATGGCAAGTGGACCGACGGAACAATCTATGATCCCAAAAGTGGAAAAACCTATAGCTGTAACATGACAATGAAAGGTAATGATATATTAAATGTAAGGGGATATGTGGGGATATCATTATTAGGCAGATCTGAAACCTTTAAGCGAGTTAAATAAGAAAATGAAAAAAATAATCTGGTGCCTGCTAATGGCACCTTTTTTTTGCGCTGCACAATCGTTTAGCCTAAAGCCATTAAATGAAAATACTAAAGCCAGTTTACGAGGTTTAAGCGTTGTTTCTAACCAGGTTATTTGGGCCAGCGGAAGCAATGGATCAGTAGGGAAAACCCTTGATGGTGGTTTAACCTGGCAATGGATGAAACCAAAAGGCTATGAGCAGTTGGACTTCAGAGATATCGAAGCCTTTGACCAGCAACATGCTATCATAGTAAATGCTGGCTCGCCTGCCTATGTGCTGAAAACTATTGATGGTGGCACCACCTGGACCGAGCACTATAAAAATATAGATTCCGCTATCTTTTTAGATGGATTGGGGTTTTGGGATCAAAACAGCGGGATAATTTTTGGCGATCCCATTCAGGGTAAAATGCAGTTATTGAAAACCACAAACGCAGGTACTACCTGGCAAAATATATCTTCAAATCTCAGGCAATCACTAGCAGATGGTGAGGCTGGTTTCGCTGCCAGTGGTACAACCATTAAAACTTTGCCTGGTGGGAAAGTTTGGATTTCCAGTGGTGGAACCACATCAAATATTTACTATTCTGCTGATTATGGCGAAAGCTGGAACGTTTTCAAATGCCCGATCTGGCAAGGGGAAAGCACTACAGGACCTTTCTCAATTGATTTTTATGATGCCAAAAATGGTGTTGTGGTTGGTGGAAATTATGTAAAGGATAAAGCCAATGATAACAATGTTTGGCTCACCAGTAATGGAGGGAAAACCTGGACTAAGCCTGTTACGCCTGTTGCAGGTTTTAGATCTGGTGTTGCCTATATTAATAAGAATATGGTTGTTGCTACGGGTACATCCGGTACGGATGTTTCAACAGATGGTGGGCGAAACTGGAAACATATAGGTGACCAAAGTTTCAATGCTGTACAGCAGGCAAAAAAGGGAAACAGAATCTTTCTTGCCGGAGAAAAAGGACGTGTTTTTGAATTACTTATCAACAAATAAATATTCTCAAATAAGCGTAACAGTTTTTCGAAACATACATCTAAACCAAATGAAAATAAATATTTGCAAATTGTCTGGATTAATCAATACAAACCAGAATATTTCGTTTTCTTTGTTTTACTAAATATAATTATACTAACGTTCTATGGATTTTTTGCACACTGTTTTAGGTGATGACATTCAAGCTTCTCTCCTTATTATTTTAAACTTAATCGTAATTGAAAGTTTGCTTTCGGTCGATAATGCTGCAGTTTTGGCTACAATGGTTATGGATTTGCCTAAAGACCAGCGAGACAAAGCACTAAAATATGGTATTATTGGCGCTTACGTTTTCCGGGGAATTTGTTTATTTCTGGCGGCTTGGCTGGTAAAGATCTGGTGGTTAAAACCACTCGGCGGTCTTTATCTGATTTATCTGGCTTTTGATTACTTCTGGAAGAAAAATGCAAAAAAGAATGAAGAAGAGGAGGAAGTGGATAAAAGTAAAAGCTGGATTTATAAATCGACTGTTGGATTAGTTGGCACCTTTTGGGCAACTGTTGCCTTGGTAGAGGTAATGGATCTTGCTTTCTCTATTGATAACGTTTTCGCCGCTGTAGCATTTACGGATAATATTTACCTGATTTATATCGGTGTGTTTGTAGGCATCCTGGCGATGCGTTTTGTAGCACAGGCTTTTGTTAAGCTAATGGAGAAATTTACCTTCCTGGAAACAGTAGCATTTATCGTAATTGGTGTTTTAGGGATCAAATTAACTTCATCACTGTTTACCCACTTCAACCCGGAATCGCCAATTTCTCATGCCATTGAAGGAGAAAAAACAGATTTATTCGTTTCCATATTTACCGTTGCAATCTTCATTTTGCCTGTGTTAACGTCATGGCTGTTTAACTATCCTAAGAAAACCAAAACTGAACTTGAAGTGATAGATAAAGCCGACGAAGTTTTAAATAAGTCTTAATCAGTTCTGGTGATTTGTCTATAATAATCTTACATACAATAATTCTGAAAGCTACGTTTAATCTGTAATATTAGGATTTTGAAAATGGCAAAAAGAAAATCTACCGTGAATGAACTTTTACAAACATTATTCTTTTGATCTTTGGTTAACCTTAATTAAGTCAAATCCTGCCTTTAAAACAGAACGGACACGATATTTCCATCAAAACCTGAATTCAAAAAAGAAGAGTATAGAGGAGGTTGGTGTTATTTTCAGGCAGGTAGATTTAATGGTGAATGCCATTAATGAAAAAACAGGCAAAAACGTAGATGCTGATGAAATGTACCTGATGGTGATAAGCATCATCAATGATTATGATTTTAACTTCGGCGATGTTGATCTGGACGAGTTATATCAGAAAATGGAGGTTTTGTTGCTTAACCACATGCCGTTAATTTATTGCGACAGTTGCTTAAATGTATTGTCGGCAATAAAAAGTTCGGGAACAACAACAACAAATATTTTAAGTAATACGGGTTTTATTAAAGGTAAAACGCTTCGGGAAGTGCTTAATCACCTCGGAATTGATGCTTTTATCGATTTCCAATTATATTCTGACGAAGTAAGGATGTCTAAACCAAATGCGGTTTTCTTTCAATTGATGATTGATAATATTGATCGGGAAAGACATCAGGAACTGGCATTGCAGGAAATCATTCATGTGGGCGATAACCCGGTGGCAGACATCCGCGGAGCGCAAATGATGGGGATCAACAGCATGCTAATCCATTCCAACAATCTATCTATCTCAAATCTACTCTCATGATACCATATACCTATTCACTTCATAAAATTGACAACACCACCAACTTTGGCTTCGATCCTGATGATTACAGCCGTTTCAAATTTGGCGATGATTTAGTCGCCCGGTCTTTTGGAAAAGATCTGGCAGATGGCTTTATTAAATACTACCTGGCAGATAATCGCATTGCAGATCAGATTGTAGTCATCTCCAGTCCTTATAGCTTCATTCCAACTGCAACCTTTGCCATGAAAAACTATTTCGTGTCGCAACTTAACCGCTGGTTGGTAGAGAATGGAGGGCTCACCGTTCAGGAATCTAAAGTTCACCGCACCATAACGTACAAGGAAGATTATGGCGAGTTGAGTGCAGAAGAGCGCATGAATTTAATTGGTAATGATTCTTTCCACATCGACAAGGACTTTTTAGAAGGTAAAACACTCTTGTTTTTAGATGATATTAGAATTACCGGCAGTCACGAACGGATGATTTTAAAAATGGCTAAAGAATATGGTCTGAGAAATGAAATGCACATGCTTTATTTTGCCGAACTGGTAAATAAAGACATCCATCCAAATGTGGAGAATTTTCTAAATTACCACCAGGTAAAAACTATTTTTGATTTAGAACAAATTATTAGTAACGGTTATTTTTGTTTTAATACCAGGGTGGTGAAATATATTTTAAATACAGCATCTACCAGTTTTTCGATCTTTTTAGAGCGGATGGATCATGATTTTATTCATCAGCTTTACGATTTGGCATTGGGAAACAGCTATCATTTGATGGATGCTTACGCTGATAATTTACAACTTATTAAAAGTTACATAAAAGACAATACTTATAAATTAATATAACATGGCTATAAACTTGCAAAAAGGGCAGAGAGAAAATATCGATGCGCCAAAATTTACCATAGGTTTAGGTTGGGATACCAACAACTCATCAATAGGCTCTGCCTTTGATTTAGATGCTTCCATTTTTATTTTAAATGACCAGAAGAAATTAATCTCTGATGAGAATTTTGTTTTCTATAATAATTTAATTTCTCCTGATGGCAGTGTGGAACATACAGGCGATAATTTAACTGGCGATGGTGATGGTGACGATGAACAAATTAAAGTTGATTTAACCAAGGCTGATCCAAAAGTAAGCGAAATCTGCATAGTAGTGACCATTCATGATGCGGAGAGCAGAAGACAAAATTTTGGGCAGGTAAGAAACTCGTTTGTGCGGATTTTTGATGCCGTAACCGACGAAGTGATTTTGAAATATGAACTCGAAGAAGATTTTTCTATCGAAACAGCAGTAGAATTTGGAAGAATCTACAAACGTGAAGGCAAATGGAAATTTGAAGCAGTTGGAATGGGGATGAAAGGTGGTTTACAAGATTATTTAAATAAATATCAATAATATTATGGCAATCAATCTTCAAAAAGGCCAACGCATCAGCCTTGAAAAAAGCAACGGAAGTAAACTACAAAATGTTTGTGTAGGTATTAACTGGGGCGCAATAGAGAAAAAAGGATTATTTGGTTTCGGATCATCAAAGGAAGCGGTAGATTTGGATGGCAGTTGCGCATTATATAATGAAAATAAGCAACTTTTAGAGGTGGTTTACTTTGGTAACCTAAAATCTAAAAACGGTTCTGTTAAACACAGTGGTGATGATTTAACCGGCGATATGGGTGGAGATGATGGCTTGGATAATGAAGTCATCACGCTTGATTTTTCTCAACTGGAAGGCAATGTAGCTTATGTTGCATTTGTATTGAACAGCTTTAGAGGCCATGATTTTGGAACTATTCCATTTGCTTCCATCCGCATTTACGAAGGTACAACCAAGCAGGTAACAGAAGTTTTTGCCAAATATGATATTGCAAACAGTTCTAACTTTGCAGGTCACGTTTCGATGGTAATGGGTGTGTTTTATAAGAAAAATGGCGAATGGAAATTTAATGCCATTGGTGAGCCTACAAAAGACAAAAAGCTGGAAGATACAGTGAAAACGGTTACTCAAAATTATTTATAAGCCTGGCTTAACCAATATAAAACTATGGAAACCAACCCTAACGTTACTCAGGATTTAACACCAGTGAAACTGGACAAAGACGGAAATGTAAGCCTGGATAAGATAAGTCCGCAGGAAAGTGTAAAATATGCTGAACTCGGTAAATCGCTGGAGCCATCTGATGTCAATTCTATTTTAAATTATGGAAGTGATGCGCAAAACTCTATGGAGAAGTACAGTAATGATTTTTTATCATCTGTAAGAACCTATAACAGTGGCGAGGTTGGGGGCTTGATTAACGAATTATTATCGGAGCTGAATTATATCGACATTTCGGAGTTGGAGCAAAGTGCCTTCAAGAATTTTATTTCGAAGATTCCTTTTTTGAAATCGCTGGTGGTAGATGTAAAAAAGCTTTTCCAGAAGTATGATGTGGTGGTGAATAACATTGATAAAATTACCAACAAAATCAAGGCTGGCAGGTTAAATTCCATTAAAGATAATAGTTCACTTCAAACCATGTTCGATAGCAATGTGAGTTATATCCATCAAATGGAAGAACTGATTATTGCAGGGCAGTTGAAGTACAATGAATTGGCGCTAAAACTGGCTGAAATGGAAGGTAGACCTGCAGATTACCAGGATTATGAAATTGCCGATTTAAGAGATTTCATCAGTCGTTTAGATAAGCGCCTGGCAGATATGAAAATTGTACGTTTCATTATGTTGCAATCGCTGGCACAAATTCGGGTGGTGCAAAATAACAATACTTCTATTGCAGAAAAAGCGCAATCTATTGTGTCAACTACCATTCCGGTATGGAAAAACCAATTAACCATTGCGGTTGCATTGCAAAGGCAAAAAGCCAATGTAGAAATGCAGAAGAAAATTTCTGATACCACCAACACCATTCTTCAGAAAAATGCAGAGATGCTGAAACAGAACAGTATCGATGTGGCTAAGGAGAATGAAAAAACCGTTGTATCTTTGGAAACGCTGAAAATGACTACCTCTTCACTAATTGCAACGCTGAATGAGGTAAAACAAATTCATGAAGCAGGTGCGCAAAGCAGAAAAGTGTTGGATGGAGAGTTAAAAACTTTAGAAGCAGAGCTGAAAAAGAACGTAACCCGGGTGAGTTAAATTAAAGCATGGATGATTACCGTTTAAATATTTTAAAAAAATCGAGCACCGAAATCAACCGTTTACAGTTGCTTTCGGTGTTTTTTGATGGGGAGATTATCTATAAAATATTTTTGCGTAGCCAGGTCATTCATCAACTATTCGCCAACAACGAAGAGCTGGAGATTGATAAGCTTGATCTTTTTCATGTGCAGTTTACCGAAAGTGTAATTGCGCTGCTACGGAAGATCAAAAAAAGTAATGAAAAAAACGTGAGCCTGATTTACGATGAAATTGATTTAAACGAAGAATTAATTAATAAAATTTCGGGCTCAGTGGTTAACCAGCAGCAATTTGGGCTGGATAAGCAAAAGCAGTCATTAAAAATTAATCAATCTTTGAGGAGGTTGTTTTCCGTTTTATCTGATCTCAGTACTGACTTTCCCTTCTCCAAAAACATAAATGTCTTCAGTTCCAAATACGCCAACGATTTTTATTTTGATCTAAATGCCGATCAATTTGCTACGCTGATTGATTTTAGCACGAAGCAGGTTTACACCAATATAAACGCCATTATAGAACGCAAACTGATGGGTTTGCTTTGTAAACATGAGTTTAAAACACAGTTTGCATTTGGATTAAAGGCTGGTGAAATGGTAATTGAAGTGTATCGGTTTCTGGATGTGGATAAACATTTCCTTTTTTATCCCGGTAGAAACTTGTTCCTGTTCTGTGATTTATCTATCCTAAATGGTATCGAAAAGGAAAATAATCTCTCAGAAAAGGAGCGCATTGTGCAAGAGTTGGCGTATAAAAACGATAAGCTTAAAAGCAATGCAGCCATGCTTAAGGTAGCCATTCCAGCAGAGATTGTTTCTCTACTGGAAGATAGCTATACCAAAATTTCAGATATCAACTTCTTAAATCACCTCAATAATTTTGATGTACAATCGAACATCTTAAAAGCCATGCTTAAAACTGAATTGTTTTAACTAGCGACTCAAAGTAGCCAGCTTATTCTTAAATAGACCCATTGTCCGGCTCCAGGCTAGTTTAGCTGCCACTTCGTTGTACCTTGTCGGCGATGTATTGTTATTAAAAGCGTGGTTAACACCGTCATAAATATAAATTTTATAATCCTTGTCATTTTCCTTCAAAGCTTTTTCATAAGCGGGTATACCAGCGTTAATGCGTTCATCAAGACCGCCATAATGCAACATTAAGCTTGCTTTAATTTTAGATACCTCTGCAGCGCTTGCCTGCGCACCGTAATAAGCAACGGCTGCCTGTAATTTAGGGTCGTTAACAGCAAGTTTACTGGCCATTCCGCCGCCCCAGCAGAAACCCATACAAGCTACTTTACCGTTTGCATCTTTTCTATTGCGCAGATATTCAAGCCCTTTTAAATAGTTTTGCAAATTCTTTTCAGGGTCAAGTTTGCCAATCAGTTCACGTCCTTTATCTTCATCAGCTGGCGTGCCACCTAAAGGCGAAAGTGCATCTACACCTAAAGCAATAAAGCCTTCAGCTGCAACCCGTTTGGTGATATCAATGATGTGCGGATTCAAACCTCTGTTTTCATGAATAACCAAAACACAACCTAACTTTTTATTGGTTTTAGGCTTCGCCAGCACAGCTTTCATCTCTCCATCCACACCAGGATAAGTGATGTTTTCGACGATGATTTCATCGCTGGTAAAAGATGCGGCAGCAGCATAATTGTTTTCGAGCAAGGGCAGGATCGTCATTGCCATTGCGGTTCCACCAGCCAGCAAGGCCAGTTTCTTCATAAAATCTTTTCTATTCAGCTGACTATGGGTATATTCATCGTAAAGGGTAATTATTTTTTGATCCATCGGAATATTTTTGATTAATGACAAGATAAACATCATGTTTGAGCTTTTAAGCCTGATTGCCTAAAAGTTACAATATAAGGCTTCCCATTTTTGTATTAATTCAATTCTATGTTTGGTAAATTTTGGGGTAAGAAATGGGTTTGACCAGTCATCAAAATGATCATAAAAAAACTTGAGGAAAAAGATGTGAAAGCAGATGCCAAGGTAAGGGATTGCTTCCAGCTCATCTCGTGTAAGTGGTCTGATATCCTGGTAAGCTTTTAAAAAGATTTCGAAATCAAGATCAGCCTGTTCTTTTGTAATGGCGTTATTTAGCTGATGAAAAAAATAGTGATTTAAAAAAGACATCAGGTCGTTAATCAGATAGCCATGGCCCGCAAAGTCGAAATCAAAGAAAGTGATTTCTCCAGCCTCGTCGAAGTGAAAGTTTTTAGGAAACAAATCATAATGGCAATAGCCAGTTGAAAATGAATTTGTGTCGAAAGACTCAAACTTTTTCATCACTCGCCTGGAGATTTCTTTAAGGTAACTTAGCTCGTCTGACATACCCTTGAGATGAGGTTCCAGCGTTGCCAGGGGATCAAGTAGCGTAGTTTGAAAATTAAAGAATAGCCTTGGGTACACGAGTTTAACTCTCGAAGTAGTTTGATGAAGCTTTGCTGTATTTCTTCCAAGTGTAATCAGTTGCGTTTTGTTCAGGTTGTGCACAACTTTTCCCTGAGCAAAAGAAAATAATACACCATTTCTAACTCCTTCTGCTGCTTTAAATTGCTGAATATATTGGTTATAACGATCTTTTATCGGATAGGCAACACTATTGCCATCGGCCTTTAGGGCATTTAATAATTCCACTTCAGCTTTAATCTCTTCCAGCTTCCTATGGGCATTTCTATATATTTTGAAGATGTATTTATCTGCATCATTTTCTAGCAAATAAGTATCACTCACGTTTCTAATTAATAAACGGCATCGAAAATCAGCAGGTAACTGGTAAGCGTCTGATAGGTAGGTCTGTAACGCAGGGGAAGAAAGTGTAGAGTATTGCGCAGGAAAAATAGCTGGGTTCATGAGATCGGGAATAGGAGTTAAAGATAACGATTTAAAAAATATAGTCATTATTAAAGACTACCTTATCGCCTTAAGGCATGCTGCTTTCTGAAGTTAGATCTATTCTGTTGGAAAAAATATTTGATTGCCTACAATACGCTTGTATGCTTCTACTGTATTGTAAATGCCTTCAAAGTCGAAACTAAAGCTGCCGTTTTTGGCCGCCATTGTTGTCTTAAAATTTCTATTAGCCCTCAGATCATTTTCTGCATCAGGCGCATGCTAGCCACTCGAAGTAAATGTCCACTGGGTGATGTGTTGTGGCTCAGCCGAAATACCCAGACTTTTTCGATTGGTGCACGAACTACTGTTTCCACTTTTATTGGTGACGTATTTTTCATCACCTTGTTAGGTTTGATTAAGATAAATACAAGCCACGCGATCAAAAAATACAAGATAAATAATGGATAAAAATAAAATGAATCGCAGATTTATTTGATGAACCAGGTTGGTATTAAATGAAAAAACAAATAATCGAAAATTAACTTTGAGATTACACTCAACCCGTAGACTTAACATATTTTTGGTGCTTCCGCGGATGATAGTTTAGAAAGCGGAAACCAACATTTAAACAAAAGATGAAGTATCTAGTAAAAGAAATAAGTGATGGAAATTGTGACATCACTTTATTGCCTGAAGATCTAAATGATCGGAATTTGTTAACAGAGACAACAAGGCTCACCGATAGAGATTACGAAAAAACAATTCAATTTCATTATGAGCATGCATTAAAGGCCAAGGTTCACAGCAATGCAGCTTTTGTATCTTTAAATGAAGATGAAAGCAATTATCCTAAACGGGTAAACGTAAACTACCAGATTATTTATAGTTAATAATCGTGAGAAAAAAGCAGTATCAGCATCGATACTGCTTTTTTTGCTTTAAGGTGAAGTTGTTCTCTGTTTACTATTTATTGAAACATTCAGATTTACATGTTGTTGTTTGTATAATCAATAAGAAACGTATGAACAATAACCAGGAGAATACATCGCCATTAGATGATGTGAAAGAAAGAAAAGATCAGGAGCAATTGAGTCAGGAAGCCTTAGGTAATGCCGAAGCAGCCCAGACTGAAGATTTGTCTGATGATAACGATTTGTTAAGTACGCCCGTAATTACTGGTACAGGTGGTAACCCCGCTGCTGCGACACCAAATTCGCTGATTGTTCATGAAGATGAAAGTGGAGAAAAGCGTTACGAAGAAGGTGAATCAACTACAGAGAAGGAATAATTCAGTTTAAAAAAAGCATTATGGCAGAAGTTAAATTTCAAAATGACGGGGCAGAGCCTGATGAATTTAATTTGTTCGATCAGGATAAAAAGATTGGAGAAATGATCGTGGAAACCATTGGTGATAACCTTAAAGTTTACCACACAGAAGTAGATGATGATCAGGCAGGGAAAGGTTATGCAAAGAAGTTACTCGATGCCATGGCTGATTATGCCCGGTCAAATCAATTGAAGGTGATCCCGCTGTGCAGCTATGTGGCGCTTCAATTTAAGCGCCATCCTGATGAATACGAGGATATTTGGAATAAATCGGTTAAGCCGGAGTTTTAGGAATTTTAAGCTCCGGAATTAATATAATATACTATACAAAAATTAAAGGTCAAAGGATTTCTATACTGAAATGATGATCGCTCAATAACTACGTTTCATTTATAAGAATTTATGCTGCAGCGTACAGATATATCATCATCCATTTTATCTTTAGCTACCCAACGTGGTGTTGAAAAAACCATCTGTCCCTCCGAAATTGCAAGGATGTTATTTCCTGATGATTGGCCCGATCACATGAAAGATATAGTCAATGTAGCTATTGATTTGCATCATCAAGGCAAAGTGATAATCACACAAAAGGGAATGCCTGTCGATGTGAATCACATCAAAGGACCGATTCGCATTAAAATTATCTGACTTAATTACTTAATCTTAACGTCTTTATAACCACGCTAAGTTTTATCTGGTGGATCTGTTAATGCCATTAAATTGGCATGCATAAATTTTCCATTGGTGAGAACCAATCTATAGCTGGAAAGCCATATAACCATCTCTCAGGTGGATTTATCAAACAATTGTCTTTGTATATAAATCAAAGCAAATGTCTCTGGTCAAGTTTAGCACACTTCCTTGCTTCCTGGACTCAAGATATTCAAAGAAGACTGTAAAATTTCAGTATTGAATTGGATAAGGCTGGCTTAAATACTTTAATAATTAAGAATCATTTATATTAATGGGAGGCAGGTGTTTTGTTGTATGAGATTTAATATAAGTTTTTTGTTAAAATTATACTTTTTATCTATATTTATCATACAAAACAAACTGATTTAATCACTAATAACACTCTCACTAAATGGAAAATTATCTCCATGGTCTGCTTGATGAAAGCGCAGATCCCGTTATTCAAAAGTATCTGGAATACATTCGTACTCAAATTCCAGACCCCAAGAAGAAGAAAAAGGTATTAATTATTGGCGCGGGTATGGCGGGTATGGTTGCCGGAGCCATGTTAAAACAGGTAGGGCATGAAATCACCATTGCCGAAGCAAATACCCGAGTGGGTGGTCGTATCAAAACGTTCAGAAATACTGTAGAAAAAAAGTATTTTGAAGATGACTCGCTGTATTGCGAAGCTGGTGCCATGCGCATCCCGAGCATACACCTCATGGTAATGGAATATATTAAGCAGCTAGAATTAAAAACCGAGCCATTTTACTATGTTTCAGTAAATAAAGAACAGGCGATAGCTTACAAAAACGGTACCCGTAAAGATTTACCGGAACAAGAAAGAAAATCGCTGTTGTTTGTAAATTACCGTAGGGTAATTCAGAGCGAATATTATAAAAAAGAGGTAGATGTGAATAAGCTACTGGATTATCATTTAGAAACCAGTAGCAATAATTTTGAGAACCAGCGTGCTGATCAGTTGCTTGGTACGCTGCTTAATCCACTGAAAGCATTCCTGGCTCAAAATCCTGAAAAAAACTGGCCTATCCTGATCGAACGCTACGGCAATTATTCAATGATGCGCTTTTTAATGGAGTCTCTGTATTCGCAAAATGCGATAGAAATGATTGCAGTACTGCAAAATTTAGAGTCACGTTTGGCCTATGATTTTATCCAGAGTTTCATAGAATCCAATGTGATTAAGGATGATACGCAGTTTGTACAGATTATTGATGGTACAGACAGGCTGACCACTAAATTTTTCGAAAAACATCAACTACATCAGAATACTTATTTCAACTGCCATGTAACCAAACTTTGGATAAACGAACAAACCGGCAAGGTTAAAATAACTACCGACAGGGAAAAGGATCATCAGACGAAACATCCTGAAAAGGATGAATATGCAGTTCATAGCCACAGGGTTGATAGCATGGAATTTGATGAAGTGATTGTAACGATTCCTTTTTCTGCATTCCGGATGGTTCATGTGTGGCCAAAATTCAGCCAGGAAAAGCGTAGAGCTATTCGAGAATTACATTATGATTCTGCCACTAAGGTACTGCTCGAATTTAAAGAGCGCTGGTGGGAAAAAGCACCTTATGGCATTATTGGCGGCGGTACAATTACCGATCTTTCCAACAGGTTTGTTTATTATCCCAGTCAGGATATTGGCAAAGATGGACATGGATTAATACTGGCATCCTACTGCTGGTCGGATGAGGCAAGTCGCTGGGATTCCATGACTGATATCGACAGGTACAATGTTGCATTAGATAATGTTGCCGTTATCCACGCACCTCAAGACCTGGCAGAACAAAAGCGGATCAAGAGTTTAGCGGTACTGCGGGTTACTCATCATGAAGAAAAGAAAGACCAGAGCAATAATGCAGATCCCGGTAATATCATCGGCGGAGCTACGCAAAGCTGGATGCAAGATCCTTATGCTTTTGGCGAAGCAGCCATCTTCAATCCTGGTCAGTTGCATTTACTACAAAAACATATTGTTAAGACAGAATGGGATGGGAAGGCACATTTTGCCGGAGAACACGCTTCACTGAAACATGCGTGGATAGAAGGTGCCATAGAATCAGGAATACGTGCCGCGCTTGAGGTAAACGAAACACCTGTTTATCTCAATGAAATTAAAGAATCGGCTGCTAAAGAAGATGCTATGATAGTTAATCCAATAGCTGCAAACCTTAACTCATAAATGCGATGGAAACTTTAACAGATATGACTGTTGCCAAGTATTTAGTATTGCGGCTTAAGGAACTTGGCCTAACCCATTTATTTGGTATAGCGGGCAATTATTCGGCGCCATTTTTAAATACTATTGATGAGGATGAAGGCATAGATAAAATACAGATTATAGGCGATACGAATGAAATTAATGCAGGCCATTGCGCCGATGCGTACGCCAGGCTTAAGGGCTTTGCTGCTGTGGCGGTAACTTATGGCGTTGGTGCTTTTACCTTGCTCAACGCAACAGCAGGTTCTTATGTAGAACATTGCCCTGTACTGGTTATAAACGGTTCTCCCACCAATGCCGATCAAATGAAAAGTATTGGTGAAGGACTCCTGGCCTCGCATATGACTGGCGACATGTATAGCAACATTAACATATACCGCCATGTTACTGTTGCGGCAGAACTGGTGATGAGTAGTGTAGATGCACCATATAAAATTGATGCCGTACTAATGGCTTGCCTTATTTATGGCAGGCCGGTTTACCTGGAAGTTTTTGAAGATGTATGGCGGATGCCCTGCGAAGCACCTAAGCATAAACTGGTTTTTAATGGCGCTAACAGTTGCACGCAAAATGCGGTGGAGGCTGCAAAGAAAACGGTAGAACTGATTAAGGAATTTGGCGCACCAATTTTTTGGGCAGGGGAGGAAATTCAGCGGAAAGGCTTACAGGAAGAATTTTTAAAATTAGTGGAAGAAACGAAGATTGAGTTTACCACTTCTATCTTGGGCAAATCTGTGGTTTCAGAAAACAACCGATATTTTCGTGGAGTTTTTAACGGCAATGCCTCGCCTAAAGATGTGCAGGAGCGGTTTAAGAAGGCGGGTGTTAAAATTGGCCTCGGTGCCTGGACAACCGGTAAAAACCTTGGCGGTTTTAATATTTGGGGTGAGCATACTGTCTTGGCGAATCATTCATCTGTACGGATAGGCGCACAGTTCGAACCTAACGTATCACTTGGCGATTTCATGAGCGAATTACGCAAGCAACTCAAAGGCGTAGTATTCAAACCTCATCACATGTATAGCAGTGATCAAAAGGTAGCCGATTCAGCCTTTGTTGTTGAGCCGAAGCAAAACGAAGGTGATTTGCCAATTACCTATGACAGCTTTTTTGGACGGATGAATAAATACATTACCAAAGATCATATTGTAGTTTCTGATTCCGGCTTTGCCTTATTAGGCGCACAAGGCCTGCGGATTAAAGAACCTAATGGTTTTGTAGCACAGGCTTCGTGGCTTTCTATCGGTTATTCTGTACCAGCAGCCGTAGGCATAAAATGTGCCATGCCAGATAAGCAAGTTATTGTTTTTGTTGGCGATGGTGCTTTCCAGGAAACTTGTCAGGCCATTAGCAATCAGGCCAGGCTAGGCCATAACACCATTGTATTTGTATTAGATAATACCATTTACGGTATTGAACAAATGCTGACCAATCCAAACCCATTCAGACCGGCTGATAAAAAGATAAATTACCCGATTAAAGATATGAATGAGGTCTACCCTTATAATAAAATGCACCAATGGAAATATGCAAAATTAGCAGATGTGTTTGGCGGCAAGGGTTTCGAAGTGTCAACCATGACAGCGCTGGAAGATGTTCTCCAAAAACTGGATGACAAAGACACTAATTTTATTGTGCATGTTCATTTACCAGAGGTTGATATTCCGGAAGCTATTGCCTATAAAAACGACCGGCCTGGCGAAGATGAAATTCTACATAAGGACTGGTCATTGTGCGGGTAATATGTTAAGCGATTAGGGTTGGAAAAACAATAATCTAACCAATTAACCTCCTTTAGCTTTGCGTCAGTATCTTTAGACCCATCCTTAGGATACTGACGCTTTTTCAAATGTATATAGTAAACCATATCTCTTTACTAGGAGTAATAGAGATTATTCTTAATACCAAATGGATACCCCTCCATAAATTAGAAAAACTGAATTTCATTCAGCTGCAAACACTAATAAACTTCTAAAATTTCATAAAATGATGATCAACTTGCGAAGTTTGGGTGGCCTTTGTAAGGGGATTACTTCGAAATTTTTTAGTGTACAGCGTTTTGAACTTTTGTAAGTTGATAAATACTTATTTTAAATAGTTTCAAGATTAATAAATATCTTTAAATGAACAGAACGTTGTTTCCAGGTTGAGGAAATTTTACTTCAGTTGGGTAATAATTTCCTCATTACGGGGAGTCTGATGAGGCCGAAGATTCGTGTTTCCTGTCTTAATTGACTTTTAACGTTATGGCTCGAATGTTGGCTATTGGTTGTTGATATTGTCTGTTGTAAAGGCATATCAGTAAGCCAAAATATTAACGTTCGTGATGCTAACCTCTACACACCTTGTAAGATTTTTATCTTTCATCTTTTCTCTTTTTTATATCGTCGTTTCTTCCGCGCAATCTGTACCTAATGCCGATGCTTCAGCCGTGCGAAACTTCGCTGTAAATGCATTTGCGCAATTAGATCAAAATAATCACTATACGGATTTTCTAACACCAAATGATTTAAATGAATTACCAGTTGGTTTAAAGCATACAATTAATAACATCACTTATAAAATCTCCATCAGTAGCGCCGTTTTTCATCCAACCTATGCAGAATTAACGGTTTATGCGAAGGTGGAAATACCACAAAGCCCGGGTGTATTATTTTTTGGAATCAGTGGATTGAAACTATCATATGAAGGAGGAATAGTTGGAGATGCTAAATTAGCTTTGCTTGGTGATGTACCCATAGATTTTAATGGTGGTAACGGCAAGGTTATCTTAAAAGGTGGCCTGGATCTGGCCAATGGACAGGCCTTAGACGGACTTACCTATGTCACCATAGACTGTAAGGGTTTTAAGGAAATGGGACTGGCTGCAGAGGTGGTGTTTCCAAGAAGTCTGCTAATTCCCTGTGCTGAAAATGGCGACCAGTTAACGGATCTAAGTAAAGAGGTTACTGGTTCATTCAAAACCGTTGTCTCCGATTGGAACGATATCCTGGTGAATATCAACCTGCCTAAATTCCAGATTGCCAAATTAAAGGATGTAGTTTTTACAGTTGCAAACGCCACTTTTGATTTTAGCGACAAGCGAAACAGCCCAAATGTTTTGTTTCCAGCTGGCTATGAAGCGCAATATATGAGTTATCCAAGCTCTGGAATGTGGCGGGGAATCTATATTCAGAATCTGGATGTGATGCTGCCGAAGGCTTTTGCCAAAAAGAACAGTAAAGAACGCATCAGCTTTGGCTCCAACAACCTGATTATAGATAACAATGGCGTAAGCGGAAGTTTTTATGGTAAAAATATACTACCCTATAATGAAGGTTCTGCGTCTGGATGGAAGTTTTCGGTAGATGAATTCAATATTGATCTGGAAGCGAATAAATTGGTTGGTGCAGGATTTAAAGGAAATATTGGCTTACCCATAAGTGAAAAGGATACCGATGCCTTGAGATATGAAGCTGTAATTACAGGTGATAATAAATACTGGCTTACGGTTGCGCCAAAAGATAAATTGGATTTTAACCTATGGCAGGCGAAGGTTACCCTTGAGAAAAATTCATATGTAAAGCTACTGGTAGAAGATGATAGGTTTTTACCGGAAGCAAATCTGTATGGAAGGTTGGATATCATGGCGAGAACCAGACCTGGAGATTCAACAACCAAGCCCCTTGCTAACTTTAAGGGAATTGCATTTAAGGGCCTGCGCTTAAAAACGGTTTCGCCTTATTTAACGGTAGAATATTTTGGGTATGAAGGGGAATTGAGTGTAGCCAATTTTCCTGTTTCTGTTGATAGTATTGCACTTACTTCTACCCAGATGGAAACCAGCCTTTCATTTGGTCTTAAGGTTACTTTGATGGATGCGGGCTTTAAAGCAGACACCCGATTAAACTTTACCTCCTCATTTGAGCAGCAGGATGGATTGCAGAAATGGAAATTCAAAAAACTTGGATTGAGCGCTATTAAGCTCAACCACGTAAACATTGGTGGGGCTAGTTTAGATGGAGAACTTAATCTATTAGATAATGATCCGGTTTATGGAGATGGTTTCGGGGGAGGGATAAGCGCAAAATTTGAGTCACTGGCCCTTGAGGTTCGGGTTAGGGCTATTTTTGGAAGAAAAGATTTTAGATATTGGTTTGTAGATGGAAAAGCAAGTTTCGGAACTGGTGTTCCTGTACTTCCACCGGTTCCATTTAATATTAAAGGATTTGTTGGCGGGATCTATTACCGCATGAGTAAAATTAGCCAGAACGCCAGTTCAGATTCAAAAAGCTTAATGCCAGAATATAAACCTGATAAAGCAATGGGTTTGGGTGTGAAAGCAGGTTTATTATTCAACGTGGCTAGTGATATGGTTGTGGATGGGATGGTTGAATTTGAAATGGCTTTCAACCGTAATGGAGGGTTAAATTATATCGGGTTGTTTGGAAGCGCAAAATTTATGGGTAAAATACCTGTGGTTGATGATGCACTGAATAAGGCTGCAGGAGTATTACAAGGTGTTCAGGATAATATCGCGGCCCAGTTGGAAGGACTATCGGATGCATTAAAAATTGAAAAGTTAGCTAAGTTACAAACCTTAAAAACTAACGACCCACAACAGGCAGCACGGGCTGTATCAAATAAAGTCGATTTTTCTGAAGGATTTGCAGCCTACCTGGGGATTAGCTATGATTTTCAAGCCAGAACTTTCCATGCCAATTTTGACATTTATATTAACGCCGCAAAAGGACTTTTAAGAGGAGTTGGCGCGAATAATCGTGCGGGCTATGCGGTAATGCATTTTGCTCCAAAAGATTGGTATATCTATATGGGTACACCAACCGATCCTGTAGGAATTCAATTCGGCATTGGCAGTTTTAGCCTAAAAACTGAAAGTTATTTTATGATTGGTACCAAAATACCAGGCTCGCCGGCACCTCCACACGAGGTAGCAGATATTTTGGGCGTGGATATGCGGCAGCTCGATTATATGAGAGATGTTAATGCATTGGGAGATGGAAAAGGGTTTGCCCTTGGCTCCAGATTATCAATAAGTACTGGCGATATTTCCTTCCTTATTTTATATGCCAATTTCAAGGCAGGTGTAGGTTTTGATTTAATGCTAAAAGAATACCCTGATGCGCATTGCGAGGGAAGTTCTGAACCGATTGGGATACATGGCTGGTATGCCAATGCGCAGGCCTATGCTTATTTGCAAGGAGAGTTGGGGGTTAAGGTAAACCTCTGGTTCCTCAAAACCCGGATTCCAATCATCAAAGCGGGGGTAGCCGCCTTATTGCAGGCAAAACTGCCTAATCCATCATGGTTTAGAGGATATATTGGCGTGCAGTATAATGTACTGGGTGGTTTAATTAAGGGAAGAGCAAACTTCAAGGTACAGCTTGGTGATGAATGTAAAATTGTAAACGGGGGGCAGGAAAATCCTGTTGGCATCAATGTAATTGCCGATATGTCGCCAAAAACGCCTGATGGTATAGATGTTTTTGCCGCCCCTCAGGTTGCGCTTAATTTTCCTGTTGAACGTGATATCCCCATTATAGATGAAAGCGGGAGTAAAACTTTCCGTATTAAACTAGAAAAATTTGAATTGACCGAAAATGGAAAACCAATTTCTGGTAAACTCGAATGGAATGCAGGGAAGGATGCCGTATCTTTTCTATCTACAGAAATATTGCCCCCAAATACCGCCATAAAAGCCTATGCTAGAGTAAGTTTTGTGCAATTAGTTGGTGGTAACTGGCAAACTGTTTATATGGATGGCAAAAAAGCAGTGGAGGAAAAAAGTATTGATTTTAAAACCGGAACCGCGCCAGAAAGTATTCCGCTTACCAACATAGATTACAGCTGGCCTGTGGTAGACCAACGGAATTTTTATAAATCAGAGAGCAATACAGGCTATGTGCAATTGAAACGTGGACAGACGTATTTGTTTAATCTGCCTGGTTTTACACAGAATATGACCTTCAAAAAGGAAAACGGTACTGCGGTGCCTGTAACCTATCAATATATTTCAGAGAACCAGCAGCTTAAATTTGATATTCCGCAGGTAGACGTAAATAGTAACTATAGTTTTGAACTGGTTAGTAAATCTCAGGGTACAACTAGTGGCACTACTTCAAATACCCAGACAAAAACCACTGCAGAGGGAGATGTAACCGAAATCACCAACAAGCAGGCGCAAGACATCATCCGTGCAGACGGTGGAAAAGTATTACTCGGCTACAATTTCCATAGCAGTGCATTTGGCACCTTTAAGGAAAAGGTAGATGGAATAAATGGCGTGCAGGATCTTTTCGGCAAAGTTTCATCTGATGTAATTGATCTTAGAAAAACAGTTGCCCCATATGAGGCATTTGATTTAGCCGAGATTTCTGGAACGGCTTATACCAATAGCAAGCCTTTATTACAACCAGTAGCCCTTTTAGATAATGCTTATTATGTGCAGGATATCCATCCACTTAACTATGAAAAATATCCTTTAGCAGGCGATATCACTTTAAGTAGGGATACCATAGAACTTGGGCTGGCACCCACAAAGGCATTGCCTATACTACTCAGCTACCAAACCAATGTTGAACAGGGCAATTTCAATACCCAGTTTGTAAACCAGCGGATGCCTTACATCTATGATCTGCCCCGCATTTATAAATCAGATTTTCAAGAACTGCAAAGCCAGGTCGTGAATCGTTTCCTGGGAACACCATTACAAAAGCAGTATGAATGGTTAATCAATGGGCATTTCCCTTTCATGCGGGAAGGGAACTATAAGGTACAGTATAGGTTTATCCTGCCAGATGGAAAAGCTGGTACCACTGCAATTGTGAACTACAATAACCCAATAAAATAAGCCGAATACATCAAAATAAGAAAAGATGAGGATTAAGCACTCTATATACACCATTTACTTTTTAGTTTTTTGTTTCCTCCCAACAATTGCGCAACAAAAAAACAAACAAAATCAAAAGCCAAAATCACAAATCATGGTGATGGCCCGTGTATCAAAAAAAGATAACCTGATTAATATACGCTGGGGCACCAGTGATGCACAAGCCTGGAAACTCAGCAATAAATACGGCTTTAATGTAGAACGATTTACCATTTTACGCGATAAAAAAATGCTAGCACAACCCGAGCGGAAATTGATTGCAAAGGCATTAAAACCAAAACCACTGGCAGAATGGGAAAAGTTGGCCAGTGCCGATAATTTCGCAGCCGTTATTGTTCAGGCCATTTATGGGGACAAATTTGAGATGAGCGGAACGGCATCAAATGGGGTAGCCAACATCATGGCGCAATCACAAGATCTTGATCAGCGTTTCGGTTTTTCGCTTTATGCAGCAGATATGAGCTTCGCCGGTGCGAAAATGGCAGGTTGGGGTTACACGGATACGAATATCAAAAGCAACGAAAAGTATTTTTACCGCATTAAATCAGCGATACCTCCGGGTCTTTTAAAAATCGATTCAGCGGGTGCCTACATTGGAGTGGACGACTACGAACCCCTGCCCAAAATAGAAGAAGTGGCCACCAATTTTGGCGATAAAAGTGTAGTAATAAGCTGGGATTACGCCCGTTTGAGGAATTTTTATAATGCTTACTATATCGAGAAATCGATAGACGGTGGAGCAACCTTTAAAAAAGTAAGTGAATTGCCTATTACCAACTTAAATGAAAAAGAAGGGGCGGGTGCTAACCGAATGTATTATATCGATTCACTTAATAACAACCTTACGAAATATCAATACCGCATTGCAGGGATCAACCCGTTTGGCGAACTAAGCCCCTATACTGATATAGCAGAGGGAAAGGGTAAAAGCCTGTTGGCATTTGTGCCCAATATCAAAAATAACAGCATTGATGATAAAGGCGTATTGCAAATGCAATGGGAATTTGACGAAGCAGGCAATAACCAAATCAGCGGTTTTATCCTGAACAAAGCCACAAAGTCTGAAGGACCATATCTGGAAGTGATAAAAAATATCTCACCCGAGAGTAGGAACCTGAGTTACGATAAACTCGATGGCTCCAATTATTTTACCATTACGGCTGTGGGAAAAGAAAGTGAGGCAAGAACCTCGTATCCTGTTTTGGTGCAACCAATAGATTCTGTTCCACCTGCCATACCAAGCGGCCTTGTTGCAAAAATAGATACTACAGGTAAAGTAACTCTACAATGGGATGCCAATAAAGAGGCTGATTTACTCGGGTACAAGATATTCAGGGCCTTAAGCAAGGGAGAAGAGGCGGTACCATTAATAGATTCTGTATGGTATGTAAACAGCTATAAAGATGTGTTGAGCCTAAAGATGACAAATAAAAAGGCTTGGTATGGAGTAAGCGCCATAGATAAACGCTTTAACCAGTCAAAAATATCCGAACTGGTTGAATTGAAGAAACCAGCTGTAATTCCACCGTCGCCGGCAGTGATTACCAAATATAAAACTGCAGGAGATAAAGTGATGCTGAACTGGGTAAATAGTAGCGATAGTGATGTGGTGAGCCACACCATTCTTAGGCGTACCCATCCGGATAGTGCCTGGGTAACGGTTAAAACTTTTACGGATACCACCAATAGTTTTACGGATGAAAAGCTCAAAGCAGAACAAAACTATCAGTATGTAATTGAGGTGAAAAATGAAGGCAATCTTAAAACAAGATCTGAAATTCTGATGATTCAAACTGCTGCTTTAGCAACTGGCAAATTAATATTGACCAGATTATATGCCTATCCACATCCAGATGAACATCGAATAGAAATAGTATGGGATGATAAACTGGATAATGTAAAAAGCTATCAAATATACAAAGCACAAACTGGCGCTAGTTTAAGCCTTTGGAAGGTTTTAAGTGCAAAAGAGAAAGGACTGTTTGATACAGCGCCAACGATAAATACGAGTTATGAATATGGAGTGATAGCAGTCCTACAGAGTGGTGCATATAGTGAAATGAAAACGGTAACGATAAAATATTAGATGATGAAGAAAATTATACTTTTTATTTTGTTTATAGGTTTGGCCGTAGATGGAATTGCGCAACAATATGTTTTTGAATATGACGTGAGCTTTAAATTTACAAATAATGGTAATAGAAGACGTTATATGCTACATATGCTCTATAACACCAAGAATAATTCTAATACAAAAGAGATCAACGATTTTTCAATGGATAATGAAGAAGATGGCCGAAGGGTGACCGGAAGTATCTCAATTCCAGTTAGTGAAGGCCCGATAAATGACCTATTTATTAATACAGATCGTGAAGTAAAGTTTGTTTTTTGGAATAACGATTGTGGAAATAGAAGTTCTCTATTTCTATTAGGTGGAAATGGAGATCAAAACTGTTTTGATTTAACGAATCGAGATAATGATTGGAAATGTCTAAATTATAATAGCAAGATTATTCAGCATAAATTAGTGATGTATGCTAAGGCAAACGTTTCTAGTCCTGGCAACAATGACTATTTATTGCCATCTGATGATAAAATCAATTTGCAGGCAACTTCAGGTTTCCCTGCCAGTGTTTATAAATGGCAGTTTAGGAAAGATAATGATGCGACATGGCAAGATCTTCCATCTCAGTTCCAAAATCAGCAATCCATAAATTTTAGCGCTAAAGAACTGATTGGTGGAAGTGCGGATAATTTAGTCGGTCATAATATTTTTTTTCGACTAAATCTAGGTTGCAATAAATTCACTGACCCAATAACATTGAATGTGCGGAACTCCGCGCCTCATATCAATTCCATCACTGCTTTACCGAACAATTGTTTTGGCGAATCGAACGGAGGCTTTAAGGTTTATTTTGACAGGGCTTTAATTTCAGGAGAATCACTTAATTTAGTTATCACAGAAACTACAACAGGTGATATCCAGAATGTTTCAAATGTTACAAGCCTGGAAGATGGTAATGTAGTTACCACTCCATTAAACTTCCCGCCAGGAAACTATAAAATAGAACTCATTAATACTTATAATGGCACTGCTGGTTATTCTGATGCGTCAAATCATACGGGTACTGCGAGTTTTACCGGGCCTGATGCTGTAGATTTTTCTACCAGTAAAAGTGATATTTTATGCCGCGACGGGAAAGACGGAACCATTACCATAAATGCCAGTGGTGGTAATGGAGGTTATCAGGTTTTGTATAAGAAACAGGAGGAAGCAGTTTATACCGAAACTACTTTTGCCACTGCAGGGCAGCACACCATAAATGGATTGGATGTTGGTACTTATAAAGTCCGTGTGCTAGATCAGAACGGATGTTATAAAAAAGACAGCAATGGCAATGAAGTCATTTCCACCGTGGTAATCAATCAGCCTGATGAGGCTTTGAAGATTGACAACAAACAAGTTACGCATCCTACGGCTTTTGGTGCAACTGATGGGAAGGCTGAAGCAATAATTACCGGAGGAACACCTAACTCCGGGAATTACAATGTACAATGGACAGATGCTACAGGCAATGTCTTGTCAAATTTTACCAATATCAATAACCCGTTTAAGACCACCTTAAACAATGCCGGTGATGGAAAATATATTTTAAGAGTAACAGACAACAACCACAATCTTGCAAAAAGTGAAAATGCAAAAGGTTGTATCGCAATAGATACTTTCACACTGACGCAGCCTAAGCCGCTAAGTGTAGTGATCGAAAAACAAAAAAATATTGATTGTAATGGTAATCAAAACGGTGAACTCTATGCTAAAGTAAGAGGTGGAGTTCAAATATCCGGACAAAAATATGTTTACCAATGGTTAAAAGAAGTTGATGGAACATTTACCACCTTAACACAAACGGATAGCATACTCACTGCTGTAGGTGCAAGTGTTTACAAGGTCAACGTTAAAGATAATAATCAGGTTTCCACCACTTCCGAACCTTTTGCACTCACAGAACCTTCAGCACTGAATTTTAAGGTAAGTAAAAGAGATATCTATTGTTATGATGGAGCTGACGGAATAATTTCAATTAACGCGACAGGTGGAAATGGCGCTTACAAGCTTTTATATAAAAACCAGACTGATGTAAATTATACTACTGTTGCGTTTTCATCCGCCGATCAACATCAGCTCACGAACCTGGATATTGGCACCTATACCATTAGGGTAGCGGATAGCATCGGTTGCTATCAAAAAGATGCAAACGGAGCTGAGGTTATCCAAACCATAACCATTACTCAACCGGCGGGGCCATTAAAAATCGATGCAAGGAATATCGTTAACCCAACCGCTTTTGGCTCTAATGACGGCCGTGCAGAAATCAGTATTTCAGGCGGCACATCAACCGCTGGTAGTTATAATGTTCAATGGACAGATACAAATGGAACCCCACTTTCTAATGTGATCAATACCACCAATCCTTTTAAAACAGTTTTAAATAATGCCGCAGATGGCAAGTACATTTTGAGGGTAACAGATAGCAATTATGCCTTGGCACAAACCGCAAATGCCTCAAGTTGTATGCTGATGGATACCATTACATTAAAACAACCACCACCGCTAAAAGTAGAAATTGAAGAGTTGAAATACATTTCTTGCAAAGGCGATGCTGATGGAAAACTTTATGCCAAGGCAGCAGGCGGTATCGTTATACCAGGATTGAAATATAAATACGAATGGTTTAAACAGACAAATGGGACTTATACTCCATTAATGCAAACCGATAGCACTTTCATAAATGCCAATGCTGGGAGTTATAAAGTGAAAATTACCGATCAGAACAATATCACTAAAGAATCTATCCCTTTTAACTTAACAGAACCTGTTGCACTTGCGGTAACCGTTTCTTCTACACAATTAATTTGCAGCGGCGATAGCAACGGCACAGCAAATCTTACTGTAATAGGCGGAACATTACCTTACCATATTGAATGGAGCACTGGGGATACCACCACCAATATCAAAAACCTAACTGATGGAAACTATCTTGTTTTTGTTACCGACGCCCATGGTTGCCAAATTCAGACACAGGTAAATGTAACTGCCCCAAATGCATTGCTAATTACTGCTGATCTTGTTAAAAATCCAACGTGTTTTGGCAGTGATGATGGAGCCATTAATCATACTGTAACTGGCGGGATACCACCTTACGAATACTTGTGGAGTAATGGCGCAACTACCCAAAACCTAAGCAATCTTCATGCTGGCACTTATACCTTAACGGTTTCAGAAAGTAAGGGCTGTAGTAAAACCATCACCTATATCCTAACGCAACCCGAAGCCGTTAAGATAGATTTAGGTCCAGATATTACCCTTTGTGTAGATCAGGCACATGAGGCAGATGCCACCATTCCAAATGGCGCTGTTTACAAATGGACAAGTAATTACGGCTTCGCAGCCAATACCGCTAAAGTAAGTTTAAGTACATCGGGTATTTATTATGCGGAGGCTTTTACCGATAAAGGCTGTGTGGGCAGAGATACCATTGAAATCAAAAAGAGTACCGCTGTAATTGCATCAGAATTTGTAGTCACCACACAAACCTTTAAGAACGAAACCATCCATTTGGTAAATATTAGTAGTCCGAAACCGCAGAAGGTAGAATGGTTAATTCCAGGCAATGCTAACATTAAGGTGCTTTCCAAAACTGATGATGACCTGCAACTGAGTTTTTCGGCAATTGGCACCTATAGCATCGGACTAAAAGCTACGGTAGGCGATTGCTTTAAGATTTTTACCAAGCAAGTTACCGTAATTGAGGGTACTTCCTTCAACGACCCTGGGACAGTGAAAGATCCGTTTATTAAATCTTTCATCATTGCGCCGAATCCCAGCAATGGAAATTTTAATGCAAAAATTGAGCTTCAGGAAATTACAAAAATTAAGTTACGCTTACTAAATACCATTACTGGTCAATTGATTGATACCCGGGAGGAGAGTGGGAACAGCAGTTACAATCTGCCCTATTCCTTAACACTTTCGACAGGGATTTACGTAATGGTTTTGGAAACGCCAAAAGGAAATATGGTTTACAAGGTGGTGATACAGTAAAGCTGAAAGCGAAAAAGTGCGAAGTCGAGAGTCCAGAGCGCTGAACCCATCCAATACGTCGCTATTGGGAGGCGTGGTTGTGAAGCGAGCCGAGGCCACTGCATTTATAAAAGCTATGAGGGGAAATTTCCCGCTGAGGGATGCCTGCAAGGCGGGGTGGTCATATCAAACAATAATGGTTGGCAAAAAAGTAAAAAATGAGTGTTAATCATACTCGCTATAAGATATATAAAATGAGTATAAAAAATAAAAGTAGGGTAGGATCTGGAAATCACTTGATAAGTCGTCATTGTGAGGCTTTGGCAAAAGCGAGCCAGCCTGTGCCGGGTTTATCTCGATATGGCGACCTATTCTGGCGGAAAAATTTCAGTTCTTTAGTCTTTCTGCTTTGGTCTTTAGTCTCTAAGACCCAAAACCTTATACCCTCTATCTTCCGCATAAAAGCGCTACGTCTTGCTTTATTCTTTCTGCTTTTCGCTTTCGGCTCAAAAGCCCAAATCTATCCGGTGCAGGTGAGTCCCGTGCTGTTGCCGCCCTACTCCTTGAATACGAGTGATTACTATAACGGCACTACCGAACGGCTGGCTGTAGTACTGACTAATACCGATCTCCAGAAACCTGTGTTAAACGTGCGCCTGCGCATGTACATTGAAGGGCAGAATGCCAAATTGCAGAGCAGAGATGGGGTTTATTATCCCACCATTACACTCGATGCGGGTATTCCACAGCGCCTAAGTTTGGGCGATCTGGCACCCTATTTCAATATCGATAACCTCAACTTCTCCGGCATAACCCGGGCCATGTATGCCCAGAACGGCAAGCTGCCCGAGGGCTTTTATTCCTTCTGTTTTGAAGTGATAGAGGTTAATACAGGTCAGGTGCTTAGTAGGAAAAGCTGTAGCATGGCTTATATCACGCTTTCAGATCCGCCACTGTTAAACCTGCCATTAAAGGGCGAAAGCATAGCCAGCAGAGCCGTCCAGAACATCATTTTCCAGTGGACACCAAGGAATCTGGGTAGCCCGAACGGCGCCTTTAATACGGAATATGAATTTACATTAAAAGAGCTTTGGGATACAGGCATTGCACCCGAGGCTGCTTTTGAGAGTACACAACCCCTTTGCCAGGTTACCGTTAGGCCAACCACCTTATTGATGGGGCCTGCTGAACCCCAGCTGATTCCGGGCAAGCGCTATGCCTGGCGGGTAAGGGCGGTAAGCACTTCGCCAACGGGCGAGCAGGCCGACAGTTATAGGAATAACGGTTTTAGCGAAATCTACTGGTTTACCTACCAAAGCGATTGTAAACCGCCACTCGCCATTAATTCGAGTGTAAGCAGTGGGCGGGCGACTATTAACTGGACAGCCGATCCATCAAACGGAGGCATTCCTGCAGGTGGTTATACCCTGCAATACCGTGAACGCAGTTTAAGCGGCTCGAAATGGTACAGCGTAAATACGCTGGAAAATAGGGCTATGCTTTACGATCTTAAGCCCGGAAGCACTTACGAATACCGTGTGGGCAGTAGTTGCGTAGCGGGTAACATCGGCATCGGGATAGATCAGGCAACATACTCAGATATGCTTACACTTGAAATCAACGGCAACCCGAAAGATACCGCTACGGTAAACTGTGGGATGATCAGTCCGGAGATTTCGATTACCAATCGAACACCCATACAGGCGTTAAACCAGGGCGATTTAATTATGGCAGGTGGTTTTCCGGTAAAGCTGACCAAGGTAACCGGTGGTGGAAGTTTCAGCGGTGAGGGGTATGTTACCATCCCCATGCTGGGGCAGCTAAATGTTAAGGTTCGTTTTAGCGGCATACAGGTAAACACCGAAAGACAGCTGTTTGGAGGGGTGATTGAGACGACTTATGACCCGAATGAGAAACAGATTGCCGATACCAGACAGATAGCGGAAGACTTAACAACACTTATTAATGAGATTGCGAATCTGATCAAAAATAGAAAGGATTTTACTGACCAATATACAGGAACAGAAGAAAACAAAAAGGCAGCTGAAATCCTGGGAAAAGATGAAAACGAAATCTATAATGAGATTTTAAAAAGTCCTTACCTAACAGACGAAGAGAAAACGGCATTAAAAGCCGAGCAAACCGCTATTGGAGATGCCTATACTGGTCTCTCGGGCGATGGCTGTGATGGGAACACTGTTACGCCCAAAAAAGGCCCAAATATAGATTTTCTGAATTTTGACGATTATTCGAAATGTAAGGAAATACTAGCCAGGGCTACAAAAATCAAGGAATACGCAGATAAGGCAAAGGAAAGGAAAACAGCGAGTAAAAAACTTGCTGAAGCAGTAGACTACGATAAGCTGGTTAAATGGTTAATTGATAACAAAGGAAAAGTTGTGGCTTATGATTATACCAATTTTATAAGCAAGGAATCCATTTCCTCTACCTCTAGTTTAGGCCTTGTAACCTTAATCCCAATTGATAAATCTTATAGTGCCAATGTTGATGGTATTCAAAAAACATTTCACTTAAAGGGGAATTTATCTGTTAAAAAAGGGAATGTAGACTTAAGTGCAAACGATAAAGTTTATTCATCGATAAGCATTCTGCCAGACCTGGATAAGATACAATATACCTTAAACTACAATTACGAAAATAGTGATGAACGTGCCATCCGTTTGGAAACAAACAATACCGAAGAGATGGAGTATCTCTTTATTGCGCAGGGTTTTTCTTATACAGAACCGTACAAAAAAACCGTAACCGATAAGTTTATTAGTGAACTAAAACTTGTCGGTGCCGATTGTGACAACATTGATTATCTGTATGAAAACATACCAAGTTTTGTAACACCAATTATAACCGACGAGCAGAAATGGACAAGTTTAAAATCACTTCTAAACTGTCGGGTAGATAAAGTTGGTACCGATGAGGGCAAGGCAATAAATAATTTGATAAAGGGAATATCAACCGCTTATCTAAAGGACAAAATTAACACTGAAACCGCGACCTTAATGGCGGTTTATGCAAAATTGAAAATGGTTGATAAGTTGTCGTTTGCCACGGCAGTAACCAAAAAAATAAGCGAAACCTGGACAGGAAATGAAGAATTATCTACCGTTTATCCCCAGGAAACAAAAATTCTGGGCAATGAGAACGGGCAGTATAAAATCTCTTGTTTCGGCATAACAAATAATGACCTAACTTTTGGTTTTGCTTACTTTTATCTCTGCAGGGGATTATACAGTGATACGCCCTGCAATGGCGATGCACCTGGCAACAAGTTATTCAGATTTGAAGACCACTGTGTAAACCTGTTTACCCTGAACGGTACTGCACCGATAATTCTCGAAAGTAATGGAGAGAAAATTATCCTGCCCGCATTTATTGCAGGGCAGATTATGCAGACTGCTAAAGAAGATAAAATTGACGAGCTTCGTTCTTTTTATGCAGGTTTGCTACTGCCCGAGCTTATTGTAAAACCATCTACTTTAAGAGGATGGAGCAGGTTTTTAAAAGGGGATGGAATTGTAGTAGAGAATGTTGTTGGTAAGAAAGTATTAGGTGCTATTGTGAAAAATGGCAATAAAATTGAATACATAAATCCGGCAGGTAAATTAGTCAAATGGGAAGAACAATTAGAACAAGGTATAATATCCTCAATTGCTTCTAAGAAAGCGAATGCAAATGATTTGGGAGGTGTCGCTGAAGCTAAAGCTGCAGAGTTAGTTCAATCCAGAAAGAAAATAGAAGGCTTTAACCAATTATTTAAGAATTCAAAAAATCAAACAGTTGCTGAGTTGGATATTATAACTGCTGATGAAATAATAGAGGTTAAAAGAAATATTTCTTTGGCAAAAAATAAATTTACACTAGATGAACAAGCTGCGTATGTCGCAAAACCAAATAATGAAAATTTTATAAACCCATATAATAGGAGAAAAATTCTTTATGTTGAAGAGCCATTACCATGCAATAGCGCTGGAGAATTATTTCAATCAGATAAACAATATATTAGTGAACTAAAAGACAATGGAATTGACTTTGCCAATTCGTTGCGAGAACTTCTAAATTTATTAAAATAATGGCATACATTCAGTTTTTATCAGAGAAATTAAGTACCAAGGAAGAAATTTTTATGGGTATAATGCGGAGTGCTTATCATATAAATAATTTAGAAGCCATTTTTTTTCAAGGACATAACCAAGAAATAAATTTAAGTAAAATTTATATTGATGACAATAAACGGTTAGATGAAAATATAAATTTTCTGAGACAAGATATCGATACGTATCATAAATACTTAAAATATTCTGATGAAGAAAACCCTTGTGTAGTTTTAAATATTGTTAAAGGAAAAAGATTAATATCTCTTTTTTCAACTGATAAGGTTCGATGTAAAAGATTGTTATTTGAATTCGCCAGAGAATATCTAAAATTACATCCCGAAAATTATTTGCTAATAGACCAAAATAAATTGTATGATTTAAAAGCAATAAATACCCAATCTGACTACTAGTCATTTATAAGTTTCGCAGGAAGCAAAAGCAGCTTTTGATTATGCCGAAAAAACAATTAATCTATTTAAATAATTTATGGAAAAGAAAAGATTGGTTAAATGCAGCTAAAATTCTATTTGAACTACCTAATTCAAAAGTCTTATTTCCTAATTGTGAAGATGCTTTTTTAGATGTAAAGGATATTTATTTTGATGAGTTGAATGCGGATTTGGGTGGTGAAAGATATATATTTTCCCCCAAAGTGTAATAAGTATGAGGCAATTTTAATTAGGGCAAAGACAGTTAATTGTGTGTCAAATGTGGATAATAATTCTTAAAGGATAAGTGTTTTTAAAATTAATATAAAACAGTAAAGCGCTTCGGTATGGGGACCTTGGTTTCAAAATTGATCTAATTCGCCCTGGCGGAAGACTTAAACCTGAATGGGATGATAATATAATCATTGGAACAGAGCAACAGGCATATCACCCGCTAGCCCACGCCTATAGCGTGTGAATAATAGGTTAGAATAATAAAAGAAACAAGTATAAAAAATGGGCTTTGAAGTTGAATATTTATGATGTCTTTATAGTTGTACGTCCGACACCCGTCAGCCAACATTGGAGTATTATATACATCAAGAGATGAATACTTTAGCGAGGGCCTTGTCTGTATAAAATGCAATTTCGAGTATTTATTGCTGATACATTGATAAGCGCTAGTAAGTCAAAGTTAATATAGGCAATTGCCTAAAATTTAAGAAAACAAACAATCATCCCTGATTGTAAAAAGTACTAAACAACCCCTATATGTTTAGTCGAAAAATAAAATCATTGCACATCCCAAAGGCAATGGAATAACAATAACCTATAAAAGCAAACATCCCTAAGCTTATAGGTAAACACAGCAGGCGCTGTTTAAATGCTAAAGGGATTAATGAAAAGTAGAAAAAATGGATTAATATTAATGGCATTGCTTTTAGCGGTGGTGCCCCTTTATGCCCAAACCATTTCAGGCATACAGACGGATGGGAGCAGGCAAAACAATATTGTAACAGCAGTTCCTTTCCTTTCTATAGTACCGCAGGCCAGGGCGGGTGCCATGGGCAATGCCGGGGTAGCGGTTGATGCGGATGCAAATGCTTCAGCCATGAACGTGTCGGCTCTCGCATTTTTACCTGTCGGCAGTTCAGGAGCGTCGGTATCTTATAGTCCATGGTTAAAAAGTCTGGTACCGGATATGAGCCTGGCCTACCTGAGTGGATATCTCCGTTTGGATGACAGAAATACCATTGCCGCTTCCTTTCGCTATTTTTCATTAGGTGCAGTACAGTTCACGGATAACTATTTTCAAAATTTGGGTACCTACAATCCAAATGAGCTCGCCTTCGATGTAAGTTATACCCGAAGTTTCGGGCCAGATTTTGCAATGGGCAGCACGCTTCGTTTTATCTATAGCAATCTTTACAGCGGGCAGTTTGCCACCGGATCGCAGGTACAGGCAGGCAAGGCTATTGCCGCCGATGTGTCAGGTCTTTATAAAAAAGAAACGGTACTTTTTGGCCAATCCGCAATATGGTCTGCCGGAATAAACCTTTCCAATATTGGTACCAAGGTCAGTTACAATACTGGTGGCGCAGCTTATTTTCTACCGGCCAATTTTAAGTTAGGTACAGCAGCTACTTTGCTACCAGACAATGACAACAGGTTCGTTATTGCAATAGACCTCAATAAACTTATGGCTCCAACCCAGCCTATTTATGACGGGAACGGAAAAATATCAAAAGGGGTTGATCCGAACCGTTCAGTTCCCGCTGGTATTTTTGGCTCATTCGCCGATGCGCCCGGTGGAATTGGAGAAGAATTTAAGGAAGTAGGTGTTTCAACTGGAATTGAGTACAGTTACCAGGAAAAATTTGCCTTACGGGCTGGTTATAACTATCAAAATCCAAATAAGGGAAACAGCCGGTATCTAACCCTGGGTGCCGGTTTTAAATACCATGTTTTTAAAATAGACTTTGCCTACCTGCTAGGCAGCACGCAAAAAAGTCCTATGGCAAATACTTTAAGATTTAGTCTGCAGGCCAGCTTTGGCGCGGAAGATAAAATGAAGAAAAACTAATCAATTAAATAATAAACAGTTAAAAATCAGAAAGCAAAATGAAAACAATCAAAAGCACAATTATGATGTTCGTTGCCCTATTCAGCTTAGTGAGCTGTAAAAAGGATGAAGTTGTTGTACAAACTACAGCACAAAAAATTCAAGTTAAATGGGGTATTGGTACAGCAATAAATACCGAGAACGTTCCACCATCTGCAAAAACAACTTCAAGCTATAAAGGAATATCTACTGACTATTTTGACTTCAGAACAGATGGTAAGGTCTACATCAAGCAAGGTACAAATCCTGAAGAAGTTATGGATTATACAATTGAAAGTGATACTCAGATTCTTATAGGCGATATGACGTTTTCGATCCAAAAATTGGATGACCATAATCTTACACTGTATTTTAAAAAGCTTTTCAAGGATGGGGTAAGCTATACAGAAACTACCCTTAGCCTTACAAAATAAGCTAAGGAAATGTATCTGAATTAGATCTCAGATGCATTTTCTTATCGTTAATTGAAATCAATTTCAAGTGCTCTACAAATATGAAAATAAATTATTACGTCTTATCCTTGATCTCCTTCGGCATTTTTATGGGTTGTAAGAAAGAAACCATTACCGAAGCCAAAGCGGGATTCAATTACGAGATCATCAATCAAAATTTCACGGTTCCGGTTAAGGTAAGTTTTGTAAATACCAGTACGGGTGCACAAAACTACGAATGGACTTTTGAGGGCGGTAGTCCGAATGTTTCTAATAAAAAAGACCCTGGGATTATACAGTTCGACCGTGCTGGTACATATAAAGTAAAACTCCGAGCCTGGAATGAGGATAATGAAAGCGTTAAAGAAGTGAGCATACAGTTGGATAGTGCGGTAACCGTAGATTTTGACCCGGTTATCCAAACCAATGAATTTTCTCCAGTACAAGTCAAACTGAATAACAAAACGATCGGGGCTAGTACTTATAGCTGGGTATTTGAGGGTGGTTTACCTGCTAGCTCCACCGAGCAACAACCAGCTCTTGTTAATTTTGTAGATACAGGTTACCACAACATTATCCTTACAGTAAGCAATGGAAGGGAAAGTTTCTCCAAGACGAAAAAAATTCATGTAGCAGCTTCACTATCGCCATCTTTTGATATTGTTCCCTCGTTTGAAGATAACGATAACGAAGTATCCTTAAATGCAACCTTAAAAAATGGAACCGTTAGCGGTTTAACCTATACCTGGACAACTTCGGGAGGAACGATTGATCATTCAACGGCCGAAAATCCAAACATACATTTTGACAACGCAGGTACCTATACGGTTACGCTTACGGCGGGGAATGGGAAAGAAAGTAAACAGGTTACGCAGACCATCGCGGTACTGCCAAATAAAAATTTAAGAACTTTTACCGATTTGAAACTCGGGGTTAATACCGCTCATAGTACTATCGGTAGTTTCTTTTCTACGAGTTTACGTAAAACCTTTAAAGCTGGGGATGACCTTTCCACAGATGGAAAATATATAGATGTGGTTTACTTTGGTTTAAACCAGAATTTCACCTACAATAAATTCCTTCCACCAGATTCTGCTTCAGCATATACCTTTAATGCCATACCACAGGCAATGAAAAGCAAGGTAATCAATACGCAGGAAAACTGTGGTTGTGGCGATGTAATGAGCAGTTCCGATTTTGATGCCATCACCAATGGGGCTACCTTTCAGAATTACGCCATTAATCCCTCCGCTGCGGGTAAAAAACAATTTACCAATATAGCTATACCTAGAATTATCCTTTACCAAACTGCTGATGGTCGAAAGGGAGCCATCAAAATCAAACAATATGTATCCAACGCTACTCAATCTTATATCGTGGTGGATATTAAAGTGCAAAAAACGCCTTAAAAATATAAATGCGCTATGATCAAATTTTTAAAAAATTATTTTAGACCAAAAGAGAAGAACATCACTTTAGCTATTAAATTAAATAACTGCAAACATCCTGGTTTTTCTACTTTTTGTTTTAAGGTATTGCTCTCTCTGGTCTTTTTGTTTTCAGCTTTCAGCCTGAAAGCACAGAATATCAATTTAGAAAGTTTAAAGGGGATAGGTAAAGCAAAACCCATTCGCATAAATGGTGGTATAAATGCAAATAGTGTAATGTTCGCAGGAGACGGGCCCACCACACGTGATCCATTTACTTATTTTTTACAAGGAAATGTGAATGCCAATCTTTTCGGACAGATCAATCTGCCATTTTCATTTAACCTGACCAATAGCGGGCACGGTTTCAGCTATCCTACCTTACCTAATCGATTAAGTCTAAATCCCACCTTTAAGTGGATATCTGGGCATATTGGAGATGTGGCAATGACGTTTTCACCTTATACGTTAAATGGTCATCAATTTAGAGGAATAGGTTTTGACATTACTCCAGATGGGCAATGGAAATTAAGTGCTATGTATGGTAGATTGAATAAAGCTGTTGAGTATAACCCATTGGTTAATCAAACGCAGCCCGGATATAAAAGGATAGGGTACGGCGCCAAGGTTAGTTATGAAAAAGCAAGTTATATGCTGGGGTTAACCATGTTTAAGGCTGAAGATGAATTAAATTCATTGTCCAATAAGCCAGATAGTCTGATGATATATCCCAAACAAAACCTGGTAATGAGTTGGGAAGCGAAAGTTAAACCCCTAAAAGGGTTAGAACTTTCTACAGAATTTGCTACAAGCAGTATAACTAAAGATCTTCGGGATACAACTACAAGGCACAATAAAGCCAATACCTTTTTAAGCCGAATTTCAACTGTCAACGGCTCTACAGTATATTATAATGCGTTTAAAACACAAATGAATTATACCTATCAAAAAAGTACACTAGGCGTGGGTTATGAGCGGGTTGATCCAGGTTATGAAACCTTAGGTGCCTATTATTTTAACAGCGATTTGGAGAATATAACGGTAAACCTATCGCAGGTATTTTTAAAGGATAAGGCCAATATTGCAGTTAATGTTGGTTTCCAGCGCGATGATCTTGACCATAGCAAAGCATCAGGTACCAGGCGTTTTGTAGGCTCCGCGAATATAGGCTACAATCCAAATGAGAAGATACAAACCACGGCAAGTTATTCTAATTTTCAAACCTATATGAATATGAGGCCGAAGTTTGATTATATTAATCAGTCATCTCAATTCCAGAATATCGATACCCTTAACTATGTACAGATTTCACAAAATGCCAATGCAAATATTAATTGGATGACTCAAAAGAATGAAAAGCAAACCCAGGCCCTAAATTTGAACATGAGTTTTCAGGACGCTACAGATCAACAGGGTGGAATTATAGCTAATGGAAACGCTTCTCAATTTTACAATCTGGCCGCCGCTTACAATGTAGTATTGATTAAACAAGGAATTGGAATTACGCTAGCATACAATACCAGTTATAACACCATTGGAAAAAATGATTTCTTAACAATGGGTCCAACACTTTCAGTAAATGCGAAACTGTTTAAGAAGACACTAAATACGAGTCTTTCCACTTCCTATAACCTGAGCAATTCGATGGGGGTAAGGCAGAGTAGCGTGCTGAATATCAGGGCTAATGCATCTTATGTAATGTTGAAGAAGCATAACCTCAATTTTAGTTTGATGAGTCAGAATAGGAATATGAGGGTAAAGGGCAAAACAAATGATTTGACTACAACTTTAGGTTATGGCTATAGTTTTCGATAGTAGAGAAAGATAGATCTGGAAATAAGAAAGGAAAATAGAAAAAGTCAAATCTGTACATATACAAAATAATTAATTTCTCTTAAAACAGAAAGCCCTGATTTTTATCAAGGCGTTTATTTTCGGTTTTTTTGAAGTACTCCTAACGGTACAGAAATACAAACATTTTTATGAAGATTTAGAGGTGATATTACTTTTGATTGCCTATGGATGGGCTTTTGCAATATGGCAACGGTACGAATATCCGAATGTTTTGAATATCTAAAAAATCGGAGATTTGCAAAACATACCAAATTGGTATTTTTGTCTATAGCATTGAATAATCATGGCAAAAAATACATCTATATTATTGGGAGACTATTTTGACAGTTTTATAAATAAACAGCTAGAAACCGGAAGATTCTCATCCGCGAGTGAGGTAGTTCGGGCCGCCTCAAAGATGTTCGAATATTCGGAAACCAAAAAAGCTGAACTTGTCAAGGAATTGAAGAAAGGTGAAAAATCTGGCTTTGTGAAAAGCTTTGATAAGAAAGACTTTCTAGAGTCTTTGCATCAAAAACACTCTACAGACAATGGAGTATAAAATTAGTAACGAAGCACTTAAAGACCTCGAAAACATCTGGATTTATACTTTTGAGAATTGGTTTATTGAACAGACAGATAGGTATTTTTGGCTTGTTGATGAATGAAATCGAGTATATCTTAGAAAATCCACAATCAGGAGAGGATAACAATCATATAAGAGACGGATATTTTCGGGCTCGCGTAAAGTCTCATTTTATATTCTATAAGTTAAACTTAAAAGCTAGTCTAGTGGAAATTATTAGAGTTTTACATCAACAAATGGATATAAACGAGAGGCTTGATGATTAGATTTCATATGGCAACTATATAGATTGTGCTTAATTCATTCTAATTGCTATAGAAGAATAATTCTGTCCTCCACAAAAAAGCCAATCGGTTAGGATTGGCTTTTAGTCTCGATTTTTTTTTGAAGTACTCGGGGCGGGAATCGAACCCGCACGCCTTTGAAAGCACAGGATTTTAAGTCCTGCGTGTCTACCAGTTCCACCACCCGAGCATTAGTCTATTCCGATATCCGGAAAGATTAATCTTTAAAAAAAAATGCTTTCTGGTAGGAAAACATTTGGAGCGAAAGACGAGATTCGAACTCGCGACCCCGACCTTGGCAAGGTCGTGCTCTACCAACTGAGCTACTTTCGCATAATTAATACAATCGCTGTATTCCCTTTGGGGTTGCAAATATAGGAATATAAATATCAGATGCAAAACTAAATGAAAATTTTTTTTGATCCCTTTAATAAGCCTTCTTTAGTTTATCCTTTTGTGATTCGAAAATTAATTAGCTGCGATTTTTTAAAATGTAAAATTCCGCTCGATTCTGCAATTTTTAATGATTCTACATCTTCGCAATAAATAAAAAGCCCTGATTCTAATTGGCTTTTATTTCGATTTTTTTTGAACTACTCCCACCGTTACAGCTATACAAATATCTTCATGAGGATTTAAAGGCAATAATGCAGTTCGTCGCATAGAAGTGTTCTTTTGGCAATATGGCAACGTTACAAATATCCAAACGTATTTAATAGGTTTATCGAGAATTTAACTAATTTGTTTAAGATATAAACCTGCGAAAAGTAGCTCAGTTCCTGAAATCTTATAGATAACAATCAAACTATCTATTTTATGAAAATCCAATTTCTCAATCACAGATAACTTAAGTCAAAAACTCGTAACATAAAAATATTTCCTTTACGAATTAACGATTTCCAAACCAGCTATTCGCTCGAAATGTTTTTTGTTTAGCGTAGCAATCTTTAGCTGATTCCCCAACGCGGTAGCTCCAATTAATAAATCTGGCAATTCAATTAATTTGGAAGTTTGTTTCAGTTGTTTATAAATGCTTATTGCTTGATCATTTGACTTTTTATCAAAAGGTAAGATCGTAACCCTTGAAAAGAAATCATCCCAAAAGTGAATCTGTTCAGGGGTAGCCCCAATCATGATTTCGAATTCAGTGATTACCGATACCGCAAATAGGTTATATTTTGAAGTAAGTTGAAAAAACGCCGTTTTCTCTTTGTTTTTCTTTCTTTATAGATCAATAAGTATTGAAGTATCAAGGCAAATTATTTCATTCTCCATACGTTGAAATGCTTCCTGTCAATCTTATGTTGTTTATACTGATCTGAACCCATATTATGTGCATTTAGTAGGAAACTCTGAAAATCTGAAAGCTCAGCCGTCGCTTTTTCTTGAATAAATCCCTCATTTAATGCAGTTTTTAGCTGATTAATCTTTGCGGCAGGTAATTTTTTAATTGCGTCCAAAAGCTGCTCATACCCAATGTCTACTGTAACTTCCATATGCTATTTAACATTACGTTATCAAAGTTACATATTATCAAATTTAAAGACAAAATAAGAGGATGTTAAATAGTAGCAACATTGAAATAGAAATTCGTACTAGTCAAACTCGCTTCAAAATTCTCTTATAAAATCTACTTGCAATTTAAGAGAAGGTAATAAAATACTTGTATTTTCCCTTTCCGCTTGATCCCCAATTTAATTATCGATTAACCAAAATAGCTATAACTAAAAAAACCTTCCATTTCTGAAAGGTTTTACTTCGATTTTGAATTTGTACTCGGGGCGGGAATCGAACCCGCACGCCTTTGAAAGCACAGGATTTTAAGTCCTGCGTGTCTACCAGTTCCACCACCCGAGCATTAGCCTTTTTCCGAAATCCATCGGTAGGTTAACCTTTTAAAATAAATGCCTCCTGGTAAGAAGGCATTTAGAGCGAAAGACGAGATTCGAACTCGCGACCCCGACCTTGGCAAGGTCGTGCTCTACCAACTGAGCTACTTTCGCATGAACAAAACCGATATGCTGTTTCGTTTTGGTGATGCAAATATAGACAGATTTCTATTTCTGTCAAGGGATTTTTTATTAAAAATTTAATATTTAGTTTAAATTGCTGGCTTTCAGTGCAAGTAAAATTAAATCAATTTCAAATCCGCGACCCTGCAGATAGGTTGTAAGCTTCATTTTTCTTTTTAAAGGGTTAGATTCTGATAGCGCATTCGCTTTTTTAATGGCCAGATTTTCCAAAGTCTGCATATAATCATCATCATCTAAACTATACAAAGCCTTTTGCAGAATTCTATCTGGAACACCCTTCAGTTTTAAACCTTGTTTGATTTTTACGCGACCCCATTTATTAATGTTGAATTTACCCGAAGCATATGATTTAGCAAAACGCTCTTCGTTTAAAAAGTTGTTTACAATCAATTCAGATAGAATCTCTTCCAGCTCATCCCCGCGCATTCCCCATTCTACCAATTTATATCGAACTTCCTTTTGCGAACGTTCCTGGTAGACACAAAAATTTTCTGCTTTGGCTAGTGCCTGTTTTTTGTCTAATATTGCTGTCTCTTGTTTGCCGCTTTTCATAATTAATTGATGAAATTCGTAAAAATAATAGCGATTGAAGTATTTTTTTGAATATAAATAATAATGCAAAACCCAATTTATACCATTTCAACCATTGCGGAAATTCTTCAGGCTGATGCCAAATTAGTCTTAAGCCAGGCTATAATTCAATATTTGATTGTTGATAGCCGATCGGTGCTGGTGGCAGAAAATTCATTGTTTTTTGCATTGACTTCTCACCGGAATGGGCATGCGTTTATTGAAGATGCTTATAAGAAACAGATTAGAAATTTTGTAATAACCGAAGAAAAATATATTGCCTTATATCCTGATTGTAATTTTATCCTTGTTGATGACGCGCTTAAAGCCCTACAAGAACTTGCTACCACTCATCAACATCATTTTAACTTAAAAAAGATTGGCATAACAGGCAGTAATGGAAAAACCATAGTAAAAGAATGGTTATATCAGCTGCTGGCGGTAGATTTTAATATTATCCGGAGTCCGAAAAGTTATAATTCTCAAATCGGGGTGCCACTTTCTGTTTGGCAAATCAATGCCGATCATAGCCTTGGAATCTTTGAAGCGGGTATTTCCGCTACAAACGAGATGGAAACGCTTGCAGAAATCATCCAGCCGCAAATTGGCATCCTGACTAATATTGGAGAAGCACATGCAGAAGGTTTCGCCTCTAAAGAAGAAAAACTAGCTGAAAAACTTAAACTTTTTGCAACCTGCGAATTATTTATTTATTCTCCGGATTATGTTACCGGAATTGATTTTTCAGCATTACCAGGTCAAAGAAAATTTAGTTGGAGCAGTACCCAAAGGGCAGATCTTCGAATTATTGCAATAGAACCTCTTGAAGGAAATTGTCATTTGCGGGCGATTCATCAGGATCAGGAAATTACTTGTCTTCTTCCATTTAAAGATAAAGCTTCTATCGAAAATGGCATTATTTGCTGGGCTACTTTGCTGGCTTTAGGTTATGACTCAGAACAGGCCAGTTTACGTCTTGATAAGTTGAGTCATGTAAGTATGCGCCTCGAACTTAAAAACGGCATTAATCAATGTTCTATTATTGATGATTCTTACAGTGCCGATATCTCTTCGCTGGCCATCGCTTTAGATTTTCTCAATCAACAAAATCAGCATGCTAAAAAAACTGTTATCCTTTCTGAGTTATTTGAAACAGGGAAAGACGATATAGTTTTATATACCGAAATAGCCGACTTGCTTGCACAAAAGAAAGTAAATCGACTGATTGGAATCGGAGCGAACCTTGCTCAATATGAGGTGCTTTTTCAATGTGAAACACAATTCTTTGATAATACAGATGCTTTTATTCATGATTTTCCAGGTTTGCAATTTAGCCATGAAACGATTTTAGTAAAAGGAGCCAGGCGTTTTGAATTTGCAAGAATCAGCAAAATTCTAACCCAGAAAATACACGATACCATATTGGAGATCGACTTAAATGCAATGGTAGGTAACCTACAATTTTACCGATCGAAGATTAAGCCAGGTGTTAAAATCATGGCCATGGTAAAGGCCTTTTCTTATGGAAGCGGAAGTTTCGAAATTGCCAATTTGCTGCAATTTCATAAAGTTGATTATCTGGCAGTGGCTTATGCTGATGAAGGGATTGCTTTGCGTAAGGCTGGAATCACCTTGCCTATTATGGTGATGAGTCCCGAAGAATCTGCTTTTGAAGCGATTGTAAATCACCATTTGGAACCTGAGATTTATAGCCTTGAAATCTTGAAAAGCTTTTTAAACGCGCTTCCTGAAGAGATTACAAATTATCCTGTGCACTTAAAGATTGATAGTGGAATGCATCGCTTAGGTTTTGATCATGATGAAATTGATAAATTAACTGAGTTGCTAAAAGATGCTCAAAAGGTAAAAATTCAAAGTATATTTTCGCATTTGGTTGCAAGTGGTGAAGCAGAGCATGATGGTTTTACCCAGCAACAGATGAATAAGTTTAAAATTATCGCTAACAAATTAATCAATTTTTTGGGTTACCAACCTATACTTCATATTGCCAATACTTCGGGAATTAGTCGCTGGCCAGACGGGCAAATGGACATGGTTCGGTTGGGAATTGGTTTGTACGGTTTCGATGCTGGACTTTTAAATAACCGCGGATTGCAAACCACAATGGTTTTAAAAACCACGGTTACCCAAGTTAAAACCATAGATGCCGGCGAAACTGTAGGTTACAGCAGGCAAGGGGTGATGCCAAATGGTGGTAAAATTGCGACCGTAAAAATCGGCTATGCAGATGGTTACCGTCGTGATTTCGGAAACGGGGTAGGTAAAATGCTTATTAATGGTCATTTAGTTCCAACCATCGGTTCTATCTGTATGGACATGACCATACTGGATATTACTGGTTTGGATGTAAGCGCTGGTGATGAAGCGATCGTATTTAATAAAGAACGTACCATTATGCAGCTGGCGGATGATATCCATACCATTCCTTATGAAATCTTAACCGCTATATCACAGCGGGTTAAGCGCGTGTATTTTTATGAATAAGTCAGTTCATTTGTCATGGAGTCAATAACTCATTCGTCTGAACACACTTTATAGCCATGTTAACCAATGACTATTCAACTCGTAACTTGCAAACCAATGGCTGGTGGCTATTGAATTTTCAGATCAATAAACTAATAAACCTTTAACTAACAACTATTGAACATTTTTAAATAAGTTTGCAGCATGAACAAAATCGGGAGAGCAATATTAAACTATTTGATAAAAGGTTTATTAATTGTAGTACCCATTGCAGTGAGCATTTTTATTGTGGTTTGGGCGGTAACCACTGTAGATAGCTGGTTGAATGTCAATAATATACTAGGGGTAAATCCCCGTACAGGTGAGAGCAGAAATATTCCAGGCTTAGGACTTCTTACCGTTTTAACCATTATTTTGCTCGCTGGAATCTTTGTGACCAATTTGGTTACTGAGCCCATGTATAATTGGTTTCAGCGGATGATGAAACGACTGCCGCTCCTCAACTTTATATATTCCTCCATTAAAGATCTTACAGAGGCTTTTGTTGGCGATGAAAAGAAATTTAATCACCCGGTATTGGTTGAGGTAGAAGGTGGATTAAAGAAAATTGGCTTCTTAACCCAGAATGATCTCCATAAACTTGATCTGCCGGATGATGTAGCCGTTTATTTTCCCCTATCATATTCCTTTGCAGGCCAACTTTGTATTGTAAAACGAGATAAGGTTACAGATTTAAATATGAGCGCAGCTGATGCAATGAAATTAGTAGTGAGCGGGGGAGTAAGCGGACTTTAAGACTATAGTGTCAAGTTTTCCCGAACTCAATTCAGATCTTTTACAAGATTGGTTTTAACCAGGCGCGCCCACTTCACTTGACTCAACGTATTCAGAAACGAATCTAAAATCATTCAATTAATATCAACATCAAATTGTTGTTCAACAGGTAAGCATTTTAAACTTAAAAAATACTTCTGCTGGTGGAGAGCATTACCATAATGATAATAAATAGATAGAGAATCCGGGTGTAATATTCCCGGATAAAAAGTCCGGCTACAACTACCAGATCATCGTCAATATTGTTGTGAATGAGGCCTCCGCCAGATGATGAATTATAGATAACCTGCTTATTTTTATGGTTATTAACAGACCATCTGCTTGCCCAGCTATTTTGATAACTCCAATCGAATTCCTCTCCTGAAGTACAAAAAATCTTCGCTTTAAAGTTTATCCAATCATAACGGATAACGGCCAAAACCTCATTTTTCTGATTGAATATTTTAGTTTCCGGATTGGAATAGCCCTCACTTTTTAACCAGTAAATACCCTCTTGTGTGGTGGCTATCGCAGAATTTTTAAAAGAGCTGAAATTGATTGAAAACTTAAGAAATGTACTCTCCCATACCTGATAATTACTATCAAATAAACCTTTTCTCCAATTTAATATTTTCTCCATCACTTCCTGGTTTTCTTTTAGACTGCCGAATAAACGAATCGTTACAGGAAATGTTGTAAATAAAAAAAGTGCCCACGGTTAGAGCACTTTCTTTATAATGATTTACATTTTGAATGATTGAATGAGAGAATATTACTTCAACATGATTTCAATTTTGAAGGATTGAATGAGAGAATATTTCAATATCCAAATCCTCAAATTCTTAATCCTGTTCTTTAATCTATTTAAAAATTAGGTTTCAATACATACTTATCGTAGAACCTGAAAATGTGTTCTGCTGCTTCTTCTGCTGTATCTACCAGTCTAAATAAATTCAGATCCTCTTCATGGATATTGTGTTCCTTCTGCAACATGGTGCCTTTAATCCAGTCAATTAAACCACTCCAGTAATCTTTACCCAAAAGCACAATAGGGAAACGTGCGATTTTACCAGTTTGAATTAAAGTTAAGGCCTCGAAAAGTTCATCCATGGTACCAAAGCCACCAGGTAGCACAACAAACCCCTGACTGTATTTCATAAACATCACTTTGCGCACAAAAAAGTAATCGAACTCTAATAATTTATTATGATCAATGTATTTATTATGGAACTGCTCAAACGGCAATTCGATATTTAAACCCACAGATTTACCGCCATTGTTGTATGCGCCTTTGTTACCAGCTTCCATAATACCGGGCCCACCGCCGGTAATTACACCATAACCGCGATCAGTTAAAAGTTTGCCGCATTGCTCGGCCAGTTGATAATATCTATTTGTTTCTGCAGTACGTGCTGAGCCATAAATGGTTACGCAGGGACCGATTTTCGCTAACTTTTCAAAACCGTCGACAAATTCGGCCATTATTTTAAAAATTTGCCAGGAATCTGTTACTTTAATTTCTTGCCAATCTTTATTTTCAAAGGCACTTCTAATTTTTTCTTCACTCGTCATATGTACTGTATGCTATATATTAAAATTTGGTTTGTGCATCAGTTTTTTTGCTGATAAAAAGCAAACCTATAAATGTGATTAAACCATTAATTAAAATCAATTCAACACTAAAAACGTAACCGCCTAATAATTTGGTGGAGTACGTTGAAAGCAAGTAACATAAAAAAGGCGATAATATGCAAACTATCGGCACTAATTTATCATGCAAACCGCGTTTTTTTACAAACAATCCAAAACTATATAATCCAAGAAGCGGTCCGTAAGTGTAAGAGGCAATGGTGAAAATTAAACTCACTACTGATGAACTATTTAAAGCGTTGATTACGATAATTACCAAAAACATCAGGATAGAGAATGCAACGTGTACAGTGTGGCGTTTTTTTACCGCATCTTTAGCATTTACATTTTCTGCCTTATTCATGCCTAAAAAATCAACACAAAACGAAGTGGTAAGTGCTGTTAGTGCCGAATCGGTTGTCGCAAAGGTGGCTGCAGTTAAACCCAGCATAAATATAATAGCTGGTATCGCACCTAAATTATTCAACGCAATTTCAGGAAAAAGTAAGTCTGTTCTCGGTTTTCCACTAAAGTGATCCAATGGAATATCAATGCCGTTCTTTGCTGCGAAAATATACAATAATGCACCAACACTTAAAAAGAATACATTCAGAATTACGAATACTCCCGTAAAGGTAAACATGTTTTTTTGTGCTTCTTTTATTGTACCCATACTCAGGTTTTTCTGCATCAAATCCTGGTCTAAACCCGTCATGGCAATGGTTACAAATATGCCACCGATAAATTGTTTGCTGAAATAAAACTTGTTGGTTAAAAACTCATCTAAAAAGAAAATCTTTGAATAACTGCTGCTTTTAATGGTTTCAAAAGCCTGCGGGATGTCGAAGTTCAGACTACTACAAATGAAATAAATAGTTAAAAATACCGACAAGACAAGGAAAAACGTTTGCAGGGTATCGGTAATAATGATGGTTTTTAATCCACCTTTAAAAGTATAAGACCAGATCAATGCTAAGGAAATTAATACAGTAAGCCAAAAGGGAATGCCGTAATTATCGAAAATGAATCGCTGCAAAACAATCACTACCAGGTATAGTCTGGTGGCGGAGCCCAATGTTCTGCTCAATAGGAAAATCGATGCTGCAGTCTTATAACTAAAATACCCTAAACGTTGTTCTATATAGCTGTAAATAGAAGTTAGCCTCATTCTGTAATAGAGCGGCAACAGCACTGTTGCAATTATGATAAAGCCGACAGCATTACCTAAAACAAACTGAAAATATTGAAACTGGTTTCCGGCGGGGGCACCAACTTCTCCTGGAACGGAAATAAATGTTACGCCAGAAAGTGCCGTTCCAATCATCCCAAAGGCTACAAGATACCATTTAGAGTTCCTATTGGCGATAAAAAATGAGGCATTATCCGATGAACCTTTAGATGTTACAAATGAAATGATGATCAGCAATAAAAAGTACCCAATTAGGAAGCATAAAAGTATAGTTGGCGACATATTTTTGTTTTAAGCAGCTAAATGTAAGAAATTAATGTTAGTTGTTTTGGTGGTTAGATGGTTAGTTTTTTCAGTACCGTCACAAAATAACTAAAAAACAAAAGCACTAAAAAACCAAACAACTATTTCATATTTTTGTGCCATGAATTTTTCATCCAAACTGCTTGAAGATGCAGTAAACGAATTCTCTAAATTACCTGGTGTGGGACAAAAAACGGCTTTACGTTTGGTGTTACATCTTTTAAATAAAGAACAGGAGGAAGTGAACCAGTTTGGCAATACTTTTATAAAGCTTAAACAACAGATCAAACACTGCAGCATTTGTCATAATATTTCAGATTTTGCAGTTTGCGAAATCTGCACATCATTGAAGCGTGATAAAGAAACCATTTGTGTGGTAGAAGATACCCGTGATGTAATGGCGATTGAAAATACCGGACAGTACTTTGGTGTTTATCATGTATTAGGTGGATTAATTTCTCCGATGGATGGAATTGGGCCTACTGATCTGTTCATTGATGGATTAGTTTCCAGAGTGGCAGCCGGCGGAATCAAAGAAATTATTCTTGCCCTTAGTCCGAACATGGAGGGCGATACCACACTTTTCTATCTCTATAAACGCTTAAAAGAATATAACGTTCCGGTAACTACCATTGCGCGCGGAATTGCTTTTGGAGGTGAATTAGAATATACTGATGAAATTACGCTTGGTCGTTCGATCATCACCCGCGTACCCTATGAGACAGCCATGATGAAATAGTTTAGGAGTTTAGAGTCTGAAGTCGAAAGTCTCGAGTCGGAAGTCCCAAATAAATAATACAATAGAAATGAACAGGTACCCAATCCTGATACCTGATACTTACTACTTAATACTCACTACTTAATACCCACTACTAAGCATTCCCTCTTGATACCTGATCCTCACTACTTAATCCCCACCACCAAGCATCCCCCCCTCGATACTCACTACTCAATACTAAAAACAAGACACAAAAAAATGAAACTCAAAAATAAAGTCATCATCATTACTGGTGCATCCAGCGGAATAGGTAAAGCCTGTGCGGAGGAATTTGCTAAACGAGGAGCAAATTTAGTTTTGGCTGCCCGTCAATATGTAACACTTTGCGAAATTACTGCCGATTTAGAAAAACGATACGGGATTAGGGCAGTTGCTGTTCAGGCTGACGTAAGTAAAGAGGCAGATTGCGAATTGATCATTAAGCAAACCTTAGTCTCTTTTCAAAAGATTGATGTTTTAGTAAATAATGCTGGATTATCGATGCGTGCTTTATTTAATGATGTGGATCTGTCCGTGTTGAAAAACCTGATGGATGTAAATTTCTGGGGAACCGTTTATTGTACTAAATATGCTTTGCCAGAGATATTAAAGACTAAAGGCTCTATAGTAGGCGTTTCATCTATTGCAGGTTACAGAGGTTTGCCGGGAAGAACAGGTTATTCAGCTTCGAAGTTCGCCATGAATGGTTTCATCGAATCATTGCGAACAGAATTACTAAATACTGGCGTAAATGTACTATTGGCTTGCCCGGGATTTACGGCATCTAACATTCGCGTTACTGCATTGTCTAAAGATGGTGTTGCACATGGCGAAACCAGTATGGATGAAGGTAAAATGATGTCATCAGAAGAAGTGGCCAGCCGAATTGCTAACGGAATCGAACAGCGTAAACGGACGTTAATCATGACAGGTCAAGGTAAATTGGCGGTTTGGATGAATAAGTTGTTCCCAGCTTTCGTAGATAAAAAGGTATTCGATTTGCTCGCTAAAGAGAAGAATCCGTTAATTGGAAGGTAAGCTAAAAGAAAATAGACCAAAGCGGAAAGGTTAAAGACTAAAGCTAAAAGCCCAGAGAGGTAGAACCAAAGTTGAATATCGAATTACTTTTTTATTTCTGCTGCACGCTTATCAAATGAAGCATGCGGTTGTAAACGGTTTATTGACTTTAAGCAACCAGTCTTGCTACTTGATACCCGCTACTTGATACTCAATACTTGCTACTCACTACCTGCTACTCACTACTCCCAAACCCAAAAATCCACAATCTTCACAATTCCGTTTATTTTGATAGAAAAATTATTTGTATGCTTAAAAAACTCGCTTTAGTAATGCTCTTGTTTCAAGCCATAATATCTTCTGCTCAAGTAAAAACGGCTAAAAATATTAATTACGCAGGGAATACTGAGATCAAAAATACGCTAAACATCTTTTATAAAAACGATGGAGTAGCAGATAAACCGGTGTTGGTTTTTATTCATGGAGGATCATGGAGCAGCGGAAAGAAGGAAACATATTGGTGGTTAGGCAGAAATTTCGCCAGAAAAGGAATCGTTACGGTAATTATAAATTATCCCCTGGCGCCTGATGCGCGATACGGCAAAATGGCAGAAGATTGTGCTTTAGCTTTAAAATGGGTGCAAGGGAACATCAGCACTTACCAGGCAAGTGCGGAGAAGATTTTCGTAATGGGGCATTCGGCGGGTGCGCATTTAAGCGAGCTGATTAACGCCGATCCGCAGTATTTCAAAAAAGTAGGCCTCAAAAATCCGATTAAAGGTGTAATTCTGAACGATCCATTTGGCCTTGATCTGTTTGAATACCTCACTACAGCAGAAAAGGACCATTTTTATTACGACTTCATGAGGACATTTACCACGAAACCAGACGTTTGGAAAATCGCTTCCCCTATGCATTATGCCGGAAATATTAAAAATCCACATTTACTTTTCTATGGTGAGAAAACCTATAGAGCCATCAAAATTCAAACACCCATACTGTACGAAAAATTGAAGGCAAATCATGTGCCTGTAGTGATGAAGGAAATTAAAGGCAAAAGCCATGTACCTATGATCAGTCAAATGATATTTGGTGGGAATGACTTGTATCAGGAGATTGTGGAATTTATTCAGAAAACAATTTCAGATAAAAAGCAATGATCCACAATTAAAGCGATTCTTATGGCTTTGAATGTTACCTTTAAATAAGCAGAACAAGATTCCACATCTTACCTGAGTCAATCAATTGCGAATAAAAAACACCTGATGAATGCATCAAACAAGTGGAAAATGGGCAAACAGTTAAAATAGCTGTTGTTGATTTATGGAAATAGAATTTACGCTGGGTGTTCAGAAGCAACTTAGGGAATGGAAAAAATCAATTAATTTAGTTTCATTTGACGTTCTTAAATGGGTGCAGTGAGAGATCAAACACCCGCTTTTTCTATCTCATCTAATTTACTATAATCCAGAACCAATTTACCTGCTGTGTTATGGTAATGCATCAGTTCGAATTTCGAGTTCCATTCAATATCTTCATCCTGATAACTGGTTCTGGCATGAATTGTTTGCGCAAAAGTATCATCAAAAGCTTTTAAAATAAGCACAATTTCCACTTCAGCAACCTTTAATTCTTCTATCGTTTTCTCAAATAATAAACTGTCTTCTGTAATGGGATGAACGATTGTCCAGTTGAGCGGCAGTATACTAATTTTGCTTCGTTCTAATTCCAGCGGATAGAAACTACGTTTAAGTTTTCCGTCAATAGTTTCATTATAGGTCATAAACATTTGTGCTTCAATATCTATCAATGAATTTTTGCGAAGATTAACCAGTCTGCACATCAAACCCGTATGGTTTTGATAAGGCGCAATCACCATTTTTTTACTGAAGGAGACTTTAGAAGTTGGCCTGCTGAAACGACCGTAAAGAAGACCCGTGGCAAGTGCAAAAGCCAATAACCCCAACATACTTTCGAAAGCGGCTAGCACACTGGTGATGAAACCTTGCGGAGAAATATGGCCGTAACCTACTGTAGAGATGGTTTGTGCAGAAAAGAAAAAGGCATCAAAAAACTGATCCCGAAGCGTAATGCCTTTTGCACCATTAAGATTTTCGATTCCAATTACATTATAGGCGATAGCGAAAAGTGTGTTTACAATTAAGTAAGTAATTAAAATGATCAGAAAAAAACGAGGCCAGCTCATGCTCACTAACCGGGTGTAAGTATCGTCGAATTTAAACCATGGTAAGCCCGTTCGCTCAACATTCGCCGTGCCATCAGTATTTAAAACGCGCTGATTTTTGATCACGGGAGTGGAGCCGAAACCCAAATCATCATTAAACTGTACTTTTCTTCGAAAGAAAGCCATATATTTTTAGAAAGATTTTGGAATTATAAAAAAGTATATCAATATTTGTTCTATACAAACATGATAATTAAAAACTTAAATAACAATTGGTGGTGGCATAACGAAATTCGTTAGGCAAATTCTATTGTTATATATTTTAAAATATTTTATACACAACGAAGAGGATTGCCCAAAAAGCAATCCTTTTTTTTTGCAATTTTTTGTAGGAGAGAACCGATCAGCATGAAAAGGATATTAAACCATTTATTTGAGAATAAGAGTTTTAGTAGGGAAGAGGCAAAAAATATCCTCATTTCCATTACTCAGGGTGAATTTAACGATTCGCAGATTGCGGCTTTTATTACGGCCTATGCCATGCGAAATATTACTGTTGATGAATTGAAGGGGTTTCGCGATGCCATGTTGGATTTGGGCATAAAAGCAGACTTTTCTGATTTTGAACTAATTGATCTTTGCGGTACCGGAGGTGATGGGAAAGACACCTTCAATATTTCTACGCTTTCGTCTTTTGTAGTTGCAGGAGCCGGTTATCATGTAGCGAAACATGGCAATTATGGCGTGTCTTCTGGTTGTGGATCTTCCAACGTAATGGAGTATTTAGGCTATTCTTTTACCAATAATCAGGATTTGTTAAAGCGAAATTTGGATCATGCAGGCATTTGTTTTCTACATGCTCCCCTATTTAACCCGGCAATGAAGATTGTAGCGCCAATTCGCAAAGATTTGGGCATTAAAACGTTCTTCAATATGTTAGGGCCTATGGTGAATCCGTCGCAGCCAAAGTATCAGATGGTTGGTGTTTTCAGTCTGGAACTGGCTAGGTTATACAACTATCTGTACCAGGATACCACAAAAAGTTATACGATCGTGCATGCCTTAGAAGGTTATGATGAGATCTCCTTAACCTGCGATGTTAAAACTTTTAATAATAAGGGCGAAAGCATTTTAACACTAACTGATATGGGATTTGAAAAGGTTTCTTCAACTGATATTAAAGGTGGCGACACGGTAGAATCTTCTGCAAAAATATTTATAGATGTGCTGAATGGAGCGGCTACAGATATTCAGAACAATGTAGTGCTATGTAATTCTGCCCTTGCTATTAAAACCATCAAGCCTACGGCATCTTTCGCCGATTGTTTTTATGAAGCTGAAGAATCTTTAATAAGCAAAAAGGCATTAGAAAGTTTTAAAAAGCTAGTGGCCTAATGAACAAGTTTAAATTAAAAGTTTGCGGAATGAAGCTGGCGGCCAATATCGCTGCGGTTGCTGCATTAAGACCTGATTACTTAGGTTTTATTTTTTATGATAAATCGCCAAGGTTAATTAGTGATGTTTCTGCAGAATTAATTAAATACATCCCTGCAGAAATTAAAACGGTTGGCGTTTTTGTGGATGAGGAATTGGACGTTGTGAAGAAAAAAATAAATCTATATCAGCTTAAAGCTGTTCAGTTACATGGAAGTGAATCGCCAGGGTATTGTGCAGCGTTACAATCAATATCTGGTGAAATAGAAGTGATTAAGGCTTTTGGTATTGATGAGGATTTTGATTTTAATGTGCTGAAAGAATATATGGATGCAGTTGATTTCTTCTTGTTCGATACGAAAACAAAAGCACATGGTGGTTCGGGAAAAACCTTTGATTGGAAGATGCTGGATGATTATAAATTGGATAAGCCATATTTTTTAAGTGGCGGGATTGATCTGCAGCATGCAGCAGCAATAAAGCAGATAAAAGATTCAAAACTGTATGCACTCGATATTAATAGCAGGTTTGAAGTTGAGCCTGGTGTAAAGGATGTAGAAAAGGTTAAGGCGTTTATAAATATATTGTCCTAGCCAGAAGGGCGTCTTCTTTTTGATGTCAAGAAGAAACAAAAACATCGGCTGAAAATTTTTGTATTAAAGTTTCTGCTTTGGCATTAGTAGTGCAATCTCCAAAATTTGTTAGGCCGGATTGAAGCGCTACGTGGATGAAGCGGTAAGGCTTGGTTGGATTGGAATAGCATAAAGAATAAAAACATAAGCCATGACTTCATTCATGGGAAATAAGAGTTGGTTTAAACTAGCGGATTTGATAAAAATATTATGAAATACAAAGTAAACGAAAAAGGATATTACGGAGATTTTGGTGGGGCTTATATCCCGGAGATGCTCTATCCGAACGTAGAGGAATTGCGTCAGAATTATTTAAAGATTATTGACGATGCCGATTTTCAGAAAGAATTTCATCAATTAATGAAAGATTATGTTGGTCGCCCTTCGCCATTATATCTGGCTAAAAGATATTCTGAGAAGTATGGCGCTAATATTTTCTTAAAACGAGAAGATTTAAACCATACAGGTGCGCATAAGATCAACAATACAATCGGGCAAATTCTTCTTGCCGAAAAGCTTGGTAAAAAGAGGATTATTGCAGAAACTGGTGCTGGTCAGCATGGTGTAGCAACTGCTACGGTTTGTGCTTTGAGAAACCTTGAATGTGTAATTTACATGGGTGAGGTGGATATTGAGCGTCAGGCGCCAAATGTAGCTCGCATGAAAATGCTGGGTGCCAAGGTTGTGCCTGCAAGCTCTGGTAGTAAAACGTTAAAAGATGCCACTAACGAAGCCATGCGAGATTGGATTAATAATCCGGTAGATACGCATTATATTATTGGTTCTGTGGTTGGTCCGCATCCTTACCCTGATATGGTGGCGATTTTCCAATCCATCATTTCAGAAGAAACTAAAAAACAATTATTAGCACAAACAGGAAGCGACCAACCTGATTATGTTTTAGCCTGTGTAGGTGGTGGAAGTAATGCTATGGGCATGTTCTATCATTTTATGGATGATGAAAATGTAAAACTAATTGCTGTTGAAGCAGCGGGTAAAGGTGTTTCCAGTGGACTTTCTGCAGCCACAACCTATCTAGGTAAAGAAGGTGTATTACATGGTAGCCGAAGTATCTTAATGCAAACAGAAGATGGGCAGGTGGTAGAACCCCATTCGGTTTCTGCCGGATTGGATTATCCGGGTATTGGTCCGCAACATGCACATTTATTCAAAACCGGTCGCGGGAAATATGTTTCGATTACAGATGAAGAAAGTTTAGATGCCGGATTATTGCTTACTCAATTGGAAGGGATTATTCCTGCCATCGAAAGTGCACATGCCTTAGCTTATTTAGAGAAAATGGAATTTAAGGGCGGCGAAAATGTAGTAATTTGCTTGTCGGGTAGAGGAGACAAGGATTTAGACACTTATATTAAATATTTTAATTTATAAGATAAGAAAATAGAGAATAGAAAAATGGGAATTAGTTTTGCCTGCAATCTATTTTCTACTTTCCATTTGCCATTTCCATTTAAAATTATGAACAGAATTAAACAACTCTTCGAATCGAAGAAAAATATATTATCCATTTATTATACTGCTGGTTATCCAAACATGGGCGATACCATGCTGATTGCCGAAGCGCTGGAAAAATCTGGCGCAGATATGCTGGAGATTGGCTTCCCTTATTCAGATCCTGTGGCCGATGGTCCGGTAATCCAGGCCAGTAGCAAACAATCTCTAGACCAGGGCATGACCCTGAAAATACTTTTTGAGCAACTGAAAGATCTCCGTAAAAACGTCACTATTCCGGTGTTATTAATGGGCTATGTGAATCCGGTTTTACAGTTTGGGGTAGAAAATTTCTGTAAGGCCTGTGCAGAAGTAGGTGTTGACGGCTGTATTGTGCCAGATTTGCCAATGGTAGAATATGAAGAGTTTTATCAGAGTTATTTTGAAGAACATAATTTAAGCAATGTGTTTTTGATTACGCCACAAACGGCCGATGAACGCATCCATAAAATTGACGGTTTAACAAATGGTTTTATTTATTTATTGTCTTCATCTGCAACCACAGGGAAAAATCTGGAGGTGGGCAATACTACCGAAACTTATTTCGGCAGAATAAAAGACATGAATTTGAAGAACCCAACCATGATTGGCTTTGGAATCAGTGATAAACAGACTTTCGATAAGGCTTGTGCTTATGCCAATGGCGCAATTATCGGTACAGCTTTCGTCAAAGCAATTGAAAATGGTAATATTGAGGAAAGCGTAAATACGTTTATGAAAAAATTTAAATCAGAGGATTTCTAACCGCAATTCTATATTTTTTTTGTAAAATAAGTAAGTAAATACTAGTCGTAGCGTCTCGCTACGACTTTTTGCATTAGGTGTTCTTCATCAAGCGAAACAGCTCTTTTTAAAGCATCTCTTTGATAAAATCGCTATTTCGGTCGGTGAGAAATATGACCGATAGCATATAATTGCTAATCTTAGTATTTCGTTATCACTTTTTGCATTAAAATGATCTTTGGCCAAAATCCTCAGTAGATTTAACAGCAGTTATCCTTAACGGATGAGCATTAACCGTCGTCCTTCAAAAGTTCATTCAGAATTCAAATGTAAACTAAAATCAAAAAAAATAATTGCAGAAATTTCTTGCTCAAAACTATCTTCAAGGCTCTTTTAACGCCATTAATTTTTATCTGACAATTTTATGATTGTCAATTTCTAAATTGATTCTACATTTGCTTAACGGTGTTAGATTATTTATCACCCTATATTCCAAGTCATGGGAAGCAAAGAAAGAATATTACGATTAAAAGATGAAACCAGAACCAAAATTCTGGATGCTGCCTTAAAGATAGTTCAAACTGAAGGTTGGCAGGCATTGAGTATGCGTAAAATTGCTGACCAGATTGAATATACTGCTCCAATCATTTACGAATACTTCTCCAATAAAGAAGGAATCCTGCTGGAACTTACCAGGAAGGGTTACGAGATATTAGGAAAAGATATTCGTGAGGCTAGAGATAAACATGAATCTGCCGAAGATAAAATGGAAGCCATGTGGATCGCCTACTGGAACTTCGCTTTTGCAAATAAAGAATTTTATCAGTTAATGTATGGAGTAGATATGGTTTGCTGCAATGTTAAAAGCTCAATGCACGAGGCGGAAACCGTAGGAACGATGCTTGGAGATGCTATTGAGGCATTGTACAAGAAACAGCCAGTATGTGAAAACGATATTTGCACCAAGTATTATACCTATTGGTCGATCATTCATGGATTAATCTCAATTAATCTGGTGCGTCCAAATGGAAGAACAACAGACGAACTAAACCAACAAATTTTAAAAGACGCCATTAAGGGAATTACCTTATCCATTAATAGCTAAAATTTTTTTACCCGCTATTTAACAGTGTTAAATAGTTTATAGGCTTTAATATCCACAATAATTTTTAATCATATGAATGCTATCCATCGCTTGTTTATCTTACTTAACAGTGTTAAATCATTTAATAAAGTTAAGTTCCTGTTAATTGTCCCTACATTATCTATTCTTCTGGTCAGCTGTAAATCCAAGCCAGATCAGGCTGCTGCTGCACCACCGCCACCGGTATTGCCCGTGAGCTTAGTTAGTGAAAGCGCGCAAACTACTTACATCGACTATCCGGCTGCTATTCAGGGTGCGGTAGATATTGATGTTCGGCCGCAGGTGAGCGGTTACCTGCAAAGTGTTTTAGTTAATGAAGGTGCTTATGTTACGGTAGGACAAACGCTTTTCAAAATCAACGATAACCCATATCGTGAGGCTTTAAATAATGCAAAAGCCAGTTTACATGCTGCAGAAGCAGCCATTTTAAACGCTCAGTTAGAAGTAGATAAGTTAACCCCTTTAGTACAGAACAAGGTGGTTTCAGATTTCCAGCTCAAAACAGCAAAAACAGCTTACAAAATTGCTCAGGCCAATGCAGAGCAAGCTAGGGCAAGTGTAGCATCTGCCCAAATAAATTTGGGTTATACCAATGTTAAGGCCACAGTAAGCGGTTATATCGGTCGAATTCCGAAAAAACAAGGTAGTTTGGTTTCTCCTGCAGATCAGGCAGCTTTAACTCAACTCTCTGATATCCATGAAGTACACGTTTATTTCTCTTTGGCTGAAAATGATTTTAACAGCTTCAATGCAAATTATCCGGGTAAAACCCCTGCAGATCGCATCAGCCATTTGCCGGCAGTAGAATTGCTTTTATCTGATAACAGCGCCTATCCGGTTAAAGGAAAAATAGACATGATTGATGGTCAGTTTGATAAAAATACAGGCGCTATTACCCTAAGAGCAACTTTTAAAAATGCCAATGGTATTTTACGTTCTGGAAACACAGGTAAAATTCGTTTAGGCTTACCACACCCTGATGCAATTTTAATTCCTCAGGTTGCTACCATAGAAATGCAGGATAAAGTATTTGTATTTATGGTAAACAAGGGTAACAAGGTAAGTAAAATGCCAATTACGGTAATCGGTAAAAGCGGTAGCAACTACCTTATTAAAGACGGCGTAAAATCTGGCGATCAGATTGTGTTAAGTGGTTTAGATCGTTTGCAGGAAGGACAAGTAATTCAACCTGAAAAGGCATCAGACAAAGCTGCTCAATTATAATAGGAAGCTTGAAGATAAAAGCTGAAAGGTAAAAGCTCAAAGACAAAAGCTGAATGACGAGAGCCGTAAGGTAAAGGTTGAAAGACAAAGGCTTAAGGCTAAAAAAATAAAGCGGAAAGGCTAAAGCTTAAAGTAAAGAAAGAAAATAATAAAATAAAAAATGTTCAAGATATTTATACAAAGGCCCGTACTGGCTACCGTAATCTCCATTTTATTGGTGATACTTGGGGTACTTGGCCTTACCAAACTGCCTCTACAACAATTCCCGGATATTGCACCACCATCAGTGTTAGTTACCGCGATTTATCCGGGTGCCAATGCCGAAACGGTTTTGCGTTCTGTTGCACCATCATTAGAAGAATCTATAAATGGGGTAGAAAACATGACTTATATGAGTTCTACTGCCAGTAACGACGGATCTTTGGCCATTACTGTTTTCTTTAAACTGGGCACCAATGCCGATCAGGCGGCGGTAAATGTTCAAAACCGTGTGGCACAGGCTACCAGTCAATTGCCAGCCGAGGTTGTTCAGCAAGGAGTTACCACTGCTAAACAACAAAACAGTTTTATTATGGCTATTGGTCTATATACGGAAGATGAATCTAAATACGATCAGACTTTTGTGGCGAATTATGCACAGATAAATATTATTCCGGAAATTAAAAGGATTCCAGGGGTAGGTTCTGCTGCAATTTTTGGTGGCTCGAAAGATTATTCGATGCGTGTATGGTTAAATCCTACGCAAATGTCTACCTATAAAGTTTCGCCTAATGAGGTAATGAAAGCCATCCAGGATAAAAGTTTGGAGGCTGCACCTGGTAAGTTTGGCGAGAAAAGTAAAGAGGTTTTTGAATATGTAATTAAGTACAAAGGGAAGTTAACCAAACCAGAAGAATATGAAAATATAGCTATACGCGCCAATGCCGATGGTTCTATTTTGCACCTTAAGGATGTGGCAAGAGTAGAATTGGGTGCTTATTCTTATAACAGTATTACCCGGTTAAACGGTAAAAAAGGAATCGTAATCGGGATTATCCAGTTGGCTGGATCAAACTCGAACGATATTCAGGTATCGCTTAACAAACTGATGGCAAAAGCCGAGAAAAGTTTCCCGGTAGGAATCAAAAAGAACATCTTTTATAGTACAAAGGTTGCTTTGGATCAATCAATAGAACAGGTGGAACATACTTTGGTTGAAGCTTTCTTATTGGTTTTCATCGTGGTATTCATCTTCCTGCAAGATTTCAGATCGACATTAATTCCTGCTATTGCCGTTCCAGTAGCCATATTAGGAACGTTTTTCTTCATGCAATTATTCGGATTTTCCATTAACCTTTTAACCTTATTTGCTTTAATTCTAGCGATTGGAATTGTAGTGGATGATGCGATTGTGGTGGTGGAGGCCGTGCACGCCAAAATGGAGCACAAACATTTATCGCCAAAAGCAGCCACGCATGAGGCCATGCACGAAATTACCGGGGCCATTATTTCCATTACCCTGGTTATGGCCGCTGTGTTCTTACCCGTTGGTTTTATGGAAGGTTCTACAGGGGTTTTCTATCGCCAGTTTGCCTTTACTATGGCTATTGCGATTGTAATTTCAGCGGTAAATGCGCTAACATTAAGCCCGGCTTTGGCGGCTTTATTTTTGAAAGATAATCATGCGGCACATGCTGATCAGCCAGAAGTGAAAAAGGGTTTTAAAGAGAAGTTTTTTAACGGATTTAACACCAGTTTCAACTCGCTAACCAACCGATATGTAGGGGGCTTAAAGTTTCTGGTTCGCCACAAATGGTTAAGTATGGGTGGATTAGCCTTAATTACTTTGGTTACTATTTTTATGGTAAAAACCACCCCGGCAGGATTTATCCCGACAGAAGATCAAGGCTTTATTGCCATTGCGGTAAATACCCCATCCGGAACTTCGTTAGATGGTACGCAGAAAGTAATGACTGAAGCTGAATCGGTGTTAAGTAAGTTAGATGCATCCAGGGATGTGACTGCCGTATCGGGTTTCAACTTGTTAACAAATTCTACCAGTCCGTCATCAGCTGTTGTTTTTGTATTGCTAAAGCCGAATGAAGAGCGAGGTTCAATTAAGAATATCGATGAAATTATGAACCAGGTTCGTGGCAAATTAGGTGCAATATCTGGCGGAAGTTTCTTCGTATTTAGTTTTCCAACTGTTCCGGGTTTTAGTAATGTAGAAGCTTTGGATATGGTTTTGCAAGATAAAACGGGTGGCAAGCTTGATAAATTTAGTGGCATCTCTCAGCAATTTATTGGAGAGTTAATGAAGCGTCCGGAAATTGCCGTAGCCTTTACCAGTTTTAAGGCCGATTATCCGCAATTGCAACTGGATATTAATGATGAGAAAGCGGATCAATTGGGGGTTAACGTAAAAGATATCCTGCAAAGTATGCAAACTTATTTTGGGAGTGTGCAGGCATCAGATTTTAACCGCTTTGGTAAATATTACCGCGTGGTGGTTCAGGCAGATGTACAGGATCGTGCAGATCCGTCAGCTATAGATCGCGTGTTTGTAAAAAGCAATCGTGGCGAAATGGTGCCAATTAATACCTTGGTAAAACTAACGCGAATTTATGGATCAGAAACGGCATCGCGGTATAATTTATTCAACTCTATTTCAATAAATGCCATTCCTAAACCGGGCTTTAGTTCTGGTGATGCTATTAAAGCAATTGAAGAAGTGGCCGAGAAGCAGCTGCCAGATGGTTACAGCTATGAGTTCTCCGGGCAAACACGTGAAGAAATCTCTTCTGGTGGGCAATCTACCGTGATTTTCTTGCTCTGCCTGGTATTCATTTACTTCCTGCTTTCTGCACAGTATGAAAGTTATATCTTGCCATTTGCAGTACTATTATCTATCCCTGCCGGAATATTTGGCGTATTTGTAGCGATTGGGTTAACTGGAATTGTGAATAATATTTATGTGCAGGTAGCCTTGATTATGTTGATTGGTTTGCTGGCCAAAAATGCGATTCTGATCGTGGAATTCGCCATTCAGCGAAGAAAAGCCGGACAACCTTTAGTTGCTGCTGCATTAGAGGCAGCCAAGTTAAGGTTGCGCCCAATTATCATGACATCGCTTGCTTTTGTGGTTGGTTTGATCCCAATGATGGGTGCTACAGGCCCATCGGCACAAGGTAACCATTCCATTAGTATTGGTGCTGCCGGCGGGATGATCTCTGGTGTAATATTAGGCCTGTTTATCATTCCTGTCTTATTTGTGATCTTCCAGGCTTTACAAGAAAAAATTTCTAAATCAAATGAGGTTGTTCACCATGAAGAACCTGTAAAAAATATAGCTTATGAAACGGTTTAATCTTTTAAGCATCGTGCTTTTTGCAATAATCTGGAGCGGATGTTCAATTTCTCAAAACCTGGCTTTGCCAGGTGGTTTGGCACCTCAAATGTTTAGAAACTTGGTGCCACAAGACTCTTCCAGTATCGGTAATTTGCCTTTGAAGAGCTTTATTAATGACCCTACGGTCCAAAATTTAATTGACACTGCCTTGGTTCGCAATTACGATATGCAAATCGCATTGAAAAATATTGATGCTGCTGAAGTATTATTTAAACAATCTAAACTGGGTTATTTACCAGAATTGAAGTTGCAGGTTACGGGGAGTTCAAGTCGCCCGTCTGACAATAGTTTAAACGGCCTAAGTTTAAACCAATTTACGGGATCTACCCATATCGAAGATTATAATGCTAACCTTGGTGTACTTTGGGAAGCAGATATCTGGGGTAAAATCCGCAATCAGAAAGCTGGCGCTTTAGCCAGTTTTTTGCAAACCGGAGAGGCAAGGAAAGCAATTCAAACCCGTTTAGTGGCCAATGTTGCACAGGGTTATTACAATTTACTCATGCTTGATGCACAACTGGACATTGCAAGGAAAAACCTGATGCTGAATGATAGTACCTTAAGGATAATCAGATTACAGTTTGATGCCGGTCAGGTAACTTCTTTGGCCATACAACAAGCTGAAGCACAACAATTAAATGCGGCAGGTTTAATTCCACGCCTGGAGCAAAATGTGGCCTTGCAGGAAAATGCCTTGAGTGTATTAATCGGGACATTACCTAAGTCGATTATTCGCCTTAGCAAGTTAGACCAAATGACCATTCCGAAAGATTTAAATGCTGGCTTTCCTTCTGCTTTATTAAGCAGGAGGCCTGATATTAAATCAGCTGAATTGGCTTTAGATGTAGCGAATGCAAAGGTTGGCGTGGCAAAAGCGAATTTATACCCTTCATTGGTGATAACGGCCAGTGGCGGTATCAACTCATTTAAGGCAAGTAATTGGTTCAGTATGCCTGCATCTTTATTCGGGATAGTTTCTGGCGGAATTACACAGCCTATTTTTCAGAGAGGTCAATTAAAATCTAGTTTAGCTTTAGCGAAAATAGACAGAGAGAAAACGGTCATTCAATTTCGCCAATCGGTAATTACTGCGGTAGGGGAGGTTTCGGATGAGTTAACCAAGGTTGAGAAATTAAAAACGCAATACAGCATTGCTGAAAAAAGAGCACAGACTTTACAACAGGCTTCAAGAAATGCAAGTTTGTTATTTAAAAGTGGTATGGCAAATTATTTAGAGGTGATTACGGCGCAGGGTAATTTATTGCAAAGTGAACTCGAGCTTACTTCGATTAAAACCGAGCAGTTGAATGCTGTGGTTGGTTTGTATCGGTCGTTAGGTGGTGGTTGGAATTAAAGGGTTGCTTAATTAGTAAAACTTCGGTTGGTGATTTATCAACCGAAGTTTTTTTATACCTCATTCCACGAACGGTGGGTTAAGCGATCGTCATCCTGAACTTGATTCAGGACCTATGGTATGGTGTTTTTTTAATTGTTAACTGCGAAAAGTTCTTATGACACGCCCTTCGGGGAAGGTGCCGCTAGGCAGATAGGGGGTTTCCCGCTGCGCTTGGCTTGCCTCGGCTGGCCGCCGAAGGGCTCTTACTTTTTTGCTTGATCAAAAAAGTAACAAAAAAATCAAGGCT
>NZ_JAXCWE010000008.1:0-250758 GCF_034045265.1 Pedobacter sp. CFBP9032 | reverse complement strand
ACGTTGATAGGCTACAGATGTAAAGTTGGCGACAGCACAGTCGAGTAGTACTAATCATCCGAAGCTTTCAAAGCAAAACAGACTTGTTGTTTGTTCTTCAAAACTTAACTTCTTTCAATAATATGTCATTTAAGCGGAAAGCTAAAAGACTAAAGAGTAAAGCGAAATACAGTAGCTTTAAGCTTTGAGCTTTATCCTTTCAGCTCAAATAAAAGTATTTAGGTGCCTATATCGGTGGTGTCCACCTCTTCCCATTCCGAACAGAGAAGTTAAGCCCACCAGAGCCGATGGTACTGCGGTAACACGTGGGAGAGTAGGTCGGTGCCAAATCTTAAAAGCCTTAAAAAGGCATTTAACAAAGAACCCTTGCAGTAACAACTGCAGGGGTTTCTGCGTTTGTAGAAAGAAAGAGCAAAGAGCAAGGAGCAAAGACTAAAGCTGAAAGACTAAAGGTCAAAGCAGAAAGCTAAAAGCTGATTCTTCGCATAGTTCACGGTACGTCCTCCTGAACTTGATTCAGGATCTTTTTTTAGCATTTGATGAGCACTTAAAATGCAGTTTTAGAAACCGTCTATCAAACTTAATTAACCTATCATTGTATTAAAATATCAGAAACCCACCTAGTACAATGAGACAGAGCGCAGGATTATTACTTTATCGAAAAACAGGAACAGAATTGGAATTTTTTCTGATCCATCCTGGTGGACCAATTTTCGCTAAAAAGGATGTAGGTGTATGGTCGGTACCTAAGGGTGAACTTGATGAAAATGAAGAGCCACTCCATGCAGCTATCCGTGAATTTGAAGAGGAAGTCGGCACGAAAATTAATGGGGATTTTATCGAACTACGACCTATTATTCAGAAAGGTGGAAAAAAAGTTTTATGCTGGGCAGTGGAAGGAGATCTTGATCCGGCGACCTTGCATAGCAATACTTTCGAAATGCAATGGCCACCAAAATCAGGTAAAATGCAAAGCTTTGTTGAAGTAGATCGGGGCGAGTGGTTTACTTATGATAAAGCTATTCTAGCGATTAAAGACAGGCAAATTCCACTGTTGGATCAATTGATTTCGCTATTAGCTTAAGCCAACAATTCAAAATTAAAAGTTTCTTTTTCCGAGCCATTAATAATTATAGCGATTTGATGATCGCCTAAATGAAATTTTCTCGTCGTAATTAATACGAACCTTTGCTTTCTAACCATGTTTACTTCGGCACCAGCCGGATAAATTCTTTCGGAGATTTTGAAAACCTTTTTGGTGTTGCTTCCATTCTGTTTTTTGTAATATATTGCGTATTCAAGTCTGATTTTTTGTGGCATTGGATTTTCATTTTTGACAGAAAAAGAAAAGGCCAGGCTTTCTCCAATTCTTACTTTTGGTGTTAAAAGGTTAAAGTCTTTAAATAAAATTCCCTCATCACTTAATCCATAATGTTTTAAAATTTCTGCATGGCCTTGTTTGAGCAAGGTTCTACATCCATGCTTAATAATGGCATCGGTTTCTAAACTCAATCCAGACCAGCTTTTAGCTACATTCAATACAATATTAGGATGGTCTTTAGCAATATCATTTAAGCTGTTTGCCACACTCCGGCGCACATATTCTGAAGAATCTTGTTTCAGGTTTTCTAAAATGGGTAAAATAGTGGCTGGATCTTTTTTCAAAAAAGGAATGCCCATTGCCCAAGGCAAACGTGGTCGGCTTCCCTCACTTGCCAGCCTTCTTACTTTATGGCTTTCATGTAAAGACCATTCTTGCATTTTGGCAATCATTTGATCACCGTATTTTAAAATAAACGGACGAACGGCAAATTCGCAGCTTACAAATTGAGTAGTAAATTTTAGTGCTTCAACAGATTCCTCGAAATATTCCAGCCCATAGGTTTCCAGGTAATCAGGCAAAAACATATAGGCCAAACCATCTTGTCCAATTCCTCTTTGCTTTAATACTTCTATGGTATTTTTGATCAATTTGATTGTTTCCGGATACTCACCGGGAAGAAAACCATGAAATACTTTTGAAGTGTGCTTCATTCGTTCCTTTAATTCCATTGAATTAAAATTGTCATTAAAAATCTGTTTAAGAAACGTTGCGCGATCAAAATCTGGTATGGTGGAAGCCAATGCGTTTGTTAATCCTTCATAGAATGCAGGCGAATACAGGTCTTTAAGTAAAAAGCTCATGGTGATGTAATTGAGTTTTAAAGTTAGGTTTCCTAACTAGTATTTCAATATTGGGTTTTGCAAATTTACACTTCATATGCTGCATTTAAATTGCCGATTAATTAAAAAAAATGATTTAAACCCAACGCGTTTCAATCATTTCTTTAGCAAATTTGTTCATCATCAAAAGATTAAAGTAATGAAAACTACAAAAATAGGGTGGATTGGCCTCGGAAATATGGGAATCCCGATGGCTGAACAATTGATAAAAGCAGGATATGAGGTTACTGTTTATAATAGGAGTGAAGGAAAAGCAGGCAAACTAACTGAATTGGGTGCGCAAGAAGCTGAAAATCCAAAAGTACTGGCTACAGAAAATGATATCATCATGATTATGGTCACCGACGATAAAGCCATCGAAGCTGTTTTTGAAACTGAAGAAGGTCTTTTAAAAGCGCATTTAAAAGGTAAAACAATCGTCAATATGAGTACAGTTTCGCCAGCAATATCGAAAAAGATGGCTGCAGTTTGTACCGAACGAAATGCGTATTATCTCGATGCTCCGGTTTCCGGAAGTGTGAAACAGGCTGAAACGGGACAGTTGGTGATTATGGTTGGCGGCGTCCAATCTGCTTTTGAAGAAGTAAAACCCATCCTTGATCAACTAGGGAAATTAAGCAAACGGGTTGGTGAAATCGGTGCTGGTAACCAGGCCAAACTGGCTATTAATTCATTATTGGCGCTATACACCCAAGGTTTGGCGGAAACGATTTTGTTTGCCAATCAAAAGGGAATTGAAACATCAGATTTATTGGAATTGATTGGCAACGCCGCAATAGGTAATGTATTTACCAAAATTAAAGGTGAAGCCATTTTAAATGAGCAATACAAAGCCGCGTTTGCTTTAAAGCATATTGTTAAAGATTTAAAACTGGCAAAAGAGGAAGGCATTTCCACACCTTTAGCGCAAACAACTTTAAAATATTTTGAGACTGCAGCAGGCACGTATGGCGAAGAAGATTTAATCGCAATTTTTAAGGCTTTGAAATCATAAACCTTATATCGATAGTTGTGGGGGAAGCTTTTTAAGCTTTCCCCCACAACAATTACATTTTCATTAGATTTGGATAAATCCGGATAAAAACCTGTGCACCTACAGGGTTTTTACCATAAAGTTGATCAAGATGAGCACTTGTTTTATAAAGAGATACTTGTCCGCCCAATGCCGTTCTAAACTTATTAAACTTTAAGATGTCGTAATTAATTCCCAGACTCAGGGCATTAACGCCGAAAGCATCATGACCGTAAACAACCTCATTCAGATTAAGTTCCTCTGCAGATTTCTGCACATATTCATACCTGGTGTATAACGAAAGTTTTTTAACACGATAAGCACCTTCAAGCAAGATGGCGTTTTCTCCGTCATGGCCTTTTGTTTTATTTAATCCCCAAAGTGCCGTAGCATTAATGTTTTTCTCATCGCCAAGTGGTAAGGCATAAATGGCTGAAGCAATTGTTCTGTTTACATTTTCATCATTGTGCAGGCTTTCGGGACTTTTGATCCAGCCGTGGGAAACCTGCAAAGCCCAGTTTTGGGTGGGATTGTAAGATAATCGAGCACTATAGGAATCGAATCTGGGTTTATCGAAATCAAACCGATTTTCATCCGGCTCCCGTCCCGTAAAAGATGATGCTTCAATTTTAACTTTATCATAACGGTAGCCAATCGTGGCCACTCCAAAAGTAATGTGCGTGCCATCATTCCAATGGTGCGAAATGGGTGCATCAGGATTAGCCAGTGCAGATGGCCGGTGCATAAAGGCAACAGAACCTAAGGCTGGTTCGCCCGGGTAACCCAGGTAAAAGGTTAGATCTGATTTTTTGTTAAAAGCATAAGTATAAGCTACGGAGAGTTCTGAAAATAAATCATGCGGGTGCTGGCGATCAACTAGCGGTTGCCCTTTCCAGCTTTCACCTGTTTGAAATAGTAGTGGATATCCAGCTCCGCCTTCGGTAAAACGATCTAATGAAAGCATGGAACTGAAATGAAATAAGCCTTTCTCGCCAACCTTCCTTTGCCCCATAAACATAAACCAGTTTGGTGCATCAAATTTATCGCCACCACGATTTCCATTTTCGGATACATCTTGCTTAGTATAGCGTAAAGCCACATTGCCATGCGCCATGTACATCCATTTTTTGGAATGAAACATTAAGCCATACATGGGTGAGGCATCTGGCAACCACGCCGTTCCAGATCCATTTCTTTGCATCGGTAAGTTCAAAGAATAAGCGTGGCTCATTGGTATTTCACTTTGCATCCCTTTCATATGGTGCATACCATGATCCATTTGAGTAGTATCCTTTTTAGTGGAGTCGCTCATGTTATGCATTTCATGTTGTGCAGTCGCACCAATGGTAAATCCGAAAAGCAGCAGGATAAATAACGATAGTTTAATGTTCATTTTGAGTTTTGTTTGTGTGTACTTACAAAATTAGAACTAACGCCGTTGCTGGCTTTACATCATTTTTAGAAATGTTTATATAATTCCTGGGGCAATAGAAAATCGCCCCTCCTTACAGAAGATTATTCAGAAAGAATTCTGTAAAGTTCCAGATTTAAATAGTAATGTCTTTTTCCAATAATTCTTTTCTCCAGAACAGCCATTTTTACCAGTTCATCCAGATACTTTCTGGCGGTGTTTTCTGCATAAATTCCTGCTTTTACAAGATGTTGCACACGGGTAAAAGGCTGGGTAAATATTGCACTCACCAATGATTCAGGACGTTGTATATCCGTATCTGCAGTAACTGCGCTTAAAATTGCATCTTTGGCAGCAATAATGTCATTTATTTTACTGTAAGTTAAATTAGAGGTTACCTCAACAGCTTTCAGCATGTAAAGCAGCCAGTTTTTCCAGCTTCCCCGTTGGGTAATTCCAGAAAGCCCGGAATAATAGTCTTCCTTGTTTTCCATGATGTACCGACTTAAAAACAGTATCGGATAATCGAGCAATCCTTTTTTAGTAAGGTAATTAATATTAAAAATTCTTCCGGTTCTGCCGTTACCATCTCTAAACGGGTGAATTGCCTCGAATTGATAATGTCCAATCGCCATTTTAAGCAAAGGATCTAATTGAAACTTATCATCATCATTTAGAAATTCTATTAAATTCTCCATTTTTTTTTCCACTACCCCCGCACCACGCGGTGGAGTGTAAAATACCTTTCCCGCATTTGGCCCCGTTCCGCCTTCTTTAATTACTACTTGTGCTATAGGCGTTCTGATGCCATCATTAAACTGACTTACAACCTGGTACATTTTTACAAAATATCCCTGATCAATAAGTTTTTCGCCTTCCAGGTAATTATAACCTTCCCATAATGCTTCCCTGTAATGTAGAATTTCTTTAGCTGCACCATCAGTCTGATTTACATTTTCTTCACTAAATGCCTTGTATAGTTCATCATCTGTGGTAAAGATATTTTCAATCGCGCTGGAAGCCTTTGCTTCTTGTAAGCTGATTGAATTAATGAGTAATCCCTGATTAGGAATAGCGATACTTCGGCCTTGAAGTCTGCCAAGTGCAGCTTTTGATTCTCCTAACTGTGTTAAAATATCAACATCAAGATAGTACTTTGAATCAATTGGCAAACTTGGAAGTGCATTCCAAGGCTTGTTACGATCTGAATTAATAACGTATGGCATAACCAAAGATAATAATTTATCACCTTAAAAAAAGGAGTTTTTAATGTAGAGGCAGGATATGGCATTAAACACTATATAAAAATATGTTATCACCTTAAAAAAATGAATTTTTAATGTATAAGTAGAATATGGCATTAAACATGATATGAAAGCATATTATCACCTTAAAAAAAGGAGTTTTTAATGTAGAGGCAGGATATGGCATTAAACACTATGCAAAAATATGTTATCACCTTAAAAAAAGCCAATTTTAATGTAGAGGCAGGATATGGCATTAAACACTATATAAAAATGTTATCGCCTTAAAAAAATTAATTTTTAATGTAGAGGTGGAATATGGTATTAAACACACTATATAAAAGACATTATCACCTTAAAAATTAAGTAGAGCGATCTCTATAGGGCTTTCCTTTGCGAACGCTGGCAGCAATAAGTTTTAAAGCTAGATTGATAGACCGCATATTAAATTATCAGCCTTAAAACATTTAACAGGATGCAACAGGATAGTTGATGGGGTCGTTTTTAATATATTAACAAAAATGAACAGCTATAGCTCATGCTGAAGGTCATTATATTTAACCAAATATTATTTAAACTGATGAAAAGCATCCATTTTTTCTTGCTTACAGCCTTATTCCTGATTACAACTACTGTTTCAGCGCAGACTAAAGCACCTGCCTGGGTAAATAAAGCAGGTGCCCGGAAATTCTCTTTTAAGCAGAAAAACATTCTTGTTAATCAATTTGGAGCAGTAAATGATGGTAAAACTTTGGCTACAATAGCCATTCAAAAAGCCATTGATGACTGCGCTAAAAAAGGTGGTGGAATTGTTTCATTCTCTCCGGGGAGATATTTAACGGGATCATTATTTATCAAATCTGGTGTAAACCTGCAAATAGGGAAAGGGGTAGAATTACTGGGTAGTCAAAATATCAAAGACTATCCTGAAATTGATACCCGCGTTGCTGGGATTGAAATGAAATGGCCTGCTGCATTAATCAATATTTTAAAAGAAAATAAAGCAGCTGTTTCTGGCGAAGGGCTCATCAACGCTCAGGGTAAACCATTCTGGGATTATTACTGGAATTTGCGAAAGAATTATGACGCAAAAGGCTTGAGGTGGATTGTAGATTACGATGCTAAACGCGCAAGAACCATTTTGGTAGCATCTGCAAATGATATTATTATTAAAGATGTAACCATTCAACAGGCTGGCTTTTGGACTGTACAACTTTTATATTCTTCTTATGTAACGGTTGATCACATTACCATTAAAAATAATGTTGATGGCCATGGGCCAAGTACAGATGGGATCGATGTGGATTCTTCCTTATGGACGCTTATTCAAAACTGTGATATTGATTGCAACGATGATAATTTCTGTTTAAAAGCTGGTCGCGATTGGGATGGCTTACGGGTAAACAAGCCTACAGAATACGTGGTGATTCGCAATTGTGTAGCGCGGAAAGGTGCTGGGTTACTCACGCTCGGCAGTGAAACATCTGGAAGTATTCGCCATGTATGGGCAACTGATTTGGTGGGTTATGGTACAGGAAATGCAATTAATATTAAGTCGGCCAAAACACGTGGCGGAACCGTAGAGGATATTTATTTTGGAAATATCACTATGCATGGCGTTGGAAATGTAATCCAGATTAATCCCAATTGGAATCCGGCATACAGCTATTCTACACTTCCTGCAGGATATAATCCTGATTCTATCCCACCGCATTGGACTAAGCTATTAAAAAAGGTAGAGCCAGAAAGTAAAGGGATCCCAACTTTCCAAAACATCAATGTTTTTAATGTTAGCGCAACAAATGCTAAAAAGGCGATTAATGCCAACGGTGTAAACGGAACAATTTTAAAAAATTTCAAGTTAACTAATTTAAAAATTGAAGCAGCAACTGCCGGAAACATAGATTTTGCCGAGAACTGGACTTTTGATCGGGTTGAAATTGCTGCTACAGACGGCTCTTCATTAAAAGTAACGAATTCGATAAATGTAAAGCCATAATAATTCAATTTCTATGAAACGCTTTTGCATTTTTAGTTGCTATCTGTTCGCCTCAGTCGTCAATCTTTTTGCACAGGAACTTTATCCGCCAAAACTGAAAAATGGTACCTGGCATAATGAAAATATAAGCTTGAGGTATCATCCAGAAGGGCGCGATTTTGTCATTAAAAATGGTACCCGCAGATTTACCAGAGCATTGTACGGAACCAATTCTGCCTTTCGGGTAGAAGCAGGAGACCTACCTGAATTTGCCTTATACATGCCGGCAATGGGTGGCAATTTGCAGTTCGGTCTTATTAAAGAAACAAAAAGTAAATGGCTGATCAAGGCAGACCATATTACAGCAAAGTACCGTCCAGGATCAATGTTATACACTATTCAGGATTCCTTACTTGGTGAAGGCAAAATGAAGTTGAGTTTGCTGGCACTAAGCAAAGGCGATGGATTAATCCTGAAGATTCGGTTTGAAAACGTAAAATCGGGTGCTGAAATGTTGTGGGCTTTCGGTGGCGCAAGCGATCAGAAATTTAGGAGAAGTGGTGATTTAGGCGTAGATCCGGAATCATCTTTTTATCTGAAGCCTGAAAATTGCAAGAACAATATCTTCACCGTTAGTCAGCAAAAATTCGACCTTCAATATGGAAAGGAGAAAACATTAAATGGGCAGTTTCCAGGTAGCATCCGGTTAGCAGATGCTACTGATATGTCCTCGCCAATAGCGCTTAATCAATCAAAGACCCAACAAAATCCAATCATCACAGGCAAGATCAAAGTAGAAAACAATAAAGATTTTTATGTGCTGCTTCAAAATCCTGCAATGGATCAGGCGCCAGCGCGATGGACCCCTGAAAACCAGTTTTTAGCATCAGAAAAAGCAAGGGAAATTTTAGCCAACCGGATAGTAGTGGATACGCCAGATCCTTATTTTAATACCATTGGTGGTGCTCTGGCTATGGCTGCTGACGGGATTTGGGAAGATCCTTCTTACCTGCATGGTGCAGTTGGATGGCGCATGCGGCTGCCAGGTTGGAGAGGGCCATATACCGCAGATCCGCTAGGTTGGCATGATCGGGCCAAAACCCATTTTAGTGCTTATGCCAAATCACAGGTGATTACACCCGAAAGTGGACCTGTTTTAGCTGATACCACATTTAACTTATCAAGGTCAAAAGAAGCCATGGGCACCGCCATGTTTTCCAATGGTTATATCAGCAGAGAGCCAGATGGGAAATCCATTCGGCCGCACCATTACGATATGAATCTCGTTTACATCGATCAGTTATTCTGGCATTTTAACTGGACAGGAGATCTGGCTTATGTAAAGGAAATGTGGCCGGTTATTAAAAGACATCTCGCCTGGGAAAAACGTGTTTTCGATCCTGATAATAATGGTTTATATGATGCTTATGCCGCTATCTGGGCAAGTGATGCGCTGCAATATAGTGGTGGAAGCGGCACGCATAGCTCGGCTTATAATTACCGCGCTAATTTACTTGCCGCAAAGATTGCATCTTTAATTAAGGAAGATCCAAAGCCTTATCAACAGGAAGCAGACTTGATCTTAAAAGCCATGAATGCAGCTTTATGGATGCCAGAAAAAGGATGGTTTGCAGAATATAAAGATGGCCAAGGTTTGCAAAAACGCCATCCATCTGCAGGTTTATGGACTATTTACCATAGCATTGATTCTGAGGTTCCAGATGCTTTTCAAGCCTGGCAAAGTTTGCGGTATGTAGACACCAGCATTCCGCATATTCCGGTTAGAGCGAACGGCCTGGAAGATCAAGGCTACTATACTTTATCTACAACGAACTGGATGCCATACGAATGGTCGTTGAATAATGTAGTACTAGCTGAATCTACGCATACTGCTTTGGCAAACTGGCAGGCCGGGAGAACAGAAGAGGCATTTAAGCTTTGGAAAAGTGAATTGTTAAGCAGCATGTATCTGGGAGGTAGTCCGGGTAACTTTGCGCAAGTTTCGCATTACGATGCTACACTTGGTGAATCCTATCGCGACTTTGGCGATCCCGTTGGGATTAATTCCCGTGCTTTGGTGGAAGGACTTTTTGGAATTGTTCCCGATGCATTGCATCAAACTTTACTGATTAGGCCGGGGCTACCGCAGGAATGGGATCATGCCAGTTTGAAAATCCCTGATCTTATTTTTTCCTTTAAAAGGAATGGTAAAAAGGATGAATACAAATTAACACCCTCTTTTACTATTCAAATGGGTTTAAAAATGAGAATCAAAGCTAGAAGCAATAGTATTATTTCGCTTAAAGTAAATGGGAAAAGCACCACTTGGAGCAATGTAGATAACGCCATTTCTACACCTGAAATTGAATTCAATATCGCGCCAGCAAAAAATTATACCATTGAAGTGGTATGGGGCAAAGGCCACTTATCTAAAACCAGGCTTGAGGATAAATACGATCTGGGATCAGGCATTGATGTTAATTTTGCCGATGCGAAGATTACGAAAATCTATGATCCGCAGGGTATTTTAGATCAGCCTGTAACTGTGGATGGAAACCTGAAGGCAATAATCAAAGGGGAAGTTGGAAATCGTACCGCCTTTGTGCAAATACAACTTCAAGACTTTACTTACTGGTATCCTTTATGTTTTGAAACAATAGAAACGGACAAAAAAGATAACCAAATCCTCAACCTAACGGATTCAAAATGGAAGAATCAAAAATTGGAAACGATAGCATTATCAACGTTCTTTAATGATGAGGTTGAGCAAATTTTTAAGAATAAATATTTAAGCCCGAGGCCGAACACCACCACATTACAATTGCCAACCCAAGGTATTGGCGACTGGACCAATACCAAACTCAATCCCGAAATCAATGACGCTGGTTTGCGGCAGTTGGCGGGTGCCAACAATGAATTCACATTGCCGTCAGGAATAGTTTTTAAAACACCCTCAACGGCTAAGCTTAAGAACATTGTTTACACTTCCCAATGGGATAATTATCCGGCACAAGTAGAAATTCCACTTTATGGAAAGGCGAATGCGGCATTTTTTCTGTTGGCAGGTTCTACCAATCCAATGCAAAGCCGGATGGATAATGGCGAAATTGTAGTTTATTATACTGATGGTTCAACGGAGAAGTTGCCGTTACGCAATCCCGAAAACTGGTGGCCGATTGAACAGGATCTTTACACGGATGGCTTCGCTTTTGATACTGGTGCTGATCGCCCTCTTCGGGTGCACCTTAAAACAGGAAAAGTGATAACCGCTGCGAATGCTGATGAATGGAATGGAAAAGAAATTGAAGGCGGTGCGGCGACGGCTTTGGGGATTAAGCTAAATCCTGCAAAAACACTTTCTAAAATTACGCTTTCTGCGCTTTGTAATGATGTGGTGGTGGGGTTAATGGCCGTTACCTTAAGCAGGTAAATGATCAATCTATTACCTAAAAAGAAAATTTGAACTTGAAAATACTGAACTGATGCACATTTCTATCTGTAAAAGAATTAAAATTATAATACTGCTAGTCGTTTTGGTTGGGAGTAAAGGTGTATTTGCACAAATTAATCGTGAAACGCTTGTTTCCAGGCATAATGTTGTGGTGAAGAACATAGATTCACTCGCTTCTTTATCTGTTGGTAACGGTAGGTTTGCGTTTACTGTAGATGCCACCGGACTTCAGAGTTTCCCCGATCGCTACGCAAAAGGAGTTCCGCTGGGTACACAATCGCAATGGGGTTGGGGATCATTCAAAAATGAGGCAGATTATAAAATTACCGAAGCTTACCGCTATTACAATCAATACGGCCGTAAAATCCCTTATACGGTTCAGCTGAATGAAACGCCTCGTACAAAAGAAGCTTCTAATTATTTCCGGCAGAACGTGCATCGTTTACAGCTGGGAAATATCGGTTTCGACCTCATCAAAAAGGATGGAAAAGCTGCCGGCGTAAATGATATTCAAAACATTAATCAAATGCTAAACCTCTGGACAGGGGAGATCAAAAGCAGCTTTACGCTGGAAGGTATTCCGGTTGAAGTGATTACTGTTGGTCACCAGGATGTTGATTTGATTAGTGCTTCAGTATCGTCACCATTAATTGCAGCAGGCCGACTTAAAGTTAGCATCCGCTATCCATATCCAACAGGCGAATGGGCTGATGTGGGAAACAATTGGGCGAGTGCAGAAAAACATCAATCAACAATACTGAACCATACCGCAAATAGTGGTTTAATAAAACGAGAAGTGGATTCTGCTACCTATTTTACTGCCATTTCCTGGAGTGGTAAAGCACAATTGACAGAGAAACAGCTACACTATTTTACTATAACCCCTGATAAAAATTTAAAAGGTTTCAGTTTTAGTTGCCTTTTTTCTGAACATAAAGCTCCTGCAAATATTCCGTCGTTTGTACTTACTCAAAGCAATAGTAAATTTAAGTGGAAAGCCTTTTGGCAAAGCGGTGCGGCAGTAGATTTTAGCGGCAGTACCGATAAAAGAGCATTTGAACTCGAACGAAGAATTATTTTATCAGAATACCTGACTAAAATTCAGTGTTCAGGAGATTTTCCGCCGCAAGAAACAGGATTAACCTATAATAGTTGGTTTGGTAAACCACACCTGGAAATGCACTGGTGGCATGGTGTGCATTTTGCATTATGGGGCAGACCCGAATTATTAACCCGAAGTACGGATTGGTATTTTAAGGTAGCAGATCAAGCGAAAAACATTGCTAAAGTGCAGGGATTTGAAGGTGTGAGGTGGCAAAAAATGACGGATAATAAAGGCAATGAAAGTCCTTCTTCCATTGGTGCCATGTTAATTTGGCAACAACCGCACTTCATTACTTTTGCTGAATTGGAATACCGCGCTAAAAAGGATAAAAAGGTTATAGAAAAGTATAAGGATCTCGTTTTCAAAACGGCAGATTTTATGGCGTCATTTGCGCATTTTAATAAAGAAAAGGGACGTTATGTTCTGGGGCCGGGATTGATTCCGGCGCAGGAACGTTTCAAAGCAGAAACTACCTTCAATCCGACTTATGAGTTGGCTTATTGGGAGTGGGGTTTAAAAACGGCACAAGAATGGCGGATTCGTTTAGGGATGGAACGGAATAAAAAATGGGATGAAGTAATGGCAAAACTTTCGCCTTTACCGGTGCAGAACGGTGTTTACCTTGCTGCAGAAAGTGCACCAGATTCTTATACTAATCCTGAATATAAAACCGATCATCCTTCGGTATTGGGTACATATGGCATGTTGCCTGAAACGAGTTTGCTTGATAAAGTGACCATGCAGAAAACTTTTGATCTGGTGTGGAAAGACTGGAGCTGGAATGATACCTGGGGTTGGGATTTTCCAATGACGGCGATGACCGCAACTCGTCTTGGCATGCCAGAAAAAGCAATAGACGCGTTACTGATGAATGTTCAAACGAATACCTATCTCGTAAACGGGCATAACTATCAAGATGAACGGTTGCGAATTTACTTGCCCGGAAATGGTGGTTTGCTTACCGCTGTTGCCTTGATGTGTGCCGGCTGGGATGGAAACAATCAAATCAATCCGGGCTTTCCGAAAAATGGAACCTGGAAAGTTAAATGGGAGGGATTTGAAAGGATGATGTAGTTGGGAAGGTTTGGGGGTTAGGAAGGGTTAGAAGGTTAAGATTGATTATTAAGATAGGTTAGAAGGTTAGTTTGGGTATAAAAGTTAGGGTGGGTTATTAAGATGGGTTAGTATAGGTTAGAAAGTTAGGATTGGTTATTAAGTTGGGTTAGGAAGGGTTAGAAGGTTAGGATGAGTTATTAAAACCACCTAACCAGCTTACAACTTTAGAAATTCATCTGACCTATGCTCACCACCTAAACCTCTAACCCGTTTACAACTTTAGAAATTCATCTAACCTATGCTAACCACCTAACCCTCTAACCCGTTTAAAACTTTAGAAATTCATCTAACCTTCGCTAACCCTCTAACCAATTTACAACCTAAGAAATTCATCTAACCTATGTTAACCACCTAACCAGATCACAACTTTAGAAAATTATCTAACCTATACTAACTCTCTAACCAGTTTACAACCTAAGAAATTCACCTAACCTCTACTAACCTCCTAACCCTCTAACCATTTATATCCGCTAAACAAATTGATTCAATAGCAACACGCCCAATAAGCCCAATACAGAAACAATACTTTCCATAATCGTCCAGGTTCCAAAAGTTTGTTTAAGCGTGAGGTTGAAATATTCTTTAAACATCCAGAAGCCGGTGTCGTTTACATGAGAAAACATTAAACTTCCAGCACCGACAGATAAAACCATCAGTTCTGGTGACGCATGCTGACCAATTAATGGCAGCACCATTCCAGAGGCCGTTACCGCTGCAACCGTTGCTGAACCTAAAGTTACCCGGAGAGATGCAGTGATTAACCAGGCTAATAATAATGGAGAAAGATTTAAATTCCCGGTTAATTCCTTTACAGTTTCGCCTACGCCACTATCAATTAAGATTTGTTTAAAAGCTCCGCCTGCTGCAATAATCAAAATAATCATAGCAATGCTTTTTACACCTTCTGCGCAAGATTGCATAGCTTTTTCGATACTTGTATTTTGAATGAAAAGTGTAATAACTACAGATAAGAGGAGCGCGGCAGTTGGGTCTGCCAAAAAGATGAATAACGATTTTCCTAGGTAATTACCACTGATCCCACTACCCACTGTTCCAGCAATAATCAAGAACACCGGAAGCAAAGCCGTGATGAAACTTTTCGCGGTACCTGGCAATCCTTCGCTTTCCTCAATTACAAAATCTTTAATTACGGCTGGCTGAATCTTATTCATGATCAACCGTGGAAAATAGATTCCGGCGATTACGGCAATTGGTAAACTTAAAATTAATCCGTAAATGAGTGTTTGACCAATATCTGCATGGAAAATTCCGGCAAGTGCAACCGGCCCCGGGTGTGGAGGCAAAAAACCATGCGTTACCGAAAGTGCCGTCGCCATGGGTAACCCAATATATAACTTTGATAAACCTGTGGCTGCAGAGATGGCAAATACCAGTGGAATTAAAACCACGAAACCTGCATTGTAAAAAAGTGGAATCCCAACCAGTAAACCCGTAAGTAACACTGCCCATTGAATATTTTGCTTCCCAAAGGCTTTAATCAGAATAAAAACGATTTTCTTAGCAGACCCACTATCTTCAATCAGCTTTCCCATCATGGCACCCAGGGCGAGTACCATTACCATGCTGCCTAATGTACTGCCAATTCCATTACTGATGGAATTCATTACCTTTGCTGCCGGCATCCCCAAAAGTAATCCGGTAATGATGGCAACGGCAACCAGGGCAATCATTGGGTTGATCTTGCTTAAGATCATCACAAAAAGTAACAATATGCCGAAGAGAAGAATAAACAATGACATGGTTAGATCGGGTTAAACCGCAATTTACTTTTTTATAGTGATTGTTCGTCCTGTTACCAGGTGAAATTCGAAAATCCTGTATAAACCATCATCATTCCTTTCAATGCTTTCTACCAAGCCAGTTTTGCTAAAGGTGTCAGTTACCATATCTCCAATTTTTACCTCTTGAAGAATCTCGTTTGGCGTTTCGCTATTTAGTCTGATCATAAAGCAAAAGTAGGGTTATAAAACTTCTTTCAAAGCGAGTTTTAAATCTTCGTCGATGAAAATCCATTCTTTAAATTTCAAACAAATCGGGTCAAAGTCCAGATAACCCTTTTTTCTTCCGCCTCTTAAAAAGGTGTCCCATTTAAATATAAACAAATCTGTTTAGGCTTTAAGCTGAATTTTTTAATCCAAATCATCTTTATTCACAATTACCTCAAGAAGGCTATGTAAAATTGAAATAGATAGCTTATATTTTTTATGGTCTGTTTTCAATTCATCATCAATATGCAAGTCCTCGCCTTTCCACTTAATATCAATCTCTTTACCTAAAATGGGCTCGATAGGAAAGGGCAAGTAATTACCGCTGGCAATATTTTCAACGTATTTTTCCATTAAAGTACGGTCTTCTTCGCCTACAATTACCACATCAAAATAACCATCGCCGGGATCTGCCTTTTCACTAAGTTTTAAATTGGGGCCGAGGCGTGAAATATTCATGATTTCTGCCATAATGCAATTTTTCTTAATTGTGTTTCCATCGATGGTGATTTCACATTTTACCGCTGGATAAGATTTTATAATTTTAAGCAACTCCGCCAGGGCAAGTTCAAATTCTTCTTCCGGGGTTTCGATGTCTGTAGTGTCGGTGTTTTCAAGCGTTTCGATAAGCTTTGGAAAAAGACCAAATCCAAGAGATTCGATAAAATAAGCAGCTTTATCTAAGCCAAGCGCCTGGCCAACGTCGAAATTTCTAATGTTATAATTATCCCAGGTAGAAATATTTCTCCTTACATCTTCATGAATACCAAGTGAGGTGGCAATGTTATTAGCCGTACCAAAAGGCAATAAAGCAATAGGCCTTTTAAATTTAAGCTTCTTGCTCAACAAACTCATAATCGTTTTCCTGATGGTACCGTCGCCACCCGCAATTGCGATAAACTGGGTTTCTGGTTTAATGTCTTTTAACGACTTCTTGTCAGAAGAAACATAGGAACATTTATATCCGTGTTGGTTCATGATTTTAACAATTTCCGTCTTTGAATATTTACCTTCTCCTGCTCCAGTATTATGGATCAGCCTAACCAGTTTATCTGCTTTTTTCATATTGCTATGAACAATAACATGCCGATTTAGGTTTTAACCCTATACTTAATTTTAAAATATATGAATATTCTCATCACCAACGACGATGGTATCTATAGCCCGGGAATAGCGGCACTTGCTAAAATCGCTTTGCGGTTTGGAACAGTAAGAGTGGTGGCGCCGGATGTGGAACAATCGTCAATGGGACATGCCATTACGCACTCACGACCACTTTCTATAAAATCATCACCCATCACTTTTGAAAACATTAATTCCCATCGGGTAAACGGTACACCTGCAGATTGTGTCGCATTGGGTTTGCACTTATATCCGGATACTCAAGTGGTACTTTCGGGCATTAATATGGGCCCAAACCTTGGAAACTCAATGTGGCATTCCGGCACTCTTGCAGCTGCAAAACAGGCCGTACTTTTGGGTGTTCGGGGAATTGCTTTAAGTACCCCGGTAGGAAAAACAGAACCCGATTTTGAAGCGTTGGATGCTTATGTTGAGCAGGTTTTGAAAACATTGCTAGATGAAGATGAACTTGCATTGTTCAATGTAAATTTTCCGCCAGAACCAAAAGGTATAAAATGGACCAGGCAATCGGTTCGCTTATATGATGGACATGTGGTGCCAGGCATTGATCCGATGGAAAGAAAACATTTTTGGATAACCGTATCTGCTTTAGAAGCTGCGGAAGAAGATACCGATCGTTGGGCGGTAGAGAACGATTATGTTTCAATTACGCCGCTTCGGTTAGATTTAACGAATGAAGCGGAACTCGAAAAAAGAAAACACGATCAGTAATTATTGATCGTGCTTAGTCCAGATAAGGTCTTCGGTTTTATAGCCGATTTCTTTTGCTTTTTTAAGGTATGCCGCTTTAATTTCTGCTGGAATGGTTGGTGTTCTGGATAAAATCCAAAGGTAATCGAGGCTATTTCCAGCGATAAGCGCATACTGATAATCTTTATCTATTTCGATCACATTGTAGCCGGCATAAAAAGGCCCGAAAAAGGAAACTTTAAGTCTTGCTTCATTTTCGCCATTTACAAATTTCGCTTTACCTACACTTTGTTTCCATTCTTTTTTAACGTAATTGTAACCGCGGTTATCAACTTTAATGGTGCCATCATCCTGTAGTGAGTAGGTGGCTGTAACATTGTTTAAGTCTTTTTCAAATTTGAAATCCATTCGTGCTACTTCAAACCACTTCCCTAAATATTTATCCTTTTTAAAGGGCTTAATTGCTGTTGCACCTTTTGGGATAGATACGCCGCAACCTACATAACTGATCACAATGATTCCTAAGGTTGCCAGTAGCAGGGTGTTTCTAAGCTTATTATTCATTTCTTTTTTCAATTTGCTTAAAAACACCCTTTCACTAAAAATGTTTCTGGTGTTTCAATATTTAACAACAACTTTTTGTTGCGGTAATATTGCTCGAGGTATTAACTGCCAGAACGTAATATTTTAAGCGGAGGCTGATTTAAAATACTTCTCGTACTTAAAATTCCCGTAACTATCACCAATAAAACTACGGAGCCAAAAAGTAATAAGGTAGCCGGGAAAGGCGGAACAAAGGCGGCGTCGAATGTGAATTTAGCTAAAGCCCAGCTACCACCAATTGCAAGGATTAATCCTGCACCCGCTGCAAAGGTGCCTAAGAAAAAGTATTCGATGGCATTGATGGCGAGAATTTGTTTTTTACTGGCACCCATTGTTCTCAGTAAAATGCTTTCCTTAGTTCGTTGGTTTTTGCTGGTGAGTACGGCCGAGATCAGCACTATCCAACCGGTAACCATACTAAAGCCCGCCATAAACTGAATCACAAATCCAATCTTGCCTAATAATTCATCCAATAATTTCAATACCAGATCCAGATCAATTACTGAAACATTCGGGAAATTTTGAACCACTTCTCCCTGGAATTTAGCTGATACCTCATTAGAAGGTACCCGGGTCATTAATACGTGAAACTGTGGCGCCTGTTCTAAAACTCCGGAAGGGAAAACCACCCGGAAATTGGTTTGCATTCTGCTCCAGTTTACTTCGCGCAAACTTCCCACAACCGTTGGGATCATCATTCCCTGCACATTAAATAAGATCTTATCATTCAGCCCCACATTAATTTGCTGCGCATAACGCTGATCAAGTGAGATGTAAATCGTTTCGTTGGGTTTTACCTGACCAATCCATTTTCCTGAGGTAATTTGCTCAGCAGCAGTCAGTGTATCCTGATAAGTAGCGCGGAGTTCATTCCGGTAAGCCCGGCGGTTACTCGTATCCACACTGGAAGTTTTTCCATTTATTTCTTCTATGCGCATCGTAATTACCGGAACCTGGTTCATCAGTGGCAATTTAAACGACTTCGTGAGGCTGTCTAAACCTTTCTTTTGTGCATTCTGAATATCGAACATCACAATATTTGGTTGGTTGCTTCCCGAAGATAAGGTTACCCTGCTCATTAAAATGCCCTGCACAAAAAACAACGTGCAGATAAAAGCGGTCGACAATCCAATAGAAACGGTCAACATCAAGGTTTGGTTATTCGGTCGGTAAAGGTTTGCAAACCCTTGTCTCCATAGGTAACTGATGGCATTTGGCAGAAGCTTTTTTACCATAAACATCAGGATTCGCGAAAGTAAAATCAATAACAAAAAAGCGATTCCAATGCTGGCCGTAAAAGCAAGCGTCTGTATCCAGTTTTTCATTTGCAGGTGGGTGAAACCTACAACAAACGCAACCATTAGCAGGTAAACCAGCCAGATTAAAGGATCTTGTTTTCTGTCCTTTCCTTCGAAAGAAATTCTGATGGCGTTTAGTGGCGAAATTTTTCTTACTGACAGGAGCGAAGGCAGGGCGAAAAGAATGGAAATAATCAATCCTAATAAAATGCCCTGGGCAACTGCAGCCCATGAAACCTGCATCGTAATTTCTATAGGAAGGAAATCTTTAAGCACAATTGGCAATAAAAACTGAATTCCTGTTCCCAGTGCTGACCCAATCGCTGCTGCAAGAAGGCCGATAAAAAAGATTTGAATCAGGTAAATGAAAAATGCATGTCTGGCTTTTAAACCTAGGCAACGTAAAGTAGCCACAGCATTCAATTTTTCCTGAATATACACATGAATGGCACTTCCCACGCCCACACAACCCAAAAGCAAGGCAATAAAGCCAGACAATGCAAGGAAACGGTTGACGTCTTTAAATGATCTTCCGGTTTGTTCTTTGCGAGATTCAACCGTATCAGCATCAAAGCCCTCGCCTTCTAGCTTTGGTTCATTTTTCTTTACCCATTCATCAACTCCGGATGGATCATCATATTTATAATAAAACTTATTGTTGATCCGGCTTCCGGTTTTAATGAGGTTGGTTTTTGCCAGAAATTGCATAGGGATGTAAACCGTTGGTGCCACGGTCGCAGCAATACCAGTTTGTCCGGGGGCCTTAACCAGTGTTCCAAGGATTTTGAAGCTAATGTCGCCAACCTTGAGTGAATCACCCACCTGGGCACCAAATTGCAACATGAGGGTTTGATCTACCAATGCATCCTGGCCAGACTGAAAATTTTTTCCGGCTTCTATTGGAATCGTTTCAAGCGTTCCGTAATAAGGATAGTTGCCTTTCAATGCTTTCATTTGCACCAACCTGCTTCCGCCACCTTTTTTGAAATAGATCATGGAAGCAAATGTTTTCTCCTGCGAACGATCGTTCCCCAAGGTATCGAGCATTTTCTGCGTGGCCTTGGTCACTCCCTTTCTGCTATCTAAAATCAAATCAGCTCCGGTAAGTTCTTTTGCCTGAGCATCAATATCATGTTGTAAATTATCTTTAAAAGAATATACTGCAACCAAAGCCGCGATTCCCAATACAATGGAAGATATAAAAAGCAACAAACGCGATCGGTTTTTCCGGCTATCCCGCCAGGCCATTGTAAACAGCCAGGATAATTTGATGCTTTGCTTTGGGAGCTTATTCTGCATAACCATGGTTTTCATCAGAAACAATTGCACCACCTTTAATTTTTATGGTTCTGCTGGTTCTGGCAGCCAGTTCCAGGTCGTGCGTTACAATTATCAGCGTAGTGCCTGCATCTTTATTCAGATCAAACAATAACTTAATCACCTTCTCGCTCGTTTCTGCATCCAGGTTTCCGGTAGGTTCATCAGCAAATAGAATTGCGGGCTGATTAGAAAAAGCCCTGGCCAAAGAAACCCTTTGCTGTTCTCCACCTGATAACTGAACCGGGTAATGATCAGAACGATCAGCCAAGCCAACTTTGTCAAGCAAATCCAGCGCTTGTGCTTTAATGTTTTTCGCGCCACGCAACTCTAAAGGAACCATTACATTTTCTAGCGCCGTTAATGTTGGCAAAAGCTGAAAATTCTGAAAAATGAAGCCTACATATTGATTACGAACTGCTGCGCGTTCATCTTCATTGAGTTTCTCTAGTGCGATGCCATTTAATTCTACAGTGCCACTGGTTGCACGATCAAGCCCTGCACATAAACCCAATAAGGTAGTTTTGCCACTTCCGGAAGGACCGGTAATGGCTACCGTAGACGCACTTTGGATGGCGAAATTGATATTGTTAAGCACGTTAAGCTCCCGCCCGGCACTTTGATAAATTTTATTTACGTTTCGAATATTTAAAATACTTTCCAATCGTTTATTTTTTAGAATTTGTATACGGATATTAGACCAAACATAACCGCCTCTGATCTGTTAAGGTAGTGGTTTTTATTTAGAGAATTAACAACATTATATGTTACGAAAACGCTTAATAGTCTTATTTGTTTCGGCTTTACTGTTTGCCGCCTGTGGAAATAAACAAAGCAGAGAAGATAATAATCAAACTTTAGATTCAGCTGACCAAACGATTAAAAAGAACGGCAAGCAGCTTAAGAATATACTTTTTTTCGGAACCAGTTTAACCGCTGGTTATGGTCTTGATCCGACAGAAGCTTATCCAGCGCTGATTCAGAACCGAATTGATTCTTTGAAAATGCCATATAAAGTAATTAATGGTGGATTAAGCGGTGAAACATCTGCCGCAGGCAAAAGCAGAATTTCCTGGTTGCTAAAACAACCCATTGATATATTTGTATTGGAGCTAGGAGCCAATGATGGTTTACGCGGACTGCCAGTTGCTCAGACTACCAAAAATTTGCAGCATATTATCGATAGCGTAAAAATAAAATACCCTGATGTAAAAATGGTGATGGCTGGCATGCAGGTACCACCCAACATGGGTACTAAGTATGCTGAAGATTTTAAAAATATCTTTCCTCAGCTGGCGAAGAAGAATAATATGGCATTGGTTCCGTTTTTATTAGATAAAGTTGGCGGGGTTCCAAAACTTAACCAGGAAGATGGGATCCATCCTACAGCAGAAGGTGATAAAATTCTGGCTGATAATGTCTGGGTAGTGTTGAAGGATTTATTGAACGATAAATAAGAAGTTGTAAATTTAACCAGTTTTATGAACGTAAGCTTAACTGTACTGGGCGTGTGTGATAAATAAGGTTTGGCTTGTGTATACTCTCTGTTACAATTATTTGTTTATTGAATATTTGTGTAAATTAGATACTTAAATTGTAAAGCATATGGGAGATCTAAACGATATAAAGGTTAAGGCATTCTTGAATAGAATAAAAACAGAATGGCCTGGGTTTGTAGAACGTTTTGAATTTAAAACAGCCTCGGTAATTTACGTTTATTTAAAAAAAGGTATTTCTAGCGGGGAATTTTTAAGCACACTTGCAATAAAAATAGAACGTTTTGTTGATTTTAGCAATCCAATCATTCTTTATCATATTGATAGCGACGGGATGAGTTTAAAGTCACATCCAATCAATTGGTATTCCTCATTAAATGGGTCATCTTTTAAGAAGTAATAATTGTAAACATACTTAGTTACAGGCGCTGGCTTAATACCCAAAGCTAATTGCAATCTCTTGCAGCATTAAATAAATATCTTCGGTAAAAAGGAGGAGATAAAGTTTGGCAGATTTTAATTTTTTAGGTAAGAAACCATAATGCTTAAAAAAGTTAGCACTGAAATTCGAAGCACTCTTATAGCCGAGATCAGCAGCGACCTGGCTCACAGGTAATTTTTCTTTCGTCAGCATTTTCTTAGCCACCTTCATTTTATGCTCATTCAGGAAGCCAAAAACTGTTTGACCAAAAACCAGTTTAAAATATTTCTTAAGGTAATTTTCATTAGTGCCTACTTTTCGGGCCAGAGTGGTTAAAGAAACGGGTGTTTTTAAATTATCAATCAGAATTTCTCTGGCCATTTTGATAGCATTAAGCATGTGCGCCGGAACTTCGAAAGTTTCTATATTATGGCTTACAGCCTTAATCTGATTTTCGATGTGGCATAGCAGTTCTATCGTTTTGGCAGATAAATAAGTCGATTTGAGTGCTAACGGATAATCACAATCAAACATATTTCCCAATATATTAATCATATCCAAATCCATGTGCATTTGCTTATTTAAAGCTATAGATTCTTTAAACGACTTAAATTTATCGCAGCTTAACCGGGCAAAGTAAATATCATCAGGCTGCTCTAAATAATTGATAAAGAAGCGATAATTGCTTTCTAAACCTTCATTCAGGATTAAATACTGATTAGGCAGGAGTAATATTTTATGGTTTTCGCCATCTACTTTAACAGTTGCCGAATTGCTGAAAATAATATAAAATTCTTCAGGGATAATCCTTAGGCTATGCAGATAAAAACCGCCAGCATTAATTTGCACTTTCCTCAACAAGGCACCATCAAATTTAAGTTCTGAACTTTTAGATTTAATGCTCATTTTATGCATTGGAAATGAATTATAAATATGGTTCTGATTATTTCCGTTTCCGGCTATAAAATTTCCTTTATCTGGCATTTTGAGGTTCGAGTTAATTATACTTTTGCCCAAAGTTACTATTTATTTAGACTATATATAAATAGAGCTCAACAAAATCATTAATAGGTTAATCATATGAAAAAAAGTTTACTTATTTTTTTCTGTGCCATTACGCTTTCCTTATATGCGCATGCACAGCGAATAACAATTACCGGAACAGTAACTGATGCAGATCAGAAACCACTTGTAGGCGCAAGTGTATTTGTTGCCGGTAAAAATGAAAGCGTTTTTACGAATCAGGACGGAACGTTCTCTATTGCTGCAAATAGTGGAGATAAATTATCAATTGCCTATATCGGTTTCAAAAGGCAAACAATCTTATTAACCAGTGCAAGTAATAACCTGCGCATTGTTTTAGAAAGTGAAGAAAACCAACTGGCTGATTTAGTGGTAACAGGTGCTTTAGGGATTAAGAGATCGGCAAGAGAACTAGGTACCAGTACGCAAACTATTAAAGATGACTACCTTAATCAAGGTAAAACCATTAATCCCTTAAATGGCTTAACCAGCAAGGTTTCGGGTTTAAGAGTAAATGTGTTTGATAGTAAGGTAGATCCGCAGATTCAGATTGTAATGCGTGGCTCGAGGTCTTTAAACAGAACTAAAAATGAACCGTTATACGTGTTGGATGGGGTTCCGGTTCCAACCATTGGCAGAATTAATCCAAATGATATTGAAGAGATTACGGTATTAAAAGGCGCAAATGCCGCGGCTTTATACGGCTCTGAAGGAGTAAATGGTGCTATTATGATTACCACTAAACAGGGTGCAAAGGGACGTGGAAGGGTAACTTTCTCCAATACCACCACATTTTCTAAAGTGATGATGTTACCGCCTGCTCAGAATACTTTTGGTCAGGGCGTAAACGGTGCCTATGTACCAACCCAATATGAAAGCTGGGGCCCTGCATTTGATGGCACCATGAAAAATGTTGGTACAGTTTTACCTGATGGAACACAGCCGCAAGCACGGTATGCAGCACCGGGTAAAGATAACAGGCTAGATCTTTTTGATACGGGTTTGAATCTGCAGAATGATGTTTCCTTTTCTGGTGGAGATGATAAATCAACTTTCTTTTTATCTGCCCAGGATGTGAAAATTAAAGGTATTATTCCTGAAGATGAAAGTAGAAGAACGGGAGCCAGATTTAATGGAACCAGAAAGTTTGGTAAGTTGAATACCTCCTACAATGTGAATTATGTACTCTTTAATAAGAACACTACGCCAGATGGACCTTGGATCACGGCCTATCAATTGCCTGCAAATTTCGATTTAACCAGCATGAGAAACTGGCAAGACAGAACATCCAGTGCTAACCCGGCAAATTTCTTTACCGATCAGCAGAAAAATCCGTATTTCCAGATCGACAATTATCGTGATGATACCAAGCAGCAAACTTTAAATGGAAAAGTAGAACTGGATTACCAGTTTACGCCATGGTTTAAAGCACTTTACCGTTTCGGTTATTATTCTACCGTTGCCGAAACCAGAAGTACGGTAGGGAAATTTGAAGGCATAGGACAAAGAAATGTGAATGGTTCTGTAAATGATGGTTCTGATAATTTCAGGAAGATGAACAATGACCTGATCCTTAACTTTAATAAAGACTTCGGAAAATTCACCACCCGTTTATTAATTGGTCAGAATTTAAGAAGTGATTACACTAAATCACAAACTTTGAGTTCGGCTAATCTATTATTCCCGGATTTATTTAACCAGGGAAGCGCACTTGGACAAGTGGCTGGAAGAAGTACCATAACCAAATTCCGTTCTTTGGCTACCTATGGAGAATTTACAGCAGGGTACAATAATTACTTGTTCCTTACCTTAACCGGAAGAAACGACTGGGTGTCTACGTTGAGTAAAGAAAACCGCTCTTATTTCTATCCGGGTGTGAGCACTTCGTTCGTGTTTTCTGAAGCGATCAACTCTTTAAAAGACAACAAAACACTTTCATTTGGTAAAGTTTACGCATCTTATAATAAAACAGGAAATAATACCTTAAACCCATATTCATTAAATAATCCTTACAGCCAGGCAAATGGCTTTCCTTTTGGCAACCTTGTAGGTTTCCTTCCGGGATCTACTTTTCCCAATCAGGATATAGAGCCAGAATTCGTTACTTCTTACGAGGCAGGCATCCAGTTGGGATTATTCAATAACCGCCTGAATTTTGAAGGTGCTTATGTGTTTTCAGATTCTAAAGGGCAAATTTTTAATGCAACTACATCACGTGCTACGGGTTATGCAAGTGCAAGGGTAAACGCTGGGCGATTAACCAACAGTGTGATCGAGTTAAATTTAAATGGAGATATCATCCGCAATGCGAATTTCAAATGGAATTTAGGCTTTAATTATACTTACATTAATAATCAGGTGGAAGAACTTTTCGAGGGCTTACAGTCTTTCAATATCTTCCGTCAATCTTATGCCAATATTGGTCAGGCTTACCCAAGTTTGCAGGTAAGTGATTATAAAAGAGATCCCAACGGACATGTAGTCATCAATGCAGCAAATGGAAACCCTGTGGTAGCTACCGATCCGGTACACTTAGGTACCATGGTTCCGCCACACCAGATGGGATTAAATACCATGGTTACATATAAAAATATCAGTTTAGGCGCACAGTTTGACTGGAGAATGGGCGGATGGTTATATTCGGAGATTGTACCTCGAATGTATACAGCCGGAACACACCCTGCAACAGTAGAATTTAACCGTCAGCCTTTTATTTATCCAAATTCAGTAATCGAAACTTCACCAGGTGTTTTTGCTCCAAATACCACTGTACTATCGAGAGGTGATAAAGCTTTCTGGCAGGCACAAGGTGCGGTACAAAGCAATACTGCAGCAAAATCAGATTTCTTCAAAATGCGTGAGCTAAACGTAACCTATAACTTCCCAGCGAAATTATTGGCTAAACAAAACGTAATTAAAGAGGCAAGGCTAAGCTTTATTGCGAACAATTTGTTCCTGATCAGGCACAAAGATAATACTTATGGGGATCCGGAATATTTATACAATGATACAGATGGTTACATCAGTTTCCGCCAGGTTCCTCCATATAGAACGTTCGGTTTTAATGTTAACGTGGTATTTTAATTTAAAAACAATGAAAAGAAATTTAAATATATATCTGTTCACAGCGCTAATCATGATTGGTTTTAGTTCTTGTGAAAAGTTTTTGGATGTTAATGATGATCCAAATAATCCGGTTAATGAGAATTTGCCTTTAAGTGCAAAATTGCCTGCTGCGCTTTTAAGCACTGTAAATCAGGAAGCCATTCAACTGAATCAACTTGGCGCTTTCTGGGGTGGTTACTGGGGAACAAACAGTGAAGGAATTAATCAGTATTTTAAAGAAAAAAGTTACGATGGGCCGTCTATCAGGCACCAGCGGGATGGGATTCCAATCTGGGAAAATGGTTTTCAGAATTTGCTGTATTATCAGTTAATTAAAGAACAAAGTCTGGCAGAAGGTGCAGGTTATTATGCCGGCATCTCTAAAATTATGCAGGGGTGGCACTTTTTAAGGCTGGTTGATATTTACAATAATATTCCGTTTGATGATGCCTTACAGGGCACCCGGTTTCCAACGCCTCGCTATGAAACTGGTCAGGTGGTTTATCAAAAATCAATCAACTTAATTACAGAAGGTATTAATGAGATAAAAAGTGCAGCAGCTGATCCTGGTATTGCAAGGGCAGACATTATATTTAATGGGTCTAAACCATTGTGGGCGAAATTTGGCAATACCATTAAATTAAGAGCGCTGGTTCGGCAGAGCGAAAAAAATAATCAGGCTTACATTGCTGCGGAAATTCAAAAAATACAGGCAGAAGGAAGTGGTTACCTTGAGCTAAACCAAAATGTAACGCTTAAGCCCGGTTATGAAAACACGGCAGGTAAGCTGAACCCGTTTTGGGAAACTTATTACCGTAACGTTCAGGGTGCAACTACTGCTGCTTATGATAACTTAAGGCCAACGACATTTTTAATAGATCAATATAAACAACGGAATGATCCGCGTATGGCGAAAATTTATCAGGCCGTTTCAGGAGATTATAAAGGAGTGCTTTTTGGTAACCCGAATGCTTCGGCAGAGTACAATAGGGCAGTAACTTCAGCGCTTCGTGGTCCGCAAGAAAATGGTAATGCCGCCGCAGGATTACTAAAAAGTGCCTTACAGCCGTTGCTTTTAATGGGTGCTTTTGAAAGCCTTTTCTTGCAGGCAGAAGCTGCACAAAGAGGGTGGATGGCAGGAAATGCGAAAACATTGTACGAACAGGGCATTCAATCATCTTTTGCTTACAACGAAGTTCCGGCTACTGGTTTTGTAGCATATAATGCACAGGCTACGGTTAATTTTGATCTGGCAGCAGATAAAATCAGTGCCATTATCACCCAGAAATGGCTGGCCATGAATGGTACTAACGGAATTGAGGCCTGGAGCGATTACAGAAGATTAGGGCTGCCACTTATTCCTAATTCATTACAGGCTCCTTCGGCCACAGCCCGGCCATTGCGCCTGATGTATCCAGAATCAGAAAGACAGACCAATAATGCGGAGGCTACCAGACAGGGTGGCGACCAGGTAACTGTAGATAAAGTTTGGTGGGATAATTAATTTTCATAAATATTAAAAGGCTGTATCACCTTGCATCGCAGGTGCTACAGCTTCGATTTATTTTGTCCTAGCCGAACTGTTTCTCTTCTTTGGGTAACCAAAGAAGAGAAACAGTTCGGCTCGCAATTGCTGTGAAAGTTAGTGGGTAAGCTTGGACATTGCCATCCCGAAGAATTGACCGTGCCGGTACCAAGAAACAATGGTTAGGCCTTGCTAATTAGCTATAGCGATCGTAATTCCCTCTTTCAGCAATCGCCTTCAACAGCCTTATTATGGCTTTTCGAATGGATGATACAATCCCTTTTATATTTACAAGAACTCTAATCTTTAATTAATTTAAATAAATCGATTATAGACGCTATTATTTAGAACGATTCTTGTTAACTTAGCGAAAATTCTATCTGGCTTAACCATCAGACAGGATGAACAAAGTCACAACTATTCACGTCAAAATGAAAAAAACATTCTTAGCTATTCTTGCAATGGCTGCCCTTCATGCCCAGGCACAGAAAAATACTTTTCTTGAGCAATCCTTCTGGAAAGGAAATACAGATTTGGCTACCATTAAATCGGAAATTGAAAAAGGAAACAGTCCATCTCAATTGAACCAAATGTCGTTTGATGCATCTGTTTTAGCCATAAATAATGGTGCTTCTCAAGAGTCAATCTTATATCTGCTGGCGCAAAAAGGGAACGATGTAAATAAATTAACCCACGATAGCAGAACTTATTTATTCTGGGCAGCATCAAAGGGCAATGTTCCGGTAATGGAATACCTTTTAAAGAATGGTGCTAAAGTAGATATGCAGGATAGTCATGGTTTTACGCCATTAACCTTCGCAGCCGTTGGCGGCCAGGCAGATACCAAAGTTTACGATTTATTGATTGCAAACGGCGCTGACGTTAAAAAAGATTTAAATCACGATGGTGCAAATGCACTTTTAATTGCCATTGCAAACGATAAAAACTTTGCCTTAACGGATTATTTTGTGTCGAAAGGCTTGAGTTTAAACAGTGTGGATGCGAATGGAAATACTGCTTTTAATTATGTAGCCAGAAGTGGAAACATCGAATTGATGAATAAGCTGATTGCGAAAGGCGTAAAATATAACGATAATGCCATCATCATGGCTGCTCAGGGTGGAAGAGGGTCTGCTAACGGATTAGCTGTTTTTCAATACCTTGAAGGCTTAAAATTGAAACCAACAGTTACCGGAAGCAATGGCGAAAACGCTTTGTTTTACATCGCCAGAAAGCCTAAGCAAGAAGAAGTAATTCGTTATTTCCTTTCAAAAGGTGTAGATGTAAACCAGGCAGATAAAGAAGGTAATACTGCCTTTATTAATGCTGCTGGCTTCACCAGGGATTTAGGCACACTTGAGTTGCTTTCTAAAAATGTTAAGAACATTAACCAGGTAAATGCAAAAGGTGTTTCTGCTTTGGCTATGGCTGTTCGAAGCAATACGGGCGAAGTGGTTAAATTTCTTTTAGATAAAGGTGCAGATCTTAATGTGGCCGATAAAGAAGGAAACAACCTGGCTTATTACCTTTTTCAGGGGTATGGTCCGCGTGGAATGGAAGACTTTAATGCAAAACTAAAAGTATTGACTGATAAAGGATTTAATGTAGGTGCCGTTCAACCGAATGGAAATTCCCTATATCATTTAGCGGTGGCTAAAAATGATCTGGCTTTGGCAAAACTTGTTGCTGATTACAAAGTAGACGTAAACTTAAAAAATAAAGAAGGTTATACGGCACTGCACAAAGCAGCTATGACAGCCAAAGATGTGGAGCTATTGCAGTATTTAATTGCTGTTGGTGCGAAGAAAGATGTGGCTACAGATTTCAAAGAAACACCTTATGATTTAGCATCGGAAAATGAATTTTTAACCAAGAACAAAGTATCAATCGATTTCTTAAAATAATAAAATGAATAACTTTTTTAAACTGTGCCTGGCATTTGCACTTGTTTTGGCAATCCCATCGTTCAGTTCTGCTCAAAAAATAGCAAAGTATAAATGCATGGTGCAAATGACCAATTATGTTGGTGAGGGTGCCTATATCGCGGTATCGTTAATCGATGCTAAAGGTGCTTATGAAAAAACACTTTATGTAATGGGTTCTGATAAAAAATGGTACCCCGATTTAAAAGAATGGAATAAAGCTTACAAGAAAAAGCCGACTAATATTAGTGCCATTACTGGTGCATCAGTTACTGGTGGCGACCGCAGTGTAACGGTTTTGGATATTGATACCGATAAAATAAATAAAGGTTACAAATTGCGTTTCGAAACTGCTGTAGAAGATAATAAGTACTATTTAAAAGATCTGGAGATTCCTTTAACTACCGAAGGTTTAGCTGCTAAAACCGAAGGTACGGGATACATTAGATACGTACGCTTAAGCGCAAACTAAAAAAGCTTAATCAATGACCATTTCATTCTGGAGATACAGCCACTTAGCACTGGCGGTATCTTCTTTTCTTTTTATAACCCTTGCTTCCGTAACAGGGATAATCCTGTCTTTTAAGCCCATTACGGAGAAAACACAATCTTTCAAAGCTAAAAACTTCGATCAGCTTACGGTTGCTGAGGTTATTCCTCACCTAAAAAAATCTTATACCGATATCGGTGAGGTTACGGTAGATGTGAACCAGTTTGTAGCTGTAAATGGTACAGATCTTCAGGATAACTCTGGAAATTTCTACGTAGATCCTTCAACAGGAAAATCATTAGGTAAAGTAGGTAAGGAGAATGAATTCTTCAGGTGGGTAACTACGCTTCACCGTTCGTTGTTTTTGCACGAAACCGGAAGGATTTTCATTGGAATAACAGCCTTCCTGTTATTTTTAATTGCTACATCAGGTACCGTGTTGATTATTCAACGCCAAAGGAGTTTCAGAAAATTTTTCGGAAAAATTGTAAGAGATGGTTTTGCACAATATTACCATGTAGTATTGGGCAGATTGTTGCTGATTCCAATCATTATCATCTCATTAAGTGGAACCTTTTTATCACTGCAAAGGTTCGGCTTTATCAAAGCGCAAAAGATTACGCACCAGGTTGATTTTGATGCCCTCAAAACAGCACCTGGAAAAAAGATTGCTGATTTCGAGGTGTTCAAAAATATTCCCATTGGTAAAGTTCAGTCTATTGAATTTCCATTTTCTGAAGATGTAGAAGATTATTTTACCCTGAAGCTCTATGATAAAGAAATTACGGTCAACCAGATCACGGGTGAAATACTAACCGAAGAGGCTTATTCCAAAGCGACATTGTTCAATAATTTAAGTTTGGATTTGCATACCGGTAGGGGCAGTGCCATCTGGGCGGCTGTTCTGGCCATTGCCTCTGCAAACATTTTATTTTTTATTTACTCGGGTTTTGTCATCTGGTGGAAACGCAGCCGAAACAAAATCAGGAATAAGTATAAATCAGATCAGGCGGAGTTTGTTATTTTAGTAGGTTCTGAAAATGGAACTACTTTTCGTTTTGCCGGGGCCATACACGAGCAACTCTTAAAGAACGGAAAAATTTCTTTCCTAACGGAGTTGAACAATTTTAAAATTTTTCCGAACGCAAAACAACTTCTTGTTTTTACGGCAACTTATGGTCAGGGCGAGGCGCCAACCAATGCCCGGAAATTTAGATCAATACTAGAGAAGTATCCTCAAAATCATACGGTAGATTTTGCGGTGGTGGCCTTCGGTTCACATGCCTACCCGGATTTCTGTAAGTTTGGTTATGAGGTAAACAATGCACTATCGAACCAGGAATGGGCGAGGCCATTAGTTGAAATTCATACGGTAAATGATCGGTCACCTGAAGAATTTACTAAGTGGGCAACACTTTGGGCACAACATTCAGAAATGGAGCTAAGTTCATTATCTAAATTATTGGAGGCAAAGCCTATAAAAACACAATCTTTTGAAGTGATCTCAAAAACGGTTTCTACGCACGCGGAAACTTCATTTATTATCCGTTTGCGACAGCAGAGAAGGAAAAAGTTTACTTCAGGAGATTTGCTGGCCATTTACCCGGCTAACGATCATCGCGAGCGGCAATATTCTATTGGTAAAATAGATAAAGATGTTCAGTTAAGCGTTAAACTGCACGAAGGTGGATTGGGCTCCGGGTTTTTGCATAACCTCGCAATCGGACAGCAATTAAATGCAGTCATTTTAAAAAATGAACATTTTCATTTTCCTGAGAAAGCCAAAACCGTAGTCATGATTTCCAATGGTACCGGAATTGCACCATTTTTAGGAATGTTAAACCAACATAGCAAAGGGCGGAATATTCACCTCTATTGTGGCTTTAAGAATAAAGATTCTTTTTCGCTTTATGAAAATGCGTTAATAACAGAACTTTCCAAGCTGACCAAATTAAACGTTGCCTACTCGAGAGAAGGAGATAAGCAATATGTGAAAGATTTGTTGGTAAAAGATGCCTCCTTTATTGGTGAGGCGCTAAACAATGGAGGCGTAATCATGCTTTGTGGCTCACTGAGTATGCAGAAAGATGTTATTGCCTGGCTGGAAGATGTATGTGCGCAACTTAATGCGCAAGATGTAAGTTATTACCAATCCCGCGGCCAGATTTTAATGGATTGCTATTAGGGAAGACATAAATCTATTACCATAGCGATCCAAATTCTATGTTGAAGTAAGGTTATTCAAGGGTTCACAATTTGCATAACACTCGATAATGCGGAGAATATATTGTCTAATCTCCGCATTTTTGCGGAGATTAATTTGAAATATGCGGAGATTATAATTAACTTTGGTTTCAACGGGAAATCAAATGTATATCTATCAGCAAAAGAACTGGCCAAATTTTACCTGGGATCAGGAATTAATTTCCGGGTCTCTAGCTAATATCCGGTATAAACAAGGCAAGCTTCTTGGCAAGATGGAAGGATTTGGATTTGACTTACAGGAGAAGGCAACGCTTGAAAACCTCATTCAGGACGTATTGAAATCTAGTGAAATTGAAGGAGAGATGCTCAACCGCGATGAAGTGAGGTCTTCTATTGCCCGCAGATTGGGAATGGAGATAGCGGGAATGATACCGTCAGATAGAAATGTTGACGGCGTTGTTGAAATGATGCTGGATGCCACACAGCGCTATCAGGCCAAATTAGATACTGAACGTTTATTCGGATGGCACAATTCATTGTTCCCGACAGGAAGAAGCGGCATGTATAAAATTATAGTTGGCAATTGGCGTAACAATACGAAAGATGACCCTATGCAGGTGGTGTCTGGTGCATTAGGAAAAGAAAAAGTTCACTTTCAGGCACCTGATTCAGTGGTGTTAAATAAGGAAATGCTTCAATTTACAGATTGGTTTAATCACGACGATAAAACTGACCCTATAATTAAGGCAGCCTTAGCACATTTATGGTTTGTTACCATTCACCCGTTTGATGATGGAAATGGTAGGATTGCCAGGGCGATAACGGATATGCAACTGGCACGTGCTGATGAAACTACTCAAAGGTTTTACAGCCTTTCGGCGCAGATTAGATTGGAACGAACTGCCTATTACAGCATTTTAGAGAAAACCCAGCGTGGATCATTGGAGGTAACAGCATGGCTGGAATGGTTTCTTGCCTGTTATAATGCTGCGCTTTCCAATACGAATGATACGCTTACAAGAGTGGAGCAGAAAGCCCGGTTTTGGGAAAATTCAGCAATCTTTGATATCAATAACAGGCAAAAGCTAATGCTTAATAAACTTTTAGATGGCTTTGATGGCAAACTAAACTCTTCTAAATGGGCAAAAATTGCAAAGTGTTCTCAAGATACTGCTGGCCGCGATATTAATGATTTATTGAATCGTGGCGTTTTGAAGAAGGAAGCCGCAGGGGGCAGGAGTACAAGCTATATTTTAAGTTAGTTAGCAATAGCCATTAAAAGGTTAAGTCCCCTTTTTCCACTGGTTAATTGTTTTCTGACTCAAATTTTTAGAGTGGTAAACCTGACCATCATCACTAAACATCACACAGCTAAATTGTGGAAACTGGTTGATAAATTTCAGTCCGGCTTCTTTTCCTAAAACCATGATAGAAGTGCTGAAACCATTGGCCAGCTCTGCATCTGGGCCGAAGACCGTTACACTGGTTAATCCGGTTGCAGGATAACCCGTAACCGGATTAATAATGTGTGAATATCTCTTTCCATTAAATACCACGAACTTTTCATAATTTCCAGATGTTACCACTGCACTATTTTTTAATGGCACCACTGCATAAAGGCTATCCTTATGAAATGGGTGGGTGATGCCAATGGTCCAATGATTACCCTTTGGATGTTTGCCCCAGGTACTCATGTCGCCCGAGCCATTTACTATTCCTGCTTTGATCCCTTTTTTCAGCATGATATTCCGGCACTGATCGGCAGCATAACCTTCTCCAAGCGCGCCAAAACCAATCTTCATGCCTTTTAATTTTAGGAAGATAGTGGAGTTTACGCTATCCAGCATGATGTTTTTATAGCCTACCTTCTCAACAGATTTTTTAATGGCATCAGCAGTTGGCATTTCGGTCATGGATCCATTAAACTTCCAGATTCTATCCATTGCAGCGAAGCTGATATCGAAAGCACCTCCGGTAATTTTAGATAAGTAGAGTGCTCGTTTAGTCAACTCAAATACTTCCTTGTCAACTTTTACTGGTTTAATGCCCGCATTACTGTTCACTTGAGAAATTTGAGAAGTGGGTTTCCAATCAGAGATTAAAAATTCAATTCTGCTAATTTCATTAATTACCGTATCAATATTGTTTTCAGCTGTTTGAGCATCTTTCGCAACAATGGTGATTTCAAATTTACTTCCCATTAACAGGGTAGTCCTTTTGCGCAAAACCTGGGCGAAGGTGGTTGTACTGAGCAGTAGGAAAAGGATAATCAGCTTAATTTTCAAGGTAATTTCTTTTGGTAATCAATATCCAAATTTAAGAAAGCAATTGCGAAAGCTTGTTAATAACAGCCAATAAAAAAGGCCCCAAAGTAAGATAAGTTACTTTAGGGCCTTAATTCTGAAGAGCTATTTTTAGAATTTATATGATAAGGTAGTCATGAATTGACGTGGTGGGATTGGGTTCACACTATAGTTTTCATGAACGAAATAATTTAACTCGTTGGTGATGTTTGCAATTTTAGCCAGCAATGAAAGTTTTTTCCAGCTGTAACCTGCAGAAAAATCGACAGTGGTAAATCCGGTTAATGGGATGATACCTGAAGAAGAGTTATTTTTAGTTGTATTTCTACCACCATTTCGATCACCTGTGTAGAATGCTGATGCACCAAATTTCAAACCTTTTACTGCGCCATCCTGAAAGGTGTAAAATAAAGTTCCATTGGCGGTGTTTTTAGTGGTGCCCACAACGCGTTCACCTTCAACGATACCACTGGTTGGCAATGTTGATGTATAACGCATGTAGTTATAACTGTAACCAGCAATAAAATTTAGGCCGTTTACTATCGTTCCAGAGAAGTCAATTTCAAGACCATCACTAGCTGTTGCGCCAGAAAATTCACGTTTTGTTGGATCTGCCAAAGCAGCCTGTGCAAATTTGTCGTTTTTGATTTTGTATACTGTTAAGTTAGCAGAAAGCTTTCCGTCGAAGAAATCGTTCTTGATACCTGCTTCGTATTGATCAATAATTGATGGCTCCATCGGGCCGTTGGTGGCGATATCAATCCCTGTGTTTGAGGTAAAGTTATTAGAATAGCTCAAATAAATTGAGGTGGTCTTTAATGGCTCATAAATTAATCCAAACTTGGGCGAAAATGCTTTATCAACCTTATCGATAGCAGTTCCTTTAGTTTCTGCACTGGTTGCGATGGTAGTAATGTCGGTGGTCGGTGTTTTCTGGAACGACCACCGTATCCCAGCTAAAACTTTAAACTGTGGCGTTAAACTAACCAGATCTTGCGCAAAGCCGCCCATCCTAAATACTGAAGCATCTGTATTTGTCAATAGGGTTGTCATTGGCATATTGAAATTGGTCGGCTGATTAAAGGTTGTTGGATCTAGTAAATTAACAGTATCATAATAAGTTGGAGTTACAATTGGTAGCCGATTTGTTGAGGCGAAACCTCCGGTCGTTGTGTTGGCTTGATCTGCATCTACGCCGACTAACAAAGTATGTTTTATAGCGCCAGTATTGAAATTACCGTTTAAGTTCACTTGTTGATTAAATGTGAATTCTTCGATATCGGAACGTGTTAAGGCACGGTTCCATATACCTGCAGCGTTAGCAGCCGGGCGTTCTGCCGAGAAATAATCCCTGTTGTATGATTGGAGTGACGCGCTCACGTTTAATTTCCAGTCATCATTAAATTTATGATTTAAAACTGCTTGAGCTGTAGCGGTATTGGTTTTATTGTAAGCCCAGTCCGTATTTACAAATACATTTCTTCCCAATGGAGAAAGTTGGTTGCCTATCGTTCCTATTCCGAAATCAGGTGTGAAATTGCTTTTCAAATAATCTCCCTGAACAATAATTTCTGTTTTGTCACTGATCTTATAAAGTAATGACGGATTTACATAAAACCTTTTTGAAGATACATTATCTCTATAGCTTCCGGCTTTTTCATAACTTCCAATTACTCTGAATGCGATTTTTTTTGATATTGGACCATATAAATCCACGATTGGCTTATATAAATCATATGAGCCCACGCGCATAGATATTTCTCCTCCGTATTCAAACTTTGGCTTTTTAGTAACCATGTTAACGACAGCACCGCCACTAACACCTCCATACAGTAGTGCGGCACTTCCTTTTAGCACTTCAACAGACTCTAAAGTACTTGCTTCGGGACTTCCTCCAATGGTTGTTCTGGCGCCGTTTTTGAAAACATTGTTACCACCTAAACTATAACCTCTGGCAAAAAAGTTCTCACCAACCGAGCCTCTATTAGCTCCAAGAGCCACTCCATTAACATTCTTCATTACATCGCCTAAGGTGTTTGCCTGCTGGTCTCTGATCACCTGAGTATTAATGATCTGAACGGACTGTGGAAGATCTTTAGGAGCAATGGCGATTTTGCCCAGATTAACCGGTTTTGTATTTGGCGTTCTGTATCCCTTGATAGCAACCTCATCTAATTCTGAGGAAGATTCTGCGATAGCAAATGATACCTGTGCATCTGCGCCTGACACAACAGAAACATTCTTTTCCTGAGTTGAAACACCAACAGCAGAAATCTTAATTGTATAGTTCCCGGGAACTACATTTTTTAGATTGAAGTTTCCTTTGTCATCCGTTTTAGTGGTTTTGTTAGTGTTTTTCAAACCAACGCTAACGAAAGAAGCTGGATTTCCATCACTTGTTTTAATGGTTCCGGATACCGATCCATTTTTTGATTGCGCAAATGCTGCGCCAGTGAGTAGGATAAAGAGAATCGTTAAATTAAAAACCTGGGTAAATTTTTTGCACATCTTATTTAGATTAATTCTTAGTTGGCGCAAAAGAAAGAAATTAAAACGAGATTAGAAAGACTTATATTTAATTATTCTAAATAATAATAATAATTGGCAGGTTTAGTCTTTTTTTGGCGTTTATATGCGAAAAATGATGCACATAGCGATTGTTTAATAGCCGTAAATTTTAATATATTTTCTTAAAGCCTGAATTGATTTAGCTTTAAAGCTTTAAATTGATTAGGATCGTAACTAGACTAGGAACAAACTGAACACTTGAGTTTATGAACATCATATTTCGTGCCTTCTGTGTTTCCGTGGCAAAATAGCGTTCGATTGATTAGGGGATTAGGGAGATTAAAACAAGACTGAACAAATGAGTTTATGAGCATCATATTCCGTGCCTTCTGTGTTTCCGTGGCAAAATAGTTCGATTGATTAGGTGAGTAGATAGACTATGACCAAACCGAACAAACGAGTTATGAACATCATCTTCCGTGCTTTCTGTGTTTCCGTGGCAAAAATAGCCTTCGATTGTTTAGGGGTGTAGAAAGACTAAAACAAGATCTAACAAATGAGTTTATGAACATCATCTTCCGTGCCTTCTGTGTTTCCGTGGCAAAAATAGCATTCGATTGTTTAGGGGAGTAGCGAGACTATGACCAAACCGAACAAACGAGTTATGAACATCATCTTCCGTGCTTTCTGTGTTTCCGTGGCAAAAATAGCCTTCGATTGATCAGGGCCGTAGGATACATCATCCTTAATTCTTTTTTAGCATCATTTCCTGAGCGGCTGCTATCGATAAGTCCTTATCCCAAATCACTTCAGATTGATAGTTTTTTTTCAAAAGATTGATGTACTCGCTCATAGGCATTAATCCCATTTGTTTTCTACGTGTATCTAAATCATCGGGATTATCTATTGGCCAGATCGTAACAATGTTTCCTGTTTTGAGGGTTTGCGTTCCAAATGTTTGTTTTTTTCCCTTCCTGAGTTGCATTCTGTCTTGCAGTGTTGCCAGATCGGTTTTTGCAACAATACCCATACCTGCCTGGGCTTTTAAAACAGGAAAATATTTAGACATAAAAGCTGTATCTGCATGGTCGATAACCAGAAAGATGGTATTGTTTTCAACCGCATTAAGTCCTTTTGGCCAGCCACACTGATCCAGAAGCGATGCAATATAAAGCTGATTCTGCCGATCACTGGCTTTCATTTCCAAAGCAATTTTTTTCATAGCTTCCGGATCTTTCGTGGCCATCTCTTTAATTAATTTTGTCCTGATCTCCTGATCAGCTTCCCGGATTGTTTTTAGTTTTTGTTTGATAGCAAGACTATCATTACAAGGTAAATCTTGTGCATAAGATAGATTAAACGCAAGGAACAGCAGAAGGATAGAAAGGATTTTTTTTAACATAATTGTGAAATTTTAAAGGTTATTCAATGCCAGCAAATTAATAAATTTTATATTTAATACGAATCATTTCGTATATTAAAGTATGTTTTTAATCTCGCGGATTTTAAAAATAAATAGAAGATCAATGGTTAGCATCTTTCACTGATCTTCTATTTATTTAAAGCTAACACATGTCAGATTTTATCACAAAATGCTACGGCTATGGTTATTTTATAGGCGTTTTAACCCAATAATTCAAATTTAAAAGAAGATTTTGTGAGTATATTTAAGGATTCACCAAGTCTTTATAGGGCAGGTTGAAGGAACCGTTGGTAATACTAACCGCCTGTCCGGCTTGGTTTCTTACTGTTCCGGAAAAAGTTCCTTTTATGCCTTGTTTGCTAATGGCCTCTATTTTTACGGTAAAAACATCATCAGCCCAGGATGTGTTCCAGATTAGTGATCCCTGATCGGTTTGAACAACATAACGTGCTATCATTAAAGGTTCGGACGGAGTGCTGTAAGTACCAACACCTATATTTCCACCTTGTTTCCAGATTTCAAAATCTAGGCTTGGAGGAAGTTGCTTAGGGTTATTAAGCAGGCTACTTTCTGATCCGCCAATAACAATATGTTCCCAGCGGTCGTCATTTCCACCACCCTGAAAGTTTACGGAATAATAGTTAATTTCTTTTCCACCTACCGTTGCTTTAAAAAAATAGTCTTTAGCTTCTTCAGCTCCGCCATCGCTATCTTTTTTACATCCGCCCAGCGAAATGAGAAAAAAAACAGATAGAACGGCTAAAAAAAAGCGGGATAATTTTGTTAAAGGGTAATTACGATCTGCGTCTTTTTCGTTAAGGGGATGATTTCTGTAAATGAACCAGCTTAATTTTTTCATTTTTCATGTAAATAGGTAAGCAGCAAAACTATTCCCAATATTCGGAATAATAAATACCATCTTTAGCCGATTTATTTCTACTGGTTTTTAGGTAATTTTGACTAGTTGATCCCGGTTTTTCACCATTTGTAGATTTTTGGCAGATATTTACTATCCGTAAGAAAAAAAAATAATAGTGGCCCTTATTAAGCAAGGCCGATTTTAGCTAATGAAGAAATTACTCCTTTTACCTATTCTGCTGTTGGTTGGCCTGGTAGCAATGGCGCAGCAGCAATTGCCGCTTAATGAAGACCGATACCTAGATAGCCTTCAAAATATAATCAACAGCAGTAAAGATGATAGTTTAAAAGCCGAAGCAAGTTTCACATTGGTTTATTACTGGAAGGTACGCGATACTGTAAAAAGCCAAACTTATTTGTCCATCGGTAAAAGGCTTGTGGGTAATTCGGCATACCTCAAAGCATCTTCAATTTTCTATGAAGGTCAATATTATTCAGCCCGAAATCCGAAAAAAGCCGCCGTTTTTTTCAAAAAAGCTGAGGAAGCCTTTGCATCAATTCACAGCAAACCAGCTTATGCTAAAAGAGCATCTGCCTGGTTTTATTATGCCTTGGCGGAAGTTAATACGAAAGGTTATGAATTTATAACCAAAATAACACTAGATAAAGTGATTCCACTGGCTAAGAAATCCGGAGATATTGAAAATATTGCCCATTACTATAGCCAGTTATCGACTTTGCTAATGAATAATGCACAATTTACCAAAGCAACGGAATACGACGAGCAGGCGATTGCTATTCTGGAAAAGCATGCTCCAAAATCTTCTGCACTGGTAATCGCTTACCTTAATGGTGTAAGTATTTACTGCTATAGTGTGCAATCTGTAAAGGCTAAAAAACTGCTCGATAAAGCACAAAATTTGCTCCTGCCATTTCCGGCATCTGTAAATTACCCGCTTTATTATTATAATGAGGCGCTTTATTATACCACTATAGAATCCTATCCAACGGCACTCGCCAGCGTTGATAAAGGAATTGGAATGGCGAAAAGACTTAAACAAACGCAGCTTTATCAACAGTTCATCTTCAGGAAATACGATATTTTTAAACAACAAAAAGCATATCAGAAAGCTAAAAGTTTACTGCTGGGTGTAATTGCCGAAGGTACGCTCGTGGCCGACATTAATGACAGAGCTACTATATACAATGAATTGGCTACGATTAACGGATCGTTGAAAAACTATGAAGACGCTTATCAATGGCTCAAAAAGTCGAAGTTGATCACAGATAGCATCAACGGAAATCAAACGAAGCTCAAAATTAACGAGTTGGAAGCCCGTTTTAGAAAGGCTGAAGACAGACGTAGAATTGCAGCACTGCAAAACCAGGCAAAGCAAGCGTTACTAGAGGCCAGAAACGGAAAATTAATGACGTGGCTTTTAGGCTTAGGGTGCCTGCTGGTGATCATTATACTGGTGTCTTTATTAATTTATTCCAGGTATAAACGGAAGCTTTTTCATCAGCGCGAGATTAACTTCGCTCAGAAACTGGAAGAAATGGAGCAACGAGAGAAACTTAAAGTAACAGAAGCCATGCTTGATGGAGAGGAGCATGAACGCGAACGGGTGGCCCGGGATCTTCATGATGGGTTAGGTGGAATGTTAGCTGGTGTTAAAATCGGACTCTCCGGATGGAAAAATAACACCCCTGAAGTGTCAAACGACCATGAGTTGCTTCGGGTAATTGGGCAATTAGATTCTTCTGTAACTGAGCTGCGGAGAATTGCACGTAATATGGTGCCCGAAACACTGCTGGATTTCGGACTGGAAGTAGCTTTGAAAGACCTTTGCGAGTTTTACATGCGCGAAGATTTGCAAATTAACTTCGAAGCATTTAATATTAAAGCAGATATTCCAATCGCTGTGCAGCTTCACATTTACCGGATTGCACAAGAATTGATTTCTAATGCCATTAAACACGCCAATGCATCAAGAATTATCTTGCAATGTAGCCAGGATAGCACTATTTTCTTAATTACTTTTGAAGATAACGGCATTGGTTTTGATTACGACAAACAAGTACAGCATAAAGGAATGGGACTGAAAAGTATCAGAAACCGGGTGAATTTTTTTAACGGCAACCTGGAAATTCAGTCTGAAGTAGGTGAGGGGACAACCATAAATATTGAATTGAAGATAGATGCAAAAAGATAAGCTGCTTACCGCCATAGTTGATGATCATCCAATTGTGATCGAAGGTTTAAAAAATATGCTCAAAAACGAGGCTAATATTGAAGTTATCGGTGGCTTTCAAAATGGAGCAGAGATTTTATCTTACCTGGAAAACGAAAAAGTTGATTTGGTTTTGCTGGATATTAGCCTTCCTGATATAAATGGAATGGAACTGTGTTTAGAAATCAAAAAGAAGTACAGATCTGTTATCGTGTTGATTTTGAGCAACAGAACGGAACGTAGCATTGTGGTACAGACAATTCAGAATGGAGCAAGCGGTTATTTGCTTAAAAACAGCTCGCTTGATGAACTCAGGCGCTGTATCACAGAAGCAGTAAAAGGAAGCATTTGCTACAGCAAGGAAGTAATGGAGATTCTCAGTCGCCCATCAAGGAATGAATTACTTGCAGCCCCTCGGTTAACCAAACGGGAAAAACAGATTCTCGAATTAATCGCCCAGGGCAAAACAAGCCAAACTATTGGCGAAGAACTATTTCTGAGTCCGTTAACCATTGATACCCACCGAAAAAATCTCCTTCAGAAATTTCAGGTTAGAAATGTTGCCGAACTGATTATGTCTGCCAATCAGCAGCATTTACTTTGACTATCACTGCTTTAGCGAGTATATCAGGTTTAAGGCGTAACAAAACGCCGTGAACAAAGTGGTATTGAGGGTGGGAAAAAGGAACTAAATGCGAATAGATCAAAATGAGTTTCCCATCGTTTATAAATCAATTGTATTCACTATTTTTGCAGCTATGTTGCTAAGCAACAGGTTCCCCACTTCTAAACTTCAATGGTAACAAAAAATATTTTTTTTATAGCGGTTAGAAACCTCGCTATACTGCTGTCTATTTTCTTTTCGGCCGATGTTTTTGCGCAAAAAGAGAAACATTCAGATAACCAGGATGTGTCTATTCTTTCAGATTCTGCTACTTTGACCAAGGGCGATTACCTGATGCATTTGGAAAAAGTATTTGAAGCCATAAACAAAGTTCCGGTAACTGTAGGCTCGTTTAAAAAGCTAAAGTCTATGGAGGCACACCTAACGCAGGATGAAGCAGCACTCGCACTACTAAAAAGCAGGCTTACACAATCAGACCGGAATTTGAATCTTCATAATTTGCAAATGGACCAGACGCTGCTGGAAGAACTGCAAAGCAATAACAGAGATTGTTTAATGGATCTCGATGAATATGAGAAAGAGTTAAGGGCATTGAAAACCCAGATTCTTAACCTGCGTAAAGATACGGTACTCATAAAAGTATTTACCCAGCCCGGTATGCGGATCATGTTTAAAGATCAGTTTGCCGAACTGAAAAAGAAACGCATCGTTACAGACAGCCTAATAAAAAGCGCTACAGCATCCATTAATGTTCTTCATGCAAGAACTTCATCTAACCTGATCAATATTAAGGAACTGATGTACCTTACGGATAGTCAGCTTGATGCGGTAAGTATAAAAGCCTTCGGAAAAGAGCGTCGGTACCTTTGGGAATCGGTTAACGTGCGGGCTAATAAAAGTGTGGGCTTCCGCAAATTTATTAGGGGAGAACAAGAAATATCAGGTTATTATTTTGTGTATACCAGGAGTAGCCGGATGGTACTTCTTTTTATCTGCACTGTATTTTTCTTCTGGGTATTCTTCAATTTTCAAAGTGTAAAACAGCGCGGTCGTTTAGAAACACTCGATGATTTCACATTGATTAGTCCGCAGCCCTATTTAATTACCTTTATTATGCTTTTTGCCCTCGCGCCAATTTTTGATCTCAGGGCACCTGCACTTTATATAGAAGGGGTACAAGTGATACTGGCCATTTTGCTTTCGGTCTACTTAAGAAAAAAACTGAGTAAAAAATCATTTTACTATTGGTGCATCTTTGTGGTACTTCTTCTTGCGCCTGTTTTTTTACGTCTTTTAGGCATGCCGCCACGATATCAACGCTGGCTTCTCTTATTTTTGAGTTTAAGTTCTATAGCATATGGTATAATGGTGTGGAAAATGCTCGATGAAAAAGTGAAAAAGTATAAAATGATTCTCGTTACTGGTTTTGTGTATACTATATTTGCCATCGTGGCCACTTTCTGTAATTTATTTGGTCGGTTTACCCTTGCGCAGATTTTTTATTCAACGGGTGTGAGTTCGTTGTTAAATGCCATTTCACTCACCATTTTAGCAAAAGTACTGGTAGAGGCTTTTCTATTGCAAATGAAAAGTAGCAGAATCAGGAAAGGGTACCCGGAATATTTCGAATGGCAGCCTGTAATTGCTGGCCTGAAAAGACTTACCGGCATAGGAGCTACCCTAATTTGGTTTGTGATCTTTACCACTAACCTCAATGTTTTTAATGGCCTTTACGAATCGGTAATGGAAGTGCTTACACAAAAAAGAACCATAGGAAGCTTCTCTTTTACTTTTGGGGGGATTGTTCTTTTTCTAGGGATTGTATGGGTGGCTAACTTTCTGCAAAAATATATTGCTTATTTCTTCGGAGACACGGGTGATGATACTTTTGAAGATAATAAAGGGGAGCGATCCAAGTTGTTGGTTACCAGGTTGGTATTGCTTATTGGCGGCTTTTTAATTGCTGTTGCAGCTTCTGGTCTTCCTATCGATAAAATTACGGTTATCCTGGGTGCACTAGGGGTTGGTATCGGGCTTGGTTTGCAGAATATAGTAAGTAATTTCGTTTCGGGGATCATTCTTATTTTTGATAAGACCATCCGGATTGGTGACATTGTTGAACTCAGCAACAAGAAAGGCCGGGTGAAAGAAATTGGCGTTCGTGCTAGTACTTTACTAAGTGATGAAGGCGCTGAGATTATCATTCCGAATGGCTCTATTTTATCCAACAACATTATCAACTGGACTTTGAGCAACAACCAGATGCGGGTGGATCTCTCATTGTCGATAGCGAAACCATTTAATTCAACAGAAGTGGTGAGCCTGATCAGGGAAATAATTATAGAAAACAATAATGTATTTGTGAGTAAGGAGCCTATTATTTTGATAAGTCCAGTGAGTAAGCTGAACAGTAATATCAATATTTATTTCTGGTGTAAAGATATTTCTAAGGCTGACCTTACGAGAAGCATTATTAATGCTCAGATATTTGAAACGTTTGAGGAGAAGGAGATTGAGATTTTGTAGGTGGCGGTTGTATTTTTCAATAAAGAGCATATGCAAATTGATCTTCACTATTTTTAGATAAAATTCTGGGTTTTGATATATATTTATTGAAATTTACAATTAATGCTCTTATTACAAATCACGGGCCTTTCTGGCGTTGGCAAAACCACGCTAGCACAATGGGTTAGCTACCAATTGATCAAAATGGGTCATTCCTGCATCGTCATAGATGGCGATAGTTATCGGAAAACCCTTTGCAAAGACCTTGGTTTTTCTCATGCTGACCGATTGGAAAATATCAGGCGTTTGGGAGCTGTGGGTTACGATCATGCTCAACAAGGTACCATTGCCATTATTGCCGCAATCAATCCTTTCGAGGCCGCCCGGCAGGAATTGAAATCGCTGTACCATGCCAAAACAGTATGGATAGATTGCCAGATGGATACGCTTATTGAAAGGGATACAAAGGGGCTTTACCGAAAGGCATTACTTCCGCCAGGCCATCCGGAAAAAATAATGAACCTCACCGGCGTTAATGATGTTTATGAAAAGCCTGCTCAGCCAGATTTATACCTCAATACAGACCTGCTAACCCTAGATGCTGCCGGAAGTTTGCTGTTAAATTTTATTCTTTTACAGCTTGATGAGTCTTAGTTTCGCTAGGGTTTGTTGGTCGTAAATCGAGGTGCAAGGCCTCAATAATTTATGAATTCAGCTTTGTACAATTTCTAATAAGCCAGCTATTCTGGTCTTTCCGTACAGAGCCACTTTTGCATCGCAGGATAGGGATTTAAACCGTTGGTATGTGCCTGTTTTTCATCATAAGTCATTCCAAGCCATTGCAATAAAGGAACACCTAAATACCTGCCCTGGCTAAAGTTCTCAATCAGGTTTTGGCTTCCACCTTTGTAGCCTTCTGCGTGAAACACAATGTGCGGATCAAGGCTCAGGTGAACGGATGCCGCGTATGACCATGCAATAGCCATCATTTCACCGCCCTCATGTAAATCGCCACTTAAAAGGTTATCGCTCATGGTGTGTCTAATAGCAGGCGGCATGCAAGCCAAATGTCCGGCCTCATGCAAAATATCACCAGGATAAAGTAATTTTTCCATATCAATAATCAATGTTCCCATATGCAATTTAAGTCCTGGTAAAAAGGTTTCGTTAGTAATGGGTTCGAGGCGATAGTTGATGCCAATTTTTTCTAAAAAAGAAAGTATAAGGCTAATATGATGTTCCATATTTTGTAGGTTCTGGATACTATTTACTTTTTTTATCTATAAAAACTGTTATTATTAATAGCATCGTCTAAAAATGTAGACGATTGGTTGTCTAAACATGAAATTAAAAATGTGTGGCTACAAATCCGGATTATAAATTTGAAGATTAATAAACAATGCCTAATATTACAAAAAAAAACGCTCAATTGTCCAGATATATCAAATTCAACCAGCAATACAATGTTCCGTTGCTTAAAAGCGAGCTTGCTACAGCTATGGCATTAAACTGGCCAGATCATTTTAATAAAAAAGACTACAATGGAAGCTGGCAAAGCATTTCATTACAATCGGCCAGTGGAAGGGAAGATGATATTTTGGCTAATTATGGTGTAACTCACTACAAGGAAACGGCCTTGTTAAAGAAGCTCCCGTACATTAAATCAATATTGGATTCATGGGATTGCCCGAAAGAAGCAATCAGATTATTGGCATTACATCCCGGGGCCGAAATTAAACCGCACCGTGATCGGGGTTGTAACTATGTTAATGGAGTTTGCAGGATCCACATACCCATTCAAACCAATCAGGCAGTTCAGTTTAAGGTAAGTGATGAATTTCTGGTATTGGAAGAAGGTACCAGCTGGTATATTGATTTCGACGAAATTCATACCATTAAAAATAATGGAAAGTCGGTTAGGGTTCATTTGGTAATAGATTGTATCCGTAATGATTGGACTGATGCGTTTTTTACAGCTCACGGTTATGATTTGGCATCAGAAAAGCAAGGGCAACAAATGAACGAAGATCAGACGTTAATGGTGATAGCAGCGTTAGAAAGATTGGATGTTCCGGCAGCAAAACAATTGATTGAAGACCTCAGGAAAGGTAGGTGATGGAAGACTTGCGTAACTGGATACCTTACAAATTAGAGAACGATGCGGGGGCCTGGCAACTGCGTTGGATGGATCTTTTTGCTCATCATATTGCTGAGCCTTTTTTTGATGAAACCATTAGTATTGGTTTAGCTAGGATGCGAGAGCGTTCTCCTTATCACACTTTAAGCAATACCGATTTTCTGGTCGAATCATCTTTTGGTATAAACACTATAGCACCAACATGCTTTGTTTTTCATGTATCGCGTTGTGGTTCAACGCTGTTAACGCAAGCACTGTCTACTGATCCGGGAAACATTGTGTATGCAGAACCGCCCTTACTTGATGAAATTTTGAGGGCTTCTCTGCACGACAAAAATCTAACGGAAATGGAAATGGAAAGCTGGTTTAAGGCTGCGCTTAAAATGATGGGTCAGCAGCGAAACAACCAGCATCAAATGTTAATTATAAAGCTTGATAGCTGGCACATTCATTTTTACCCGCTATTAAGGAAATGGTATCCCAATACGCCTTTTTACTTTCTTAGCAGGAAACCTGATGCGGTTATCGCTTCCCATGATAAACGGCGCGGACTGCACAGTATACCCGGACATATCGAGGCAGATTTGCTGAAGGTCAAATTACATGATCAGCATTACCGCGATTTTAATTTCTTCACCGCCCAGGTATTGGAAGCCTATTATAAGGAAATTTGTGAGATAGTTTATGCGAATCATCCGCTCGATCATTTTTACGATTATGGCTGGGGGATGAATAACCTGATTACACATTTTTTTGCTGCTATAGGTAAGGAAATTGCGAAGGGAAATGAAATGGAAAAGCGGTTAAGCTTTCATAGTAAATATCCTGATCAACGCTATCGTGTTGAAGATGAAGTTGATATTTCTGCATATCCCGATACTCATCTGGCCTATCAACTTTTAATTGATGCACTTTCAAAAAAGCATCAATTGTTATAAACCTCAGATACTTCGGAAGAATTATTGATCTAAAATAAATCGGAGTATGTGGGTGATTCTTTCAGGTAATACCGTTTCTATCGGTTAGTCATACCTATTTTTTAGGAGTCAGAATAATTTATTTTAGATATTCCTGATGTTTAAGTGAAAGTTGTTGACAATTGTCAATAAGAAAAAAACAGCTTCAAAAAGCCTTTCTAGTACGACAAATGAAGTATTTGTTTAAAATTTTCTTGTCTGTTGCAAAATACTTAAATATAGTGATTGCTTTATATCATTTTTTTGTCAGATATTTACATTCTAAATCATCTATATTCAACTCCCATGAATCTTGAAAGACGCTCATCTTTAAAGAATGTATTATTATTCTTTATTGGCCATCCCCGGGCCATATCTACTTATACATTAGCAGAATCAGAATCCTGTACAAAAAATGATAGTTTACGGCATACAGAAGCCAAATTAACAACAAACAAATATCATTTAAATATTGTATCACCTGTATTTAACGGGTTTAAAACTGTTGTTGCCAAATATTTTACGAAACATTGCTTGGGTCAGCTTTTTATGATCAGAAGAATAAGTAAGCTGAATCAGTATACGTTGGATTACCATCCAGAAAAGCTTAAACAAAAAATAGTACTATTCTTACACGTGCCTTCCTATATATTTTCTGATTCACAAATCTATAACTGTCATTCCGGAATTTCGGAATTTCAGAAAAAAGGAATCAATAATTTCAGATTACAACTTAGATAGCAGAGAACAATTTAAAATTATAGTCATCCGAGCAACTGGTCATTCTGCACATTATTTTTTTTAAACTAGAATACATATCAAAAGGCTATCTGAGGTTTTCGTACACGAATTCTGCAAAATCCCTTCAATAGCTAGAATACATCCATTAATTAGATATCAATCAATTTATTATTTAACCATATAATTAAAACTATGTCTACAGAACCATTTATTGGAGAGATTAAAATTTTAAGTTTCAACTTTGCTCCAAGAGGATATATGACCTGTGCAGGTCAGATATTGTCTATTGCGCAAAACACGGCCTTATTTTCATTATTAGGAACTTACTATGGAGGCAACGGACAAACGACTTTTGGATTGCCGAATTTGCAGGGGCGTATGCCTATTGGACAAGGGCAAGGACCAGGTTTACCTGCTTATACTATAGGTGAGGTTGCAGGTGTGCCAAATGTAACGTTATTAACAGCAAACATACCTGCACACATTCACACAGTTAATGCGCTTAAGATAAGGCAACAAGCTTCTTCTAATGCTGCAGATGAATTATCTCCTGATGGTACCTTTCCTGCAACAGCGGTAACTGCTATGTATGGATCTGCTGCAACTACAGGAATTTATACCGGTGGTGTAGAGGTTTCAGGTACGACAGACATTACCGGATCTGGTTTGCCAGTTTCAATCATGAATCCTTACCTGGTAATTAATTATTCTATTGCTACTCAAGGAATATTTCCAAGTAGAAACTAAAAAAATCATTAAAGGGGGAGTCTTTTAGATTACCCCTTTTAAACACTCTGCAACTGTATGCAAACAATAGGGATTTTATTACCCAGATCAACATATTACCAAACCATTGGTTTTGATCTTTTTGAAGGATTGCGATCTGGATTAAGGCATTTGGGGAGAAGTGATATTAAGATAATTACTGAGAATATCGGCTTTGGTGCCGAAAAGCAGCAATGCTACCGAAGCGCAGAAAAGCTTTTGCTTGAAGAAAACGTTTCTGTGGTTATTGCCTACATCGGGCACCGTACGGCACAACTGCTCAGGCCACTTTTTCTTGCTGCCAATAAAATGCTGATTGTATTAGACGCTGGCGCCAATTTACCTAATGAATGGCCTGCCTGCCCTAATGTTTTTTATCATTCCCTTCATAATGCCTTAGGTGCTTCGCTTGCAGCAAAACAGGCTAAAAACGATGGTTTTAAATCAGCAGGCATGGTAACCGGATATTATGATGGAGGATATTTGCATACCTATGGTATCTCTAAAGCATTTCAGGATAATGGTGGGAATATCGTTTTTAATCATGCTACCGGATATATTCAACAGGAATTTACCATTGACCCGCTAAAAGAACATTTGGCACAATTTCCGAACAGTGCCCTGCTCAGCATTTTTAGTGGTGATTTTGTTCAATGGTATTTTGAAAGCCTTAAAAACTCATTTGAGGGACAAAATCTTCCGGTTTATCTGCCACCATTTGGCTTTGAAGAAACGATGCTGTCTGATGCTGCATATCCTGGCCATCAGATCAAAGGAATTGCCGCATGGTCAAAAAAAATAGCCTCTAATGATAATGAGGTTTTTGTTCAAACCATCTCAAATGCTGGCAGAACACCTAATTTATTTTCTTTATTGAGTTGGGAAAGCGCATCAATAGCCATAAAAGTATTGGCATTAATTGATGAACATAAAAATATTACTGCAAAGATCGTAGCAGGATTACAATCGTTTGAATTTAATGGCCCAAGGGGGAAAATTTATTTCGATGCCAAAACCAACACTTCTATCTCACCATTGTACAATGCCACTATAATTCCTGATCAGGAAGGGAAATGTGAAATCCGTATAGAAAGCATGGTAAATGATGTAGCAGATCAATTTAAAGAACTATCTACCTACGAACTGGATCATGCCATGTCTGCATGGTATAATAGCTATACATGTATTTAACAATGGAAATACAAAAAAAAATATTGGTATTATGTGGAGGCAAATTTGCCTTTCCAACATTGCAATTGCTTGCTTTTGAAAAATTTATGTGCGGAATAGGCATAGGAAATGCCAGTGAAACCATTATAGATGCCCTGGAAAGAGAATCAGAAGAGAATCACATTGGATTTAAGTCTTTTCCGGATAAAAATAGCGTTGCAGAAATGAGGTTGTGGATTGATCAGATCCAACCTGATTATATATTTTGTATCTCCTTTCCCTTCTTACTTCCAGAATCGGTTTTATCCTATGGGGCAGAGAGATTTATTAATTTCCATCCGGGTCCCCTACCACAATACAGGGGGGCGATGCCAATTTTTGAAGTATTGAAGAATCAGGAAACAGAAACGGCTATCTGTACCCATTTTATGAATTCAGAATTTGATAGGGGAAATATTATTTTTAATGATCCGGTGCCTATAGAAACGGGAGATACTTATGGAAAACTTACTGTGAAATTAAGTAGTCGAATGGCGCAGGTTGCGCTGAATATGGCGAACATGTTGCAGTTTGCCAGCAGTATTCCGAACCAACCACAAGACGAGTCATTATCCTATTACTATGAAAAGCCCGCATTATCGGATACTTATATTAATTGGAACCGAATGAGTGCAGAAGAAATTATGGCCTTAATTAATGCTTGCAACCCCTGGAATGCGGGTGCAGATGCTACACTACAAGGTGAGCAGGTTAAAATAATTATCGCTTCCCTTTTGGATGAACCTCATGATGATATGCCAGGAACAATTGTATCGGTAAATGATCGTATACAAATTGCCTGCGCTGATAATCAGCAGATTGCTGTTGATGTACTCACCACCGATTCTGGAATAATGACTGCCTTACAATATAAAATATTATACCCTGAGAAGACAGGGATTTTCAATTGATTTTAACAATAATAATTCAATTTCTAAACTCAGGGATTATGAAAAAAAACTTTACTTTAATTTTTACGATGCTCCTCTGTTTCTTTTCAATAGGAACAATGGCACAAACCCAGTTTTGGAGCGATACCTTCGAGGATACCGGAGCACCAAGCTCGGGTACAAGAGCGCCTTCTATTGATATTGGTGGACCTTCAGTACCTTATGCATATTATTTTTTAAGAACTAATGGAACCAATCTTAACCTGAATGCACCTTTTGCTCCGGAAACGAATACTTCTTATCAAAATATTCAAGGCACTAAATTTTGGGCTGGAGAGGATACCGACAGAGCTCGAACAGGTTCAAACGTTACTACAGATAAAGTACAAACCATTACCTGGTCTAATATCAATATAAGTGGAAAAACAGGTCTGTCTTTTAAAGGTTTGTTTGCTGCATTGCAGAGTCAGGGATGGCAAAATCCGGATTTTGGAGCTGCTTACGATTTTTTGATGGTTGAGTATAGTATAGACGGCGGAGCATGGACAAAAGCTGGTGGATTTTATGGAGATAGGTCTGCAATAAATGCAGGATATTTAAGAGAAGATACCGATAATGATAATTTTGGAGATGGAGCGCTTTTATCAAGAACTTTTACAGACTTTACCTGGGCAATAACAGGAACCGGATCAACAATGTCCCTTCGATTTAGTGCTAGTGCAGATGCAGGTTCTACGCAAGAATTTGCAATAGATAACTTTCGTTTATTCGACGCCCCTGTATCAGTAGCGCCAACCGTTACTACAGGTTCGGCAACCGGAATAGGTGCTGTAAAAGCAACCTTAGGGGGTAATGTAACTGCCGATGGTGGACCAACAGTATCTGATAGAGGAATTGTTTGGGCAACAACGATTAATCCAACGATTTCTAATACTAAAGTAAGCAGCGGAACCGGAACAGGCATTTTTAGTGCTATCGTTTCATCCTTACCAGCCGGAACACTTATTCATTACAGGGCCTTTGCTACGAATTCTGTAGGTACCAGTTATGGATCAGATGTAACGTTTACTACCAATGCTGCCTTATCAGGAACAATAAGTAAAACCGATGTATCCTGTTTTGGTGGTTCCAATGGTACAGCTACCGTAAGCATAACAGGGGGTGCTGTACCTTATAGCTACTTATGGTCGCCCGCTGGCGGAACTGGATCTACAGCTAGTGGACTCAGCCCGGGAAATTATACCTGCACGATAAGGGATAATGAATCAACAGAAATAACCAGAAATATTACCATTAATCAACCTGCTTCAGCAGTATCAGGTACTACTGTTGTCACTAACATTGCTTGTTTTAGTGGTACAAACGGATCAATTAATCTTACGCCAACCGGCGGTACGGCCCCTTATACCTTTAACTGGGGTGGTGGCATTACCACAGAAGACAGAACAGGCTTAGCGGCTGGTACTTATACCGTTACTATTACCGATGCCAATGGTTGTACAAGTTCTGTATCTGCAACAGTTACTCAACCTGCTTCCGGAGTATCAGGAACCAGGGTAATTACGAATGTATCTTGTTTCAGCGGTACAAACGGAAGCATTAACCTTACGCCAACCGGCGGTACGGCTCCGTATACTTTTAACTGGGGCGGTGGTATTACCACCGAAGATAGGACAGGTTTAGCACCAGGTACTTATTCGGTTACCATTACTGATGTAAATGGTTGTACAGGTGTGGTGTCTGCTACGGTAACCCAACCTACGGCAATATCAGGTAGCACTGTTGTCACTAACATAGCTTGCTCTGGCGGTACAACAGGGTCCATTAACCTCACCCCAACGGGTGGTACGGCTCCATATACATTTAGTTGGGGCGGTGGCATTACTACCGAAGATAGAACAGGTTTAGCGGCTGGTAATTATTCAGTTACCATTACCGATGCCAATGGTTGTACAGGCGTAGTGTCTGCTACCATAACGCAGCCTGCTTCAGCAGTATCGGGTACTACTGTTGTCACTAACATTGCTTGTTTTAGTGGTACAAACGGATCAATTAACCTTACCCCAACCGGCGGTACGGCTCCATATACCTTTAACTGGGGCGGCGGGATAACCACCGAAGACAGAACCGGTTTAGCCGCTGGCACTTATACCGTTATTATTACTGATGCCAATGGTTGTTCAGGTACGGTGTCTGCTACAGTCACTCAACCTGCCTCTGGAGTATCAGGTACAACCGTTGTAACCAACATCGCTTGCTTAGGTGGTTCAAACGGAGCGATTAACCTTACGCCAACAGGCGGTACGGCCCCTTATACCTTTAACTGGGGTGGTGGCATTACCACAGAAGACAGAACAGGCTTAGCGGCTGGTACTTATACCGTTACTATTACCGATGCCAATGGTTGTACAAGTTCTGTATCTGCAACAGTCACTCAACCTGCTTCCGGAGTATCAGGAACCCGGGTAATTACTAATATTGCTTGTTTCGGTGGTACAAACGGATCAATTAACCTTACGCCAACAGGCGGTACTGCACCTTATACCTTTAACTGGGGCGGTGGCATTACCACCGAAGACAGAACCGGCTTAGCTGCTGGCACTTATACGGTAATCATTACCGATATTAATGGTTGTACAGGTGTAGTGTCTGCTACGATAAACCAGCCTGCCTTAGCTATATCAGGTACTACTGTTGTAACTAACATCGCTTGTTTCGGTGGTACAAATGGCTCGATTAACCTTACCCCAGCTGGCGGTACCGGACCCTACACTTTTAATTGGGGCGGTGGCATTACCACCGAAGACAGAACCGGCTTAGCGACTGGTACTTATACAGTTATTATCACTGATGCCAATGGATGTACAGGTTCGGTGTCTGCTACAGTCACTCAACCAGCTTCCGGAGTATCAGGAACCAGGGTAGTGACTAATGTAGCTTGTTTTGGCGGTACAAATGGATCAATAAACCTTACCCCAACAGGCGGTACGGTACCTTATACCTTTAACTGGGGCGGTGGCATTACTACTGAAGACAGGACAGGCTTAGCCGCTGGCAATTATACGGTAATCATTACCGATGCCAATGGCTGTACAGGTGTAGTGCCTATAAGCATTACTGCACCATCTGCTATTGTAACTACGGCTTCTGCACAAACCAATGTTTCCTGTTTCGGCGGAACAAATGGTTCTGCTACCGTATCAGCAACGGGTGGAACAGGGGCATTTACTTATTCATGGTCGCCAAGTGGCGGAACAGCTGCAACAGCAACTGCCCTGGCTGCTGGCACTTATACCGTAACGGTTACTGATGCAAATGGTTGTACGGCTACACGCACATTCACCATTACTGCACCAGCAGCAATTGTAACGACAGCTTCTGCCCAAACAAATGTTGCTTGTTTCGGCGGAACGAATGGTTCTGCTACAGTATTAGCAACAGGAGGAACAGGCCCATATACTTATTCATGGTCGCCAAGTGGCGGAACAGCTGCAACAGCAACTGGCCTGGCTGCAGGCACTTATACTGTAACGGTTACTGATGCAAATGGCTGTACAGCTACGCGTTCATTCACCATTACTGCACCAGCGGCAATTGCAACTATGGCTTCTGCACAAACGAATATTGCTTGTTTCGGTGGAACGAATGGTTCTGCAACTGTATCAGCAACAGGTGGAACAGGCCCATATACTTATTCATGGTCGCCAAGTGGCGGAACAGCTGCAACAGCAACTGGCCTGGCTGCGGGTACTTATACCGTAACGGTTACTGATGCAAATGGTTGTACGGCTACACGTGCATTCACGATTACTGCACCGCCAGCAATTGTAACGGTTGCTTCTGCACAAACGAATGTTGCTTGTTTCGGTGGAACGAATGGTTCTGCTACTGTATCAGCAACGGGAGGAACAGGCCCATATACTTACTCATGGTCGCCAAGCGGCGGAACAGCTGCAACAGCAACTGGCCTGGCTGCGGGTACTTATACCGTAACGGTTACTGATGCAAATGGCTGTACAGCTACACGTGCATTCACGATTACTGCACCAGCGGCAATTGTTGCCACAGCGGGTATACAAACAAATGTGCTTTGTAATGGAGGATCAACCGGTTCAGCTACCGTAAATGTAACTGGCGGAACAGGTGCATATACTTATTCATGGTCGCCAAGTGGCGGAACAGCTGCAACAGCAACTGGTCTGGCTGCGGGCACCTATATCGTAACGGTTACTGATGCCAATCTTTGCCAAACAACACAAAGCTTTACCATTACGCAGCCGGCAGCATTAGGTATTACAACTAATAGCTTCTCGCAAGCCCAGGTTACGATGCCTTATATGCAGACCTTAAGTGCTATCGGTGGAAATGGAACCTATACCTATGGGGTAACCACTGGAAATTTACCAACAGGTTTAACTTTAAGTAGTTCGGGTAACATCAGCGGAACACCAACAGCAACAGGTACTTTTAATTTTACCATTACGGTAACAGAAAGCGGTTGTGGCCAAACCACTTCAAAGGCATTTACAATCGTATCTGTTTCAAGTACACAAACCATTACTTTTACAGCCCTTCCAACGCAAACTTTTGGAAACAGTCCATTAACACTTACCGCAACCGCTAATTCGGGTTTACCATTAGTTTATGCTTCCAGTAATACATCGGTAGCTACTATAAGTGGTAATGTATTAACAATTACAGGAGCTGGAACAGCAGATATTACTGCTTCACAAGCTGGTGGTTCGGGTTATGATCCTGCTCCCGATGTGGTACAAACATTAACTGTAAATAAGGCAAATGCAACCATTACCCTGGGTAATTTGACGCAGGTTTTTGATGGTACTCAAAAATCGGTAACCGTAACAACTACTCCTGCAGGTTTAACCGGATTGAGCACTACCTATAATGGCCTGGCCACTGCGCCAACTGCAGCTGGCACCTATACAGTTTCATCAACATTAAACAATAACAATTACGCTGCCACTGTAGCAACAGGGAATTTGGTGATCTCTCCTCAAGCCATCACGGTAACGGCGGCTGCGAAAAGCAAAACCTATGGCGATGCTGATCCGGCACTGACTTATACTTTCACTCCTACATTAATAGGTACGGATACTTTCACTGGTTCTTTAAGCAGGTCACCTGGCGAAAACGTGGGTACTTATGCCATCAACCAGGGTACACTTGCACTTAATGGCAATTACAGCTTAACTTATGTAGGTGCTAACTTAACAATCGGTGCGAAAACAGTTACAGTAACGGCAGCTGCGAAAAACAAAACCTATGGCGATGCTGATCCAGCATTGACTTATACTTTCACTCCTACATTAGCAGGTACGGATACCTTCACGGGAAGTTTGACCCGTTCACCTGGCGAAAATGTGGGTACTTATGCGATCAACCAGGGTACACTTGCACTTAACGGCAACTATACCTTAACCTACGTTGGTGCTGATTTAACGATCGGTGCAAAAACAGTTACGGTAACCGCTGCTGCAAAAAGCAAAACTTACGGTGATGCTGATCCTGCACAGACTTATACTTTTGCTCCTGCATTAACAGGTACGGATACGTTCACGGGAAGTTTGACCAGGTCACCTGGTGAAAATGTGGGAACATATGCCATCAATCAGGGTACACTTGCACTAAACGGCAACTATACCTTGACTTATGTTGGTGCTAACTTAACCATTGGCGCAAAAACCATTACGGTAACAGCCGCAGCGAAAAGCAAAACCTATGGTGATGCAGATCCTGCATTGACTTATACCTCTGCACCTGCATTGGTAACAGGCGATAGCTTCAGCGGAAGTCTGACCAGAGCAGTTGGCGAAAATGTAGGTACATATGCCATCAACCAGGGTACATTGGCTTTAAACGGCAACTATACTTTAACTTATATTGGTGCTGATTTAACGATCGGTGCAAAAACGGTAACGGTAACAGCCGTAGCCAAAAGCAAAACCTATGGTGATGCAGATCCTGCACTGACTTATACCTTTGCTCCTGCATTAACAGGTACGGATACGTTCACGGGAAGTTTGACCAGGTCACCTGGTGAAAACGTGGGAACTTATACCATTAATCAGGGTACACTTGCACTTAATGGCAATTACAGCTTAACTTATGTAGGTGCTAACTTAACCATCAGTGCAAAAACCATCACAGTAACGGCCGCATCGAAAAGCAAAAACTATGGAGATGCTGATCCGGCATTGACTTATACCTTTGCTCCGGCATTAACCGGAACAGATACTTTCACGGGAAGCTTGACCAGATCACCTGGCGAAAACGTGGGTACTTATGCCATCAATCAAGGTACACTTGCACTTAATGGCAATTACAGCTTAACTTATGTAGGTGCTAACTTAACGATCGGTGCAAAAACTATCACCGTAACGGCTGCTGCGAAAAGCAAAACCTTTGGGGATGTTGATCCGGCATTGACCTATACATTTGCTCCGGCTTTACAAACTGGCGATGCCTTCACAGGATCATTAACCAGACTGCCAGGCGAGAATGTAGGTACGTATGGCATTAACCAGGGAACACTAGCTTTAAGCAGCAATTACGTTTTAACTTATGCAGGTGCAAACTTAACCATCGGAGCGAAAACCATCACAGTAACGGCGGTAGCGAAAAGCAAAACCTTTGGTGATGTTGATCCGGCTCTGACCTATACATTTGCTCCGGCACTAGCCACAGGCGATAGCTTCAGTGGATCATTAACCAGATTGCCAGGCGAGAATGTAGGTACGTATGCCATCAACCAAGGCACACTAGCTTTAAGCAGCAATTACGTTTTAACTTATGCAGGTGCTAACTTAACAATAGGTGCAAAAATCATCACAGTAACTGCCGCTGCGAAAAGCAAAACCTTTGCTGATGTTGATCCGGCTCTGACCTATACATTTGCTCCGGCACTAGCCACAGGCGATGCCTTCACAGGATCATTAACCAGAGCAGTTGGCGAGAATGTAGGTACGTATGCCATTAACCAGGGCACACTAGCTTTAAGCAATAACTACACTTTAACTTATGTAGGTGCTAACTTAACCATCGGGGCAAAAACCATCACAGTAACGGCCGCTGCGAAAAGCAAAACCTTTGGTGATGCTGATCCGGCATTGACTTATACTTTTGCTCCGGCTTTACAAACTGGTGATGCCTTCACAGGATCATTAACTAGATTGCCAGGCGAAAATGTTGGTACGTATTCAATCAACCAGGGAACACTTGCACTTAACGGCAATTACAGCTTAACTTATGTAGGTGCTAACTTAACCATCGGTGCAAAAACCATCACCGTAACTGCCGCTGCGAAAAGCAAAACCTTTGGTGATGTTGATCCGGCTCTGACCTATACATTTGCTCCGGCACTAGCAACAGGCGATAGCTTCAGCGGATCACTTAACAGATTACCAGGTGAAGCCGTAGGAACATATGCGATTACTCAGGGAACACTGGCGTTAAATCGCAATTACACATTAACCTACAATGGGGCTAACTTAACAATTACTTCTAGAGTGATTACGATAACTGCCATAGCCAAAAGCAAAACCTATGGCGATGCTGATCCGGCACTGACGTATACTTTTAGTCCGGCGTTACCAACAGGAACTGTTGTTACCGGATCGTTAACCAGGGCAGCTGGCGAGAATGCTGGTACATATGCCATTAATCAAGGTTCACTTACTTTAAGCGGTAATTATACGGTGGCTTATGCAGGCGCAGACCTCACGATTAATAAAGCGGTTTTAACTGTTTCAGCGAATAATGCGGTAATGTGCCAATCTGATGGCTTCCCTAATTTTGGAGTTGCTTACAATGGCTTCAAGGCTGGTGATACTGAAAATTCACTCAGTACAAAACCTACAGTAAGCACTACTGCAAACAGCAATGTTGCCGGTACTTATGTATTGGTTGCTTCAAATGGTGGATCCGGTAATTACACTTTTGTTTATGTAAATGGTTCATTAGTCATTAATGCGCTTCCACAGGTTAATATCCTAAGCAATAATGGCACGAGTATCAGTAAAGGTGAAACTGCAATACTGACTGCGAGTGGTGGTTCATCATATAGCTGGTCTACAGCCAGTGGCATTATAAGCGGACAGAATACAGCTTCACTTACCGTAAGGCCTTCACAAACTACTGTTTATACCGTTCGTGTTACCAACGCAAGTGGATGTAGTCGCGTAGAATCGATTACTATTCAAGTAGCCGAAGATTATAAAATTGTAGCCAACAACATCTTAACGCCAAATGGTGATGGTGTAAATGATACCTGGATTGTGAAAAACATCGATATGTATCCAGGTAATGAGGTACGGATATTTGACCGTAATGGTAGGGAGATGTATAGTAAAAAAAGCTACGATAATAGCTGGGATGGAACCCTCCGTGGCATTCCGCTCGCAGAAGGAACTTACTACTATATTATTACTTACGGACCAGACAAACTGGTTCAAAAAGGTTTTATTACGATTATCAGAAACCGTTAAGAAAAATGAAAACGATGAAAACTAAAATATTGATATTGGCTGCTCTTTTAGGGGTTTCGAAAGTAAAAGCTCAAACCAATCCCTTATTAAATCAATACTTCAATAATACTTATCTCGCTAACCCGGCAATGGCCGGGTTAAAGGAAGGCGCAACCGTCGATCTGGCTTTTCGTTCACAGTGGAATGACATTCCTGGTGCACCTATTATTCAGAATCTTACTACTACCTATGGATGGGAGCGGGTAGGTGTTGGGTTGAACATGAGCATAGATAAGGCAGGTTTGCAAAGACAAACCCGGATTTTAGCCAGTTATGCCTATCACCTTCCGCTGACTGCTGATGCTAAACTCCATTTCGGTTTATCGGCAGGTTTTATGAATCAGCGCGTAGATATGCAGGATCTTATTGGAAACCCTAATGACGGACAAGTTGGTGCCTATAATACGGATCATAGAACCTATTTTGATGGCGACTTTGGAATCGGATTGACATCTAACAGCTTTAATGTTGATTTCGCTTTGGTTAACCTGAAAAACTATTTTAAAAAGGATAATTTCAAACTGATTAACACTCCGGTAATTTATGCTTCAGCAGGCTATCTGTTCAATCTGGGTGAAAATGTGTTTCAACCGAAAGTTGCCTACCGTTCTTTTACAGAGATATCAGACATTGTTGATATTGGTGGGCAATTTGGTGTTGCTAACCAACAGGTACTGTTTACCGCGATGTACCATACCAGTAAAGCAGCTAGTTTTGGCGTGGGTTTACATTATCGGAATAAATACATGATCAATACGGGTTACACCACACAAACAGGTTCATTAAGTGGCTATACCGCCGGGAGTTTTGAAATTAACCTGGGGATAAAATTGTAGTCGACAAGATCATATCTAAATGATTTAAAATGGAAACGGGCACCTTAGCAGTGCCCGTTTTTTTTATCGAATAATTGCACCCTAATCAATTAATTTGATATTAAGTTTGTTTAAACGCCGTTTATGCCTATCTATCCACACGTTATAAATGACATCTCAAATTATAATGGTTTATCCCTTATCAGATAAATACCTGATACATTAATAATATTCATTCGATGATGAATAGTTTGAGCCGTTAATATTGAAAATCGCCATCCCAACTCCTTTATTTTTTTTACAAATTTCCGCTGAGGATAACCGCTTGAATGATACTATAGCCTTCCTGGAAGAAATTTAGGGTTGATCAATTCTTTTTATCGTAATATCCTGATGTGGGAAAGGGATTTTAATTCCTTTTGCGCGAAATGCAGCATCAATTGCTTCAATTAAATCACTTTTGGTTTTTGATCCATCTTTATAATGCTTATTCCACAACAGGATTTTAATGTCGATTGAACTTTCACCGAATTTTTCAAACTGCACAACCGGTGCCGGGTTTTTCATGATGCCTGATTGTTCCTCCAATATCGACATCAGCACTTCTTTTATCTCCTTAAGATTGGAATCATAGGAGATACCAACAGAGATAGATAATCTCCTTTTATTACCACTGAGCGACCAGTTAACCAGGTGAGAATTGAGTATGTCGCCATTGGGCATGATCACATCTGCGCCTTCCCATGTTGAAATTACACTACTTCTAAATCCAATGGATTTCATGGTGCCACTCTGGCCATCAATTTCAATAATATCGCCTACATTAACCGGTTTTTCAAAAGCAATAATCAGTCCGCTCACCAGGTTATTTACTAATGCCTGTAAGCCAAAACCTATACCTACGCCCAAAGCACCTAATACAATGGTTATCCTATCTACAGGAATGCCAGCTGCAGCTACCGCGAGGAAAAGGCCCAGGCTTAAAATTGCTATGCGTATTAACAATAACCAGCTGCCTACACTTTGTAGCGCACTTTTGTTTTTTTCATCCTGTTGGACATGCTTATCGGATGCAAAGAAGGAAACGATTTTAGAAGTGATCACCGAAATGCCCATGATCAGTATAAACAAGAGTAAACTGTTGATGCTGAAAGTATAATCGCCTATGGTTCGCTCCTGTGCAAAAAAATCTCTAAGTGGTGCCGAAGCATTTGCGAAACCAGCAAAGTTTCTACCGAAAAGGATTATCCAGCCAAAGATCAGGAGCAAATAAAAACCCAGTGGTGCTTTCTTACCCACCTTCTCAAAATTGAGGTAAAATAGTTTTGGATCCTGCCTAGTGTAAACATTAAAGGCCAGGAATAATCCCTCATTAATTAATCTAATAGACCATAAAAAAAGAATGGCTACTACCACATTCAGATATCCACTAATCAGCAGTGCTTTTGAAAGGTTATACCGGCCATATAAGTTGGTAAAGATTGATGCTATTTCCAGGAATATCATTAAACCAATCGCAATTAATATCAGTTTTTCTCGCAGTTCTTCCTTTTTTCCTTTGAGTAAAATTATTACGCCTGCAATGCTTCCTGTTACGGATAGTGCCAGCATCATCCATCGCTCTATTCGCGAGGCCTGGAGAATGAGATTATCGGCCGCAGAACACAGGAACAGCGAAACCATTAAGATCCATACATTCATCCAGTACCTGGTTATAAAACCCCTGAACATCAGTGTTAAGCTAAGTGCACTTATTATCCAAAAAATAAAATTGAGGATAAATGGAGGAGAGAAGAATATAAACTGAAATACGCTAATTACGATCAGTAAGGCCGAACAAAGCGGATATCTTAAAACGAGTTGCCCTTCATATTGATGAGAAATAAGGCCATGGTTAATATAGATCTGTCTTAAGGATCGCAGGTAGATAAATGAGGCGGCTATAAGTACCAGCATTATAAAAAGCTTCCCGCTATTATTTTGCAAATAGAATAACAGGGTTAGAATTCCCTTATTCTTAGCCTGTGAAAGGATATCTTTAAATGGCCGATGGAAACCCACCTTTCCCCACAAATTCTCAAAGTCTCTATTTAAAGTATTATCTGCCACCTTGCGTTGTTCATACTCAATCTCCTCCAAGCTACTGTGAATTTTGAAAGCCTGCATGTTCACCTGGTTTAACTTGCCTTGGATATTGAGCGCAGCCTTTTTCAATGAACTATCTATTGGTGTTACTTCATAAGCTAAGACTACAATTTCCTGAAGATATTTAGATAAGGTAATGGAATCTGTAGGGAATTTAAAAAGTTCCGGGCGACTCAGTAAAGAATCGAGTTCATACCGATATTGGTTCAGCTGACTTTGATCCCGCTCCAATTTTGATTTTCTTACATTAATTTTATTGAGTAGTTCTGTCAGGATTTTAGCCGTAGTGGTTAAATTTCTAAAGGTTTGTGCTGTTCCCTTATGGGTAATCACTCCATCCCCTGCGATAAGGAAATTTTTTTCTATGGTTGCCAGCTGGGTCTTTATTGCTATTGTATCTAATCCCGTTTTCAGAAAGATTTTTGATTTCTGCATGGTCCTTTTAACTTCCTCAAAAATTTTGTTCTGTGCAATTGCTGCTTTATCACTTGCAAATTCATCCTGGCTTTTTTTAGCAGATGCTTTTGCGAATAATTGCATTTTAGAAACAAAATCTGTTTTTATTTTGCCTGTATCAGGATTTGAAGTGTCTGCTGCCTGACTTAAGGCTTCTTTACCTGGCATTAAGCAGAATAAAAATATCAGGAAGAAAAGTTGCCGGGTATTCATGCTGTTTTTTAGGGAGTTTATTGGGGCGGTGAAAACTGTTAAGGGTAAGCAGTATTAATGTTTTGCTATTCTTATTCTTTAAATCGACGTGTCGTTTTTATGCAATCAATCCAGCAGCGTATTTCTGCCAAAGAGATGAGATCTGACTTCGTTGTTAGATTTTTGCTCTTAATGGAAGAGAAGGGGATGTTTTATACAGCTATTTACGATATAGAGGGCACCTTTTTAACAGGTATTCCAATGGGCCAGTATAAGATCCATCTGTGTTTGATAAGAAAGCTTTATGGCTCTCGTTGTAAATACTTGCATTATTGTCCATGTAAATGTGCAGACTCACACTTACATCGTAACGCTGAACCGCATTGTTGTAGGTAGCACTGGTACTTGATACCCCTTTTACCTTTTCAGCGTCATCGCGTTTTACTTTTGTATCTGCATTAGTGTTTATAGAACTGGTTTGGTAACCTTTTGCCTGAATAACTGAACCGTCTATGATGTATTCCACGCCCAAGATATCACTTAGGTTTTTCATAGTAAAGCCCATCATTTTCTCGCGGGTAACGCCTGCCTGGATCAGGGTAGCATTTGTAGTTCTCGGATCCAGGATGGTATAACCTGCTGAATGGTTAGATAAGAAACTGAAAGCATCTTGCTGTGCCTTTAGTCCAACCTGTTCTGCACCTGGCTGATTATCCATCAGGAAAGTAAAGGGAAGGATGGCAATTTTATTGTGGTGATCTACCGGGGTGGCTGCCATGGCTACTGCATCCTTTTGCCTGTCTTCTGCTGGCAGAGCCTTTGCAAAGACTTCTACTCTTCCACTGGCGTGGGTAATCTTTAAAATTTCTGATTTCTTTAAAACATATTCCAAGGTTTCGCCTTCATAAGTGAAGGTAATGTCGTCAGCAGAAATTTTGGTGACTTTGCCTTTTAGCTCATCTCCATTTGTTTTCAGTACAATATCGGATTTAGTTTGTGCATAAATGGCAAAAGAGAACATTGCCATCGTGATCATTAGGAAGATTTTTTTCATGGGTTAGGGATTAAGTAAGGGATGATTACATTTATTTTTTAGCATTTAGAAGGGTATCTATGTCTGCACCGTTTCTTTAGCAGTATTCTATCAGATGCAGATGTAATTTGCTGCAAATAGCAAGTTAAGTTTTTGATGTCCGGTAGTTTACCAAAATACACGTTATTTAGAAATACCTTAAAAGAGATTGTAGCACCAAGATGTTTTAGCGAATTGACGAAGTAGGCCAGGTTGCAGCTGGTTTGTGCAAAGCTGTTTAGATTAAATATTCTACATTTGAGTAGCAGTGCGCAAAATTTATTGATTGTTTTCATCGAGCGTAATGTTTTAATAAAAATAAGGAATTTCATTATTAATTGATAACCTGATGGAGGATTTAGCTGAAATTCAATCTCTTTTTAGTGTCCCTTTATATGCCTTCTAATTATTCTTTTCGACATTTAGAAGCTGTCTAAAAATGATAAACTATCATCTTAAAAAAAATCAAAAGCCTGTATGCTGAAAATTTCGCAGGTTTTGATAACAATATCATAAAACATGCGAAGTATTTCTTGCAACAAAAGACCGTTTAAACTTCGCAAGTTGATCTTCATTCACGGAATGCGACAGTTTCTTAGGTAACATTTTTTTTACCCATATAGTCTATATCCTTCTGAAGAATAAATGAAACCGATGGAGTAGGAGATGACCTTGTTCAAATAACTAGCTATTCACATCCCTTAAAATGCAACTATCCTGCCTTAGGACTGCGATAGGACTCCAATAGGCATCGGACTAAAAGTACTCTTGCCATTTATTAATAATGTTGAATGTTTTAAGTAGAAATAAAATTGGAAATGTTTTTCCAAGATTCATTAGTAAATGTTATCAATACCAATCTCATACGGATGTTCAATTTGTTTTTTGGATAAAATCTTTATCTCGTACTATGCATCTCGGAAATGGCCTTAACAAAAACAAATGTTAAGAACTGCAAACAAGTCCTTTGCAATCAGCATTAGGATTTTAGTAATAAAACCGAAATCACCACTGTTCAGCCATTCGAAAAACCGGACTAAAATTAATGTATTGTACAAAGCGGGGTAGGCAGGAATGGTTGGGGCTTGCGGCATGGGGTAAAGCCTCCAACCATACAATAAGATCACCCTTTTTTCCCGGCACGGGCTTTTCTAAGCCTTTCCCACGCAATGCTTGTAATGCGGCTTCGGTTGTTTCAAATGCCGATCGAAATTCTTCGATCTGGTGATGGAAAGCGGGAATTACGGTAAAGGCACCACGATCACTGGGTACATCGTTCAGGTATACCAATCCCTGAATGTAATATTGTGGTCCTTTGGCAACATCAAAATCCCAATGGAGCAGACTTCCTTTGAAGGAAAAATGAGCATTGATCGGTGGGTTGTAACTTACTTTCTCACAGTTTGGCAGAATCTGCTTATTTCGGTATAAATCTATGAAAACGTCTTTTATCAGGCTGTTATTTCTAATGCGTGCTATGGTCTCATCCTGATATAGTTGTAACATTAAACCTTGAAGTTTTTCATGTTGATGGTACCAGGTTTCCTCATTTTCAAGATCGATTGCCAGAGTATCACAGATCAAATCTACTACCGCATCGCAGTCCGCGGCATCTATCAGGTTTTCAATCTGAAGATAGCCTTGTTTTTCCCAAATCAACTGCTGTTCATCAGATAAAATGCCAGGCCGATAAGGCTCGGGATCTCGATTTTTATCTAACAGATTAAATTGTTTTTCTGCATTTAAAAAAAAATCTTCACCCTTAAGCGCTTTGATCCAGTTTTTAAAATCATCTGCATCCTGACATTTTTGGTAAAGAAAATCATAGGTTTCAAATAGGCCAAGGCCGAAAAGGCTTAAAAAAACTTTCTCCTTTTCAAAAAAAGCATTGGATGTTTGTTTAACAGGCTGTTTAGCTGAATGGTGCAACTGATAAAGCCTTATAAAAGTATTTGATAATGAATTTGAGTGCGACATAAAGCAAAATAGATAAGACAATACTACGCAATAAGCTTTGATTAAATAAACCCAGGCTGGTTGTTTGCCACGTGTTGGATTTATTTTTCAGGATGATAGTTTTTTGTACCGTTCTTTTAATTGGCATCAAAATACGTAAATTCATTTAAATTTTTCGTCTTGACAAGAATTTAATGTCTTGCTTAGTGGCATTAACATTTTTAGACTACAAGGTAAATGCCACAGTTACCTAATGCTAATAATTTGTTTGCTATTTCTTCTTCTGAAAAACGGGGATGCGCAAATCAGTTTTTGCCGCCGCCAGCACTATAGTTGACAAGCTGGCATTATTTCCTGCAGTACTAATACTTTACTTTCTCTCTTAATAAAATTTCGCTTGGTACTGTTTTTTAACGAGGGGGATTTATGATACAGAAAAGTGCCGGAAAAAGTCGAATAAACAAAAAGCCCAACAATGTTGGGCTTTAAATTATTTATGCGGAGAGTGGGGGATTCGAACCCGCGGACCCTTTAACAAGTCAACAGTTTTCAAGACTGCCGCAATCGACCACTCTGCCAACTCTCCGCTGCAAAAGTACAAAGTTGATCGTAATCTGCAAATGATTTTTACTTTAATATTTAATAAAAAATATTAGCGCTTGTGAACCATTAAGTTAGCCCTTCATTTTTTTTTAAAAAGCTATCTAAACCTGCAGAAATTGGTGGCATTTTAGTCTTGTTTTGTTCTATCTGCTATAATAAAAAGCAGGTTATTGCGGTACAGCCTGCACTTTATCTACGGCAAGCACGCCATTTCCTTCCACAATGAAGCAGATGAGTCCGATTAAAACCAGTGATGAAAACCAGAATTCGGAGTAAGGCTTAAAGATGCCGCCAGAAATATTAATAAAAAATACTGCCCCGATTAAGATGGGCAGATTTAGCAGACAGAAAAAGCGGGTATTGGTACCAATGGCAATGGCTAGGCCACCGATAATGTGTACTAATATAATTAAGTGTGCCGCTAAACTGATGCTGAATGCGGTACCCAGCATGGCGCCCCGCATTAAATGATTAAAGGCTTCCATGTTGATGTAAAAATCAACTCCCTTCCAGATGAGGATGATGCCTAGCAAAATTCTGAAATAATCAATCCATTGAGGGTGATGCTGATCTCCCCAGTTTTCAATTTTCTTGAGCAGTTTCATGTTTTCTATATTTGGTTATGTCAATTTACAGAAAATCACTAATAAAAGCAAAAGTTTATCTTATTTATTATCAGTTCATTAATTGATGTAAATCTTTTGAAATCCATCCTTTATCTGAATCATTGCAAAACTGTTCCCGGTTCAACTTCATAGGGTTTTTTATCCTTTTCGAAAATCCTGGTTTTTTCCGAACCTTCTATTGTAATGCGGTCGCCGATTCGTCTAATCCAGTTTCCTTCCCTTAATCCGATTACTTTGGTGTCGTTTTGCGTGAGAAACTCCATAATTCTGGTTTCCCGGGTTTCGCCATTATGTTTCAAATCCGGATTCGGATCTAGATAGTGGGGGTTGATGTTGAATGGAACCAAACCCATGCAGTTGAATGAAGCCGGATAAACAATCGGCATGTCGTTAGTGGTCTTCATGTTCAGCCCGCCAATATTGCTGCCCGCACTACAACCAAGATAAGCTTTTCCGTTTACAATTTCCTGTTTAAGTACTTCCATCAAACCAATTTCATGCAATGTTTTAACGAGCAAAAATGTGTTGCCGCCTCCGGTAAAATAACCCTTAGCATTCTGTATCGCAGCTACCTGATCATCAAATTCATGCAAGCCCCGAACCTTAATTTGAAGACCTGCAAAAAACTGTCTTACCTTTTCGGTATATTCTTCATGAGAGATCCCGCCAGGCCGGGCAAATGGAATAAATATGATTTCCTCCACCCCTTTAAAAAGGTTAGTGATTTCTTTTTGGAGATAAGCCAGGTAAGTTCCACCAAAAAGAGTAGAAGTAGAGGCTAGAATAATATTCATTTGGTTTGTTTTAGAGGTAAGTAAATGGTTATTCAATAGTTGCTGTTTTGCTTCTTAACCGGCTCAGTGTTTCTAAACGCATTCCAATAAAAGAGGCAATGTATTTTAATGGCACCCTGTTCATCAGGTGTGGATAAGTGAGCAAAAGCCGTTGATAGCGTTTTTGTGCGGTTGGCAACCTGGCGAGCAATGCTCTTTCTGAAGCACCCTTAATGTAAAGTTCGGTCATCTTTCTACCCACGTAATTGGCAATCAGGAAATTTTCATATAAATAGTTAGTCATGCTATGCGGAACTGCAATAGCCAGTACGTTTTCTATGGTTTCTACATATTCGTCTGTGGGAACATCCTCCCAAAGATTCCTGATGGTGCCAGCAAGTTCATTTTCTGCAGCAATCCAGGTGGTAACCTTATTATTCCCCACTTTGATATAACCATGAACCGCACCCTTCAAAATCAAATAGATATACTTGTTCCTTTTAAGTGGAGAGGCAACATGTTTATTTTTTGCAAAATTAACCGGAAATGTTTGCTCGTTAATAACATCCTTAATCTCCGGACTCAGGTCATGAAAAGATTTAAACACAGCAATCAATGGAGATTCCCCGCCAAAGTCGGTCCATTTTTTGTCACCGTAAATGTTCTCTATGTTCATTGATGAAAATTTTTGGTAAAACTCGGTATTAAAATATAAAAAGCATAACAGTGCAGTCCTAATTGGCGAAAATTTTGTTCATAATTTATAAAATTTGATTGTTCAAAGAATAAATATATCGGCATTTGTATTTATCCATCTAAATTATTGTTAAAATAGGGTTACCTAAAAATAAAAGACATTCATTAATATTTAAGCAAGCCTTAGATGATGAAAATTGGCGAATTGAATTGGTTTTCCACAAGGCTATAAATTCACAGATGTTTAGTTATATTTGCTAATTAATTTAGTAAAGGATGTCTGAGAAAGTTAACATTACCTCAAAAGGAATTCAAAGGGTACTTAAAAATTATAACGAGAAGCAAGCCATAGCCGAATATATCTGGAATGGTTTTGATGCTAATGCAGATACGATCAACATCGATTATATCGCCAACGAACTCGGGCGTTTGGAGAATTTGAAGATTGCAGATAATGGTTATGGCATTAATTTCCAGCGGTTACAGCAGAAATTTGATCCATTTTTCGAGTCGGAGAAGGCTATTCAAATTGTAGCTCCAAAACATACTTCTAAAATGCACGGCCGGAATGGGGTAGGGAGACTTACATTTTTCACCTTCGCGCACAATGCCAACTGGAATACCACCTATCGGGATGAAAAGGGTTTTCATCGCGGAATAATACAAATTAATACAGGCGGATTAAATAGTTATGAAGCAGTTGAAGAACCTGCTGCAGAAAACCAGACCGGAACTACCGTTACCTTCACCAATCTTCGCATCAGTGAAATAGATTTTGAGCAAGGCGTGATCCCTTTTTTGATCAATGAATTTTGTTGGTTTATCGAACTGAACAAACATAAAAAAATGCAGGTTTTTGTTAATGGAAAAGCACTAAATTTTTCTGAAAACATTAAAAGCTTAGAAGAATTTGAACTGCTTTATGCTGATGCCGGATTTAAGTTTAAAATCAAATATGTGCACTGGAAAGAGGGGCTGCACAAAGAGTTATCTAAATATTATTTCCTGGCAGGGGGCGAAGAAATTTACAAGGATTATACTACACTGAATAAGAAAAGTGATGATTATTTCCACAGTGTTTACATCGATAGCGATTTTTTCAGGGACTTTGATTTTAAGAGTTTTGAGAATGAAGGTCAGGTGGCTTTGTTTGGCGCTGCTAAATCTGCACCAGCCTACCGCTTCCTGATGAAGGAACTTAACGAATACCTGAAGAATAAGCGCAAGCCTTTCTTAAAAGAATATGCCGATGGCTTGATTAATACTTTGGAGCAAGATGGCATCTTCCCGAGGTATGTAACCGAGCGAGAACGCGATATGGCTAAACCAAAGCTAACCGGGTTGATTAAAGTTTTATATGAAGTAGAACCAAAATTATTCAGCAGCCTTAGTATTGATCAAAAGAAAATGCTCGTTCGTCTACTGGATCTCTCGCTAAGAACTGATGATAAAGAAGGTGTTTTTAATTTACTGAGTGAGATTGTACAACTCGAAGGTGATGATCAGAATGATTTACGGGAAGCTTTGGGTTTGAGTTTGAAGTCTCCAGTCGGGAGTCTGTAGTCATGAGTCCAGGGCGTAAATAAACTAGCGGCTATGGACTTTACATGGTTTTTACGAAGAACTTATTAGAGTCTCCAGTCGGAAGTCTGTAGTCATGAGTCCAGGGCGTAAATAGACTAGCGACTATGGACTAAGGACTCCCGACTAAAAAAGCAACACGCCCGTGTATTTCAACATGGTTCTTAAATGCTTCAGTGCAATGGTTAATTGATTTTCGACGGTTCTTTTGGAAATGCTAAGTTTTTCTGAAATTTCAGTAATACTTAAATGTTCCTGCCGACTTAGGAGGTAGATTTCGCGGCAGCGGAGTGGTAATTCTTCGAGCGAAACCCTTACTTTTTGATCCAGTTCTGCAATCAGCATTTTTTCATCACCAGCGTTGGCAACTGATGGATGATCCGTCATCAAGCCATCGCCTTCGGCTTCATAGCTTTCTACATATTTTAAAGGAATGGCTTTCTTCTGCTGGTTTTTTCTAATGCCATGGTAACTGGCTGATGTGATCACATAACTTTTAAAGGAAGAAATTTTTATGCTATGGCGCTTATTCCAGATATTCAGAAAAATATCGTGTGCTATTTCCAGCGCAAGTTCCTCGTCTTTAACGTAACGGAACGAGACGGCATACACCCGCAACCAATGACGTTCGAAAAGGAGATTGAAGGCCTTTTCATCATTGTAAAGAATGCGGTTTAGTAATTCCAGATCGCTATAATCGCTGTTTGGCATATGCTTATTTATAATAAAGCTAGGGTTTAAAAACTGAAATAAAAAATACATCAGAATCGCATCATGCATTATTTGCTTTTTTTTATTTTTTTTATGTGTGTGCCCGATCGTAATTGTATCTATATCTATAACAAGCTATCCTAACCAAATATTCAATCACCCGGGAAATGACAGAAACCCAATATTTAAACTTTTGCGAAAAGTACCTGAAAGGCTTATGTTCTCCTGAAGAAGAAAATATGCTCGATGCTTATCAAAAAGAAAATGGTTTATTTGATTTAAACCTGTCTGGTGATGAGGTTCGAAGACTTCGTGAAACATTAAGCAGTAGACTTACTCAAAGTATGCAGGCGCAGCACGGAAAAAAGTTTAATGTCGTCTGGCTGAACTGGAAAATCATTGCGCCTATTGCAGCTGTACTTTTAGTTACTATTTATCTTGCTGTTCATCAATTTTCATCCTATAAACAAAAACCTGTTTTAACTGCAAAAGTAAAACCATTAAATGAAGTAAAGGATATTATTGCTGGTTCTGCCAATGCTGTATTAACATTGTCTACAGGAGAAAGCATTAAACTTGATGGTTCGAAAAATGGCCTCATTAATACAGGAAACAGTACCAGTATTTCAAAATCAGGAAACGGCCTGGTGGTTTCTGCCTTGGGAAAAGATAGTCCGGCAAATAATGAACTTTTAAACAAAATTACCATTCCGAGAGGTGGGAAATATAACATTACGTTGCCAGATGGAACGCGGGTTTGGTTAAACTCTTCCTCTTCATTAAGCTTTCCAAACACCTTTGAGGGGCCAGACCGTAAGGTAATGTTAACAGGTGAGGCTTATTTTGAAGTAGCCAGCAACAAGCAAAAACCTTTTAAAGTAAATGTTGCCGGTAAGCAGGAAGTAGAAGTTCTGGGTACACATTTTAATATCAGTGCTTTTGAAGAAGATCAAAATATTACGACCACCTTATTAGAAGGTGCTGTGAAAGTGAATACCAGCAAGTTTCAAACGCTGATTAAACCGGGGGAGATGGCGGTTAATAACCTGAAGACTAAACCCAGAATTGTTCAGGCGGATTTGGATGAAGTAATGGCCTGGAAGAATGATATGTTCATTTTTAACAATGAAAATATAACTTCAATTATGAAGAAGATTTCCAGGTGGTATGACGTAGATGTTACTTATGAAGGAGACATGACAACACTCAATTTTGAGGGAAATTATTCCCGCTCTAAAGGGTTGAAAAGTTTACTTAAAAATATTTCGCTTACTGATAAGGTTCGCTTTGTGATGGCAGAAAGGAGGATTACCGTTATAGCAAAATAACTACACTACAAACAAAAGATCTAAAAACCGGAAGTGTTGAGACCACTCCCGGAATTGATTAGCAATCAGCTAATCCGGATATTATTAATCAATCAAACAACTAATTAATCCTAACCAAATGTATAAAATTTTTACTGCACTTCTGTGCGGGGATATCCCTTGCTATACGCAAAAAATTCTTCGAGTTATGAGGCTTACCATCATGTTAATAATGATAGCTGTTTTACAAGTGAGTGCCGGCACTTTTGCCCAGCAGGTGAGCATCAATGTAAAAGATGCGCCTGTGCGCGAAGTTTTAAGCCAGTTAACCAAACAAACAGGCTATAATTTTATTTGCGATGCCAACATTATCAACAGTCTTTCGCCAGTTACGATCAAGTTGAAAAACACACCGCTTCAAAAGGTTTTAGAAGCCTGTTTTGCTACGCAACCTGTAGAATTGCTTTTTGGCGATCATACTACCATTGTAATTAAAAGAAGAGCTCAGGTTATTCAACCAGTGGCTCAGGTAATTTCAGTTTCCGGAAAAATCACCGATAATAAGGGCATTGGTTTGCCTGGGGTGAGTGTATTGATAAAAGGAACGAAAACGGGTGTAGTTTCGGATGTAAACGGTAACTACTCGATTAAGGCACCAGATCAGAAATCGGTGTTGGTTTTTTCTTTTATTGGGATGGTGAGTCAGGAAGTGAGCGTGGGCGATAGAACGGTAATTAACATTGTGCTGGCTGATACACCACAGTCACTTGGTGACGTAGTGGTTGTGGGGTATGGAACACAATCGCGTACAACGGTAACTTCTTCTATTACTAAGGTAGAAGGAAAAAACATTGGCAACCAGCCCGTATCCACTCCTGGTGAAGCCTTAGCCGGTTTAGCCGCTGGTGTTCAGGTACAATCAGATCAGGGTGGTAAGCCTGGCGCAGCACCAACCATCAGGATTCGTGGCGTAAGTTCACTGAGTTCATCAAACGATCCTTTATATGTAGTAGATGGTTATCCACTGGAAACCGCTTCCAATTTCAACTTGATTAATCCAAGTGATATCGAATCTATTGAAGTGTTGAAAGATGCGGCTTCTGCGGCGATTTATGGATCGAGAGCTGCCAATGGAGTAGTGCTGGTAACCACCAAACGTGGAAAGGCAGGTAAAACCGTATTTTCAGTTTCAGCTTACACGGGTATTCAAACCGTAAATAAATACATTGATGTTTTAAGTAAAGATCAATATGTACAGCAGGTAAAGGCATTAAGCCGGATTAAAAACCTGCAATATCCAAGCATTTTGGATGGCGATATTTCCAACCTGCCGGATGTAGACTGGCAGAAGGAAATTTTTAGAACGGCTCCCATCAGCAGTTTTGAATTTAATGCTTCTGGCGGTAGTGAGAAAGTTCGTTTCAGTGCTTCAGCGGGAATTTTTAAACAAAAAGGGGTCCTAATCGGTACAGAATATACCCGTTATAATACGCGGATTAACCTGGATGCAGATATCGTTAAAAATGTAAAATTTGGCTTCTCGATTTCTCCATCTTATTCAGAGCAATTCAGACAACCTTCGTCCGGACAGGCGAGTGGTGCAGGTGCTAACCCGAGCGATTACATTATCGGCGTACCCGGCTTGCTTGCAGATTTAAACTTACCAAGTCCATTAAACCAAGCTTTAACATTTCAACCGATTGTGCCTGTGTATCGCTCCAATGGCGATTTTGCACAGCCTTATGATCGGGAGTTAAACTATAATCTGTCGCCAACCTCGGTGTTTTCTGCATCGAATTTCTATAATCCGGTAGGCATTTTAAGTCAATCCATTAACCGTTCAAGAGCATTCAGAACGTTAAGTAATGCCTTTTTAGAATATGCACCAATTCCAGGCCTGAAGTTGAAAACCTATATCGGCGCTACTTTAGAGAATGAGCAGATTCATGGTTATGTACCAGGTTCTATGGCTTACAGTTCTGCGCCAACGGCTTCTTATGCAAGTCCGCAACTGGCTGGTATTTTTGCTTCGGATAATGTGCGCAATAGTTTCGACTGGGTTTGGGAGAATACGGCTACCTACGATAAACAAATCGGGAAACACCATTTCAATGTATTAGGTTTGTTTTCTGCACAGAAATACGAATCGCAAATTAATTATACCGCAGGTTTGCCGGGAACATTTATCACCACTTCGGTACAAAGTCCGTTGGCCTCGCCAAATACAGTGGGTACTGAACTTTTTGATGCCAATACTTTTGTTTCTTATGCGGGTAGGTTTACTTATGATTATGATAAGAAATACTTGTTTACGGCAGCGGTTCGTCAGGATGGTTCATCCCGTTTCGGTTTAAATAATAAATATGCAGTGTTTCCATCTTTCTCACTGGGCTGGCGTTTGGCTGAAGAGCCTTTGTTAAAAGAGACGCTTGCAAAAATCGGAATCAACGAGTTTAAGCTAAGAGGTGGTTATGGCCGCACAGGTAATGCCAATATTGGAAGCTTTACTTATATAAATGCCATTGCCCTAAATAGAAATTATGCTTCTGGTAGTAACCGCATTTTTGGAACCCAGCAAACAGGTTTTGCTAATCCGGATTTAACCTGGGAGAAAAATGATCAGACCAGTATCGGTACTGATATTGGTTTATTGCAAAACAAAATCGTGTTGACTTTCGATTATTTCATTAGAAATTCTAACGGCATGTTGCTGAACAAAGCTTTGCCATTGGATGTGGGGTATACCACTACCTACCAGGCAAATTTAGGTAAACTACAGAACAAAGGGTTCGAATTTACGGCCAATACCAACTTCAAACTAGGTGCGGTAACGTGGAATGCAAATGCAAACTTCTCTACCTATAAAACGAAAGTTTTAGATCTTGGTGGTCCGAGCGCTTTACCAGCGGTAAGGGCAATTAATGGTTGGAATAATGTGTATCAGGTACAAGTGGGGCAGCCATTGGGAATTATGTATGGTTACGAAATTGTAGGCGTATTTAGAAATGCTGCAGATCTGGCGAATAACCCAAGAGTTACCTCAGGGAACAACATTGGCGATTCAATGATTAAAGATCAGAATGGTGATGGTAAAATTGATGTAAACGATATGACGGCGCTGGGGCACGGCTTACCTGATTTTACTTATGGTTTAACCAATTCCTTTCAATACAAAAACTTTGATTTGAGTATTTTAATGCAAGGGGTACAAGGGGTAAATATTATTAATGGAAATAACAGGCAAACCATTACGGGTAACCATAATCAGAATTCGGTAAGCAAATATTTTAATAATTATTTTGATCCGGCTTTTCCAAACCGGGATGTGGTTTATCCGAGTCCGATTTCTACGGGTTCATTACCCGGCCCGGCCCTGTCTAGTTTAGCGGTTGAAAATGGTTCTTACCTGCGGGTTAGAAACATCACTTTGGGGTATCGCCTGAGCGAAAATCTGCTGAAGAAAATTTCGCTTCAATCGGCCAGATTCTATGTAACCGCACAGAATCCATTCCTGATTACGAAATATTCAGGTTACAACCCCGAAGCAAATATTATGGGTGGAGATCCTACCACACCAGGCGTAGATCAGGGAACATACCCAACCGCCCGTACGATCATTTTTGGGATCAACTTTGGATTTTAATTGCCTTAATACTGAAAAATCATGAAAACTAAAAACATCATTATATGCGGTATCTCTATGTTAATTTTAAGCGTAGCGACTACCTCTTGTAAAAAATCTTTTGTCGAGTTAACACCAAAAGGCATTATTCCGGTAAATACATTTTATAATACAGAGATTGATATCCGCTCTGCGTTAACAGGCGCTTACAGTAGTCTTCGCCCGATTTATAACGAACAATATGGCTTTGGCGAACTTCCTTCTGATAACAGTCAGACTTATGGAGAAAGTGAAGTGCTGTATGGTGAGCAGGATAAACTAACCTGGACACCGGCTTCTACTAATTTGCAAAGCGCTTGGGGAAGGTTTTATGCCACTATTGCCTACGCAAATATTGTACTCGATCATGTTAATACACCGCCAATGAGCACTGCAAACCGCAATGGTTACATTGGTCAGGCCAAATTTTTAAGGGCATTAATGTATTTCAACCTCGTTCGGATGTTTGGTGGCGTACCATTGGTATTAAATGAAATTACTTCTGAAGCGCAAGCCTATACTTATAACCGGGAAACCGCTACTGCCGTTTATGCCCAAATAGAAAAGGACTTAACGGAAGCCGCCGCTGTTTTGCCGGCCAGTTATACCGGAACAGATATTGGCCGGGCAACCAGTATTGCCGCCAATGCACTTTTAGGTAAGGTGTATATGTTCCAGAATAAATTTCAGCAGGCAGAAAGTATCCTGGCAACGGTATCGGCCACGGCTGGTACTTTATTACCATATGATCAGGTTTTCGGCCTGGGCAAGGATAATAACCGGGATATTATTTTCTCGGTTCAATATTTAGGTGGTGGTTTTGGAGAGGGAAATACCTTTGCCCGGAGTTTTGTTCCACAACCTTCTGGCACCACCATTACAGCGGTAACCGGAAATAGTAATAATAGCGGTACGCCCGATCTTTTTGGTTCTTTTGAAGCTGGAGATAATCGTTTAAATACTGCTATTGGCGTTTATCGTTCTGGTACGCTGGTTTACTATTATGCCAAAAAGTTTATTTATCAAAGCGTGGCCGCCAATAGCGAGGGGGATAACGATTGGCCGGTACTTCGTTATGCTGATATCGTATTGTTATATGCTGAAGCTTTAAATGAAAATGGTAAAACTGATCAGGCATTAACTCAATTGAATTTAATCAGAACCCGTTCCAACCTTGATGCAAAATCTGGTTTATCTCAGGCTGATGCCAGAACAACCATTCGTCATGAAAGACGCATTGAACTTTGCTTTGAAGGCGAAAGATGGTTTGACCTGATTAGATGGGGGAACTTTGTGCAGGTGATGCAGGCACACAAAACTAATTTCGTTCCCGCAAACGGATTGATCGGAAATGTAACGCCTAATTTGGCACTGTACCCGATTCCAACAAGGGAAATCCAGCTGAACCCGAGGTTGACGCAAAATCCGGGGTATTAGAAGGGAGTTTGGAGTCGTAAGTCGTAAGTCATAAGTCTGGAGTCATCAGTCTAAAGCCTCAACGAAAAATGATAAAAAGTTTAAAGTTGGAAATGGGAAATAGATAATAGGAAGGACGAAATGCGGAAAGTAAAGTCCTGTAGATAACCTAAGATTTTACTACCAACGAAAGACGGCCAACGATCAACGAAAAAATTCTCCAAAACAAAAAAGCCAGTATCATGCATTGATACTGGCTTTTTTTAAATTTAATTCTTATTAGTTACGGATATCGCTTTTTACTTTGTTAGCTGTTCTTTGACCTGGAAGATAGATCTGGAAACCGAAAGAAAGGTTTAAATTGTTTTGCGTAGTAGCAGAACCGAATCCTACTAAACCGTTATATTTTAATAAGGTTTCTAAACCAATGTTTGGTGTAATGAAGTAGGCAAAACCAGGACCAACACTTAAGTTAAGACCATTGGTATTACCACCACCTCTACTTACGTTAACACCACCAACACCAACTGTTGCCTCTGCAAAGAAACGTCCGTGGTTTAACACTTCAACATCCTTACCAGTATAGTAACGACCTAATGCACCTACACCATAACTAGTTGTAGTTGGCGCATTTTTAGTAGTTTGTAAACCAAAGTTCACATAACCACCCAACGCGATGTTGTCTTGAATAAACCAGGCAGCTTTAGGTGTAATGTCTACACTGAAGATTTTTGGATCGTCTAATCCAAGATTGATGTTAGTTAAGTTTCCACCCACTAATACATTGCCTTTTTGAATTTGGGCTTTCGCAACACCCATAAATAATGCTACCGAAAATAAGCTTGAGATAAAAATTTTTTTCATGATAAATGATTTAAATTGTAAAGTATAATAACCGAGATACTTATCGATTTTAAAGCCAACATTTAGATCTAAATAATGTTTTAGACTGTTTTAATTTTGATTGATTATCAGTGATTTATATTTCAATTTTTTTTCAAAAAATAGTATTTATTCCCTTAGGCTATAATTTGCGGCGAGCTAATTTAAATCAGGTTTTCAATGTTTCATTCTTATTCAAACTCAGCAGCATTTATAGATTGAAAAATTCTTAATCAAAATAGCAAGGGTAACCGCATTGCATTTGGGGCTTTCGCTGCAGTATCAGATTTTAAGATTTGTTAATATTGAGGGAATATTGGGGCGCTAGCTTTGCCGCAGCAAACGAACGGCATTGAGTAACATTTTAATGGCTTCCTTAAAAAACAATGATCCCTTCGCCATGGAGCAAATTTTCCATGCGCATTGGGAAAACGTGTTCGATGCTGCCTTCAAAAAACTTGGTGATGCGGCACTCGCCCAGGATATTACGCAGGAAATTTTTATCTCCCTATGGGAAAAAAGGAATAAACTAGAATTGACTGGTGATCTTTCCGGGTATTTATACGGCGCAGTGAAACACCGGATCGTAGATTATTATCGTTCAAATGCTATAAAAGATGTTCACCGCAACGAATTTGCCTTTTTGATGAACCAGAAAAAGGTAAATGCCCCAGATGAAAACTTAATTTTTCTGGATACTGCGCGGGAGGTGGAGGCCGCCATGCAATGTTTGCCCGAACGGATGCGCCTCGTAATTTCAATGAGCAGACAGGAAGATAAAACAGTGAAAGAAATTGCAGGTGAGTTGAATGTGTCGGTCCAAACCGTAAAAAATCAGATTACAGCAGCGATGAAAATACTTCGCGAAAACCTATCCTATATCCTTATTATCGCCTTTTTGTGTGGTTAACCTAAACTTAACTTACTGGTAACACCTTTCGTTAGTACCCTTTCTTTTTTGAAACGACGTGTTTACAAATGAGCGAAGAAAAAGCAAAGCAGCTACTGGAAAAATATGCGAACGGGCAGGCAAGCCCTGAAGAAAGGGATGTTGTAGAAAACTGGTATGCAAATCTGGATGCTGCCAAAAAACCAATCGGGGCGGTACAAAAAGGATTAATCCGCGAAGCGATGTTAAACAACATTAAAAATGCGGTTGCCAGTCAAGCTTCAAAGAAAATAAACTTGAGTTCCAAATGGGTCAGAATGGCTGCGGCTCTTGTCTTGGTGGCATCTGTTGCTTTTTCCATTTGGAAATTAAGTGACCACTCCAAAAACACAGTCGAACTTATTACCGCATCAACCCGTGTTGGGGAGCGGAAGAAAATCATATTAAGCGATGGTTCTGAGATTACCTTAGCGCCTTCAGCTAAGGTAATTTATCCGGCAAAGTTCAATTCCCGTACTCGTGAAATTTCGATGATTGAAGGCGAAGCTTTTTTCGCCATTGCCCACGAAGAAAATAGAACTTTCCAGGTAAAGTTGCCAGCTCATTTAAAGGTAACCGTTTTAGGAACGTCATTTCTAATCCGTGCTTATCGAGCCAATGCCCATGTAGAAGTTGCCGTTTCTACAGGTAAGGTGGCCATTCAAAAACAAGCTACCTTATTGGGCACACTGGTTAAGAATCAAAAATTCCAGTTTAATAAAGTAACGGGAAAATCTATCCTGAAAGTGATACAGCATACACGCCCTGTAAAAATTGATTTCGCCGGAGCAACCTTACAACAGGTTATCCAACGGATGGAATACACCTATAATATTAAAATATTGCTGAGCGATAAGTCATCGGCAGACTTGAAAACAACGGCAACCTTTAGCAGCGAACAGCGGCCAGAGGAGATTCTTGATCTGATTTGCAGTCTTCATCACCTGAAGTTTGATTCAGATCAAAACCACCAAACATTTAAAATTTACAAATAATGAATAAGCAGATCATTCCATCCTGTCCGCATTGAGCTAACAGAACAGGTGCAATAATTTTTAATTTATCCAAACAATCAAACAATGAAAACAACCTCACCCAAGAGGACTTTATCTCTTTATCAGATCATGAAATATTCATGTTTAACATTTTCAATCCTATGCATTTTTTGCAGTTCACTTTTGGCATCGTCAGGCATGGCCCAGCGGTTAGAACAAAGTAAGGTTAACATTAAAATAAGCAAAGGCCGTAAACTCAGCGAAATTGTTCGTGAAATTGAAAGTATCTCTGGTTTAAGTTTTGTGTACAATCCAGATCTTTTGCAAAGTACCAATACGCAGTTAAGCGGCAATTTCCAAATGGAACCTGTACGTTCCCTGTTAGATAAATTGGGCCTTCGGGTAGAAGAAAAAGGAAACTATGTTATTTTAAACAATGCCACTTTTAATAAGCCCGACCGGATTGTAACGGGTGTAGTAAAAGATTCTACGGGTTTGGCTTTGCCAGGTGTATCGGTAAAGGTATTGGGTACGCAAAGCGGAACCACAACCGATGCCAATGGTGCTTACCGGATAGAAGTAGGCGCACAAACGGTTCTTTCCTTTTCTATGATTGGTTACCGAACCAAAGAAATAACAGTTGGCGACAATCCATCTATTAATGTAACCCTAAGCGAGGAAAACTCCATGTTGGCCGATGTAGTGGTGGTAGGTTATGGTACGCAAAAAAAGGAAACCTTAACGGGTGCGGTGAGCCTGGTTTCACTTGATAAGCTTTCTTCCAGATCTGTAAATAGTGTTGGCGAAGTGTTGGCAGGGAAATCTCCTGGCGTGATTGTAACCAACGAAGGTGGCGATCCAACGTCGACACCACGGATTAATATCAGGGGCGCAGGTGGGATTAATGGCGAGAGCGTACTTTATGTAATTGATGGTTCCATTTTCCTGGGTACACCACAACTTAACCCGAATGATATTGAATCCATTTCGGTGCTAAAAGATGCATCAGCTGCTATTTATGGTGCACGTGCATCTGGCGGTGTGGTTTTAATCACGACTAAAAAAGGTAAAAAAGGCAAAATGCAGATTAGCTTTGATGCCAAGGTTGGGCAACAAAGTGCCTGGAAAAAATTAGAAACACTAAATGCTGCGCAACGCGCACAAGTGGCTGCAACTGCTGCCAGAAACGGTGGGACAACCATTTTGCCAGCGTTTGATCTTACGAAATATCCGGATGGACAAACTACCAGAACGAATTGGATGGATGAAGTATTCAGAGATGCATTGCTTCAGGATTATAGTACAGCAGTTAATGGTGGTGGAGAGAAATCTAATTTTTATCTTAGCTTCAACTACCGCGATGCGGAAGGAATCGTTTTGAACACCAAAAGCAAACGGTATAATTTCCGGATTAATTCTGAACACGAACTTACGCCCTGGTTAAAGGTTGGTGAAAATTTATCTTACAGCAGTACCAATGGAAACGGCGCAAATACCAGTAATGATTATACAGGTGCGCTATTATCTGCCGTTTATTACCCGAGGAATGGTACACCCTATAATGCGGATGGCAGCTTTGCTGGTTTGCCAGGCGGGCAATATGCAGGTGATTACGGTGATATTGTGAATCCTGTTGCTGAATTGAAGCGGATTGATATCAATAACCCGGTAAATGTTTTGGTGGTAAATCCTTATGCAAACTTGCAGCTGGCAAAGGGATTGAATTTCCGTTCTAACTTGAGTATTACGAAATCAGATTCTCAATTTAAAAACTTTATTCCAAAAAGACCCGAAGTTGGTAAACCAGTTTTAAGCAATAGTTTGGTAGAAAGGTCAGATGCTTCTACAGATCTACTGGCAGAGCAGGTATTAACATACAAAACAACTATTGGCGTTCATCAGCTTGATTTTACGGGAGGCTATACTTTTCAAAAAACAAAAAATAATGGTTTATATACGTCTGGCGCAGGTTTTGATGATGAGTCTGATCAATATCGCTATCTAACTAATGCAACTATTATTCAACCCTCTACCAGTTATTTTAATGCAAGATCAATTTCTTCGGTTTTCTTGAGGGCAAATTATAATTACAAAGAAAAATACCTGTTGTCTTTTATCGGCAGGCGTGATGGATCATCTATGCTTGCTAAAGAAAACAGGTTTAGAAACTATGGTTCTGTTTCTGCGGGCTGGGCAGTTAACAAAGAAGAATTTTTAAAATCTGCCACCTGGTTAAATGAACTGAAGTTAAGAGGAAGTTATGGGGTTTTGGGTAACCTTGGCAGTTTATCCGCTTCTGCTGTAAATCCATTACTCGCCGCTACGCAGAGTTACTTCGGGCAAACGCCAACCTTGCAAAATGGCTATATTCAAACCATTTTAGCCAATAGAAATTTAACCTGGGCAGAAAGTAAACAAACCAATATTGGTTTAGACGTTACCGTGCTTGATCGCTTGAGTTTAGTGGCTGATTATTTTATTAAGGAAACCGATAAAATGATCCTCACCAGGTCACTTCCGGGTACGGCGGGATTAAGTTCTCAAACCATTAATGCGGGTTTGGTAAAAGATAAAGGAATTGAGCTGGGCTTAACTTACAATAGCGCAAAAAATACCGCCTTTACTTATTCGGTGAATGCAACGCTTACCAAACTTAACAATAAAGTAGAAGAATTGGCTCCGGGCTTAAATACCATTGCCGTTGGCACAAATTTCAGAAATGAATTAGCCCCATTGGCAATCACAGTAGGGCAGCCGTTATACAGTTACTTCGTTTTAAAAACAGATGGTATTTTCCAGAGTCAGGCAGAAGCTGATAATTATAAAAACGCAGCAGGAAAGAAAATTCAACCTAATGCAAAAGCCGGAGATTTCAAATTTGCAGATCTTAACGGAGATGGGGCAATTGATGGAAAAGACCGCTATTTTGCAGGGAGCGCCTATCCGGATTTCTCTTACGGTTTAAGCTTTAACGCAAACTATAAAAATTTCGACATCAACATTTTTGCACAGGGCGTTCAGGGAAACAAACTTTTTAATGCGGTAAAAAGAACTACATATAGTGCCAGCGGACCATCGTACAACAAATTGGTTGGCATTCTGGATGCATGGTCGCCAGAAAATCCAGGTGGTAAAGTACCCATTATCTCTACCAGCGATAATAATGGAAACTTCAACGCTTCTGATTTCTACATCGAAGACGGTTCTTACCTGCGCATCAGGAACGTAACGTTGGGCTACAGTTTACCAAAATCGCTCACCAGCAAACTCAAAACAGGTGCGGTAAGGGTTTATGCTACCGCGAATAACTTATTTACGATTACCAATTATTCTGGTTTTGACCCGGAAATCGGGATGGACAACAATGGCCTTGACGTTGGCCGTTACCCGCAGGCAAGAAGTTTCATCTTCGGTTTAAGCGTTAACCTATAATTTCTAAAAACATGAAAACGAATATAAAATACCTGGCGCTGATTGCAATTACTGCTTTTGCATCCTGCACTAAACAACTTGATATTACTCCTGAAGGTTCGCCATCGGCACAAAATTTCTGGAAAACAAAAGAAGATGCCATTAAGGCCGAAGCCGGAATGTATGAAAACTACAACTCAGAAGATTTTTACGGACGAGGTATGTTCTGGTTCATTAATGCCAGCGATGATATGGTAACCGGAAGAAACAAACCGGAAGGCGATAACATCAAAAACTTTAACCGCAGTTATATTGGCGGTGGTTATACAGAATCGCAATGGAGCCTGCGTTATGCCATTATTAAAAGAGCTAACGATATTATTGCCAATGTGCCGGCCATTTCGATGGATGATAATTTGAAAAAACAGATTATTGGTGATGCCTATTTTAATGCCGGACTGGTTTATTTCCAACTGGCTGCAAACTATGGAAACGATAAAGCAGGTGTACCGATTGTAACGCCGGATGCTGATGCTGCTGTTGCCATCCCAAGGGCTAATAATGTAAATGAGAATTACGACTACATTATTTCCCTGTTTTTGAAAGCTGCAGATAATTTGCCTAACTTTTCTGCAATGAAAGCTGCTGATTTTGGTAAAGCACACAAAACTGCGGCATGGGCCTATCTATCTAAAGTTTACCTGTTTAAAAAGGACTATGTTAACGCTGCTAAATATGCAGATCTGGTGATTGCTTCTGGTCAGCATGATTTGTTGGCCAGCTTTGCAGATGTATTTAAGGCTGCTAACAATTGGTCTAAAGAGTATATCTGGTCGGTGGTGTGTACGCCTAACGGTGGCGGAACCGGCTGGGGCAGCAAGTTGCCGGGCGTAATGTTAACCAATAAAGCCTGGGGCATTTATAACGGTTGGGGTTATTATTTGCCAACAAGAGAACTTTATGATTCTTTCGAAGCAGGCGATCAGCGCCGTGAGGTAACCATTTTAAAACCTGGCGATAAATTTACCTTTTTCGGTACCGAACGTACTTTTACTAAAGATGCAGGTGCTACTTCAAACTATCAGTTTAAAAAATATATGGAACCGTTTACTTATGCTAATCCTATTCCAACGCATGTTAATCCAAATGGCGATAACGGTACAACAGATTTAAATGTACCACTAATGCGATTCGCAGAAGTGCTTTTAATTAAGGCGGAAGCGGCAATAAATGTGAGTGGCGCAGGTGCCGGAGATACGGAGTTGAACAGAATCCGGGTGAGAGCAGGTTTGACTGCCAAGAAAGGAATGACACTTACCGATCTGAAGCGCGAGCGCCGCAATGAATTAGCCGGAGAGTTTGCAGACCGTCACCGCGATTTGGTAAGGTGGGGAGATGCGCAGGCAACTTATGCTCAACCACTGCATGATTTTGATGGATCGGTGATCTGGCCTGCAAGAACTTTTAATCCTCAGGTTCATGATGTTTGGGCAGTGCCACAACGCGAAATAGATAATAGTTCTGGTATAATTAAACAAAATGCAGGATGGTAAAGGGATCTAAATTTTTCTGGATACTATTAATCAGTCTGGGCATTCATTCAGTTTCTGCGCAGCAGAAACTGAATGCTTCTAACGGACACAGTCATAACGATTACAAACAGCAAATCCCATTATTAGAGGCTTATTATTCAGGTTTGGGTGCTATTGAGGCAGATGTTTTTTACCGCAACGGCGAACTTTTTGTAGCGCATGATAGTACTGAAATCAAACCAGGTAGAACATTAAATAAGATTTACATCAATCCGCTTGTGGCTTTTTTTAAAGAAAACGGAAATAAGCCTTATGCCAATACCACGCAGAAGCTCCAACTGGTTATTGATATTAAGGAAGATTACAGAAATGTTCTCGCTACGTTATTGAAAGCGATTAAGGGTTCAGAATTTATTTTCGACCAGTTGAAAAACCCAGCTGCCATTAAAATAGTGGTGAGTGGTGATGTGCCTCCGGCAGATGAGTTTAAAAACTATCCTCCCATGATTTCCTTTGATGGCCGCCCCGGAAGAAATTATACAGCAGAACAATTGACACACATTGGCATGATTAGCGATGATCTTGCGAATTATTCGGTTTGGAACGGGAAGGGCACACCAACTCCGCCCGACCTTGAAAAAATGAAAGCAGTAATTGCTGCGGCGCACCAGATGGGCAAACCCTTTCGGTTCTGGGGAACTAAAGATAGCCCGAACAGCTGGAAAGAACTGGAGCAAATGGGCGTAGACTGGATTGGGACCGATCGGCCGAAAGCCTTAAGTGAGTTCTATAAAAACCGTGAAAAACTGGAGTATGTAAATCCAAACAGCTATCAACCTTACCAGCCAACCTATAAAAGTGATGGCTCACCAAAAAAGGTAAAAAACGTAATCTTGCTAATTGGAGATGGAATGGGCTTAGCTCAAATTCAGGCTGGTTTAAGTGCTAATTTTGGGCAGCTGAATATGGTAAACCTCAAACATATTGGGTTCTCCAGAACTGAAGCTTCAAATTCTGATTTTACAGATTCTGCCGCCGGGGCCACCGCGATGGCCACCGGGCAGAAAACCAATAACCGATACATTAGCGTAGGTGTTGATGGCAAACCTCTACCTGCCATTCCTGAAATTTTAGCGCCGCTTGGTATTAAAAGTGGCATTATTACCAGCGGGGATATTACCGATGCTACACCAGCAGCATTTTATGCCCACCAGATTGAAAGAACCATGTCGCAGGAAATTGCAGCTGATTTTCAAAATAGCCCGATTGAGGTATTGGTTGGTTCAAAACGAAAAAGTTTCACCGAAAATAAAAATGCTAACCTGATGCCTCAGCTAACAACTAAAGGCTATCAGCTTCAGAATGATTTGAAAGCCTTTGAATCTGCTACCTCAGGAAAGCAATTGGTATTGCTGGAAGATTCAGCCACCAGAAGCATGTTAAAAGGCAGGGGCGAAATGCTCAAAAGATCATTTTTGAAAAGCATTGAAATGCTGGGAAAAAATAAAAAAGGCTTTTTTATTATGGCGGAGGGTGCACAGATTGATTACGGTGGCCATGCAAACGATTTGCCTTATACCATTGCCGAACTGCATGACTTTGACCGATTGGTTGGTGAAGCCATACGTTTTGCCGATCAGGATGGTGAAACGCTGGTGATTGTAACTGCAGATCATGAAACTGGCGGACTTTCCTTACTCGATGCTTCTTATAAAAAAGGGACTGTTCGTGGAAATTTCAGCACAGATGACCATACCAACATCATGGTGCCCGTTTTTACGTATGGGCCGGGATCACAAAATTTCATGGGTGTTTACCCCAATACAGATATTTTTAAAAAGATAATGGCCCTTTATGGAGTAAAGTAAACCTATTAAATTTTAAACGTATCTAAACTGCCCCCGAAGCGTAACAGCCAGGGGGCATTTTCGCGTTTTAAGAAAAGATAGCTTCACCGTTTCATCCCGGCGCTATCCAGAATTGTTAAGCTGCAGTGCTGTATTTAAACAAACTTCAGCGGGAGAAATACGGGAAGTTATCCCATTACTCAGTTCGGCACCCCCAATACAAAACTGATCTTAAAATGAGACTGTTCCCGCAATACAATACTATTTACAATTAGATATGCCGAGATGGAAGTTATTGCCAGGTCGCTCTTTCCCATTGGGGGCCACTTGTGACGGAACAGGAACCAATTTTGCTCTTTTTGCTAAACATGCAGAAAGGGTGGAGCTGTGTCTTTATAATGAGGGAAACCAGGAGCTGCAAAGAATAGCCGTGGAAGACAGATCACATGATGTTTTTCATATTTACCTCGAAGGGATTGGGCCGGGCCAACTGTATGGGTACCGGGTTTATGGACCCTATCGCCCGATAGAAGGTTATCGGTTTAACGGCCAAAAACTACTTTTAGATCCTTATGCGAAAGCCATTAGCGGATCTGTTCAATGGAACGAAGCCGTGTTTGGCTACGACACAAACAGTAAAAATGCTGATCTGACACCTTCAACCAACGATAGCGGCCCTTTTGTGCCGAAAGCAATGTTGATAGACCAGGCTTATGACTGGGAAGGTGACCTGCGTTTGGAAATTCCAAAGCATCAATTGATAATTTATGAGTTACATGTTAAAGGATTTAGCCAGCTGAATACAAAAATTCCAGACAATTTAAGGGGAACTTATGCTGGCTTAGCCCATCCAGAAAGCATCAGGTACCTCCAGGAATTGGGAATTAATGCCATTGAGCTAATGCCTGTACATCAGTTTATATCTGATGGTCATTTAATTGATAAAGGGTTGCAGAATTACTGGGGTTATAATACCATCGGTTTTTTTGCGCCGCATTCTGGTTACTCGAGTTCCGGTGATGCCGGCAGTCAGGTGACGGAATTCAAAGATTTGGTTAAAGCCATGCATCGGGCAGGAATCGAGGTAATTTTAGATGTTGTTTATAACCACACGGCTGAAGGAAATGAAAAAGGACCGACACTCTGTTTCAAGGGAATAGATAACCTGTCCTATTATCGCCTGGAAAAAAACGATGCCCGTTATTACACCGATTATACCGGAACAGGCAATACTATAGATACAACTTCACCAGCTGCGTTACGTTTAATAATGGATAGTTTACGCTACTGGATTACCGAAATGCATGTAGATGGATTTCGTTTTGATCTTACTTCAACACTGGTGAGGGGCACACAAAAGGTGGATATGAGCGGCGCCTTTATGGGAATTATTCAGCAGGATCCGGTAATTTCTCAGGTTAAATTGATTGCAGAACCCTGGGATGTTGGCGAAGGTGGTTACCAGGTTAGCAAATTCCCGTCCGGCTGGTCGGAGTGGAATGATCAGTTTAGAGATACCATGCGAAAATTCTGGAAAGGGGAAAAAAGGAGCCTCCGCGATTTTAGTCATAGGTTTTTAGGCAGTCCGGATCTTTACCATAAAAACGACAGGCAACCTTCGGCAAGCATTAATTTCATTACGGCACATGATGGTTTTACCTTGAGGGATTTAGTGAGTTACAACCAAAAGCACAACGATGCGAATGGAGAGAATGGCGAAGATGGAGAATCAGAAAATCATTCCTGGAATTGCGGAGTAGAAGGCGAAACTGACGATAAAAATATTAATCTGCTCCGAACCAAACAGCGTAAAAACTTATTCACCACGCTTATTCTGGCGCAAGGTGTGCCTATGCTTACCTCTGGAGATGAAATTGGGAAAACCCAGGCTGGAAATAATAATGTTTATTGTCAGGATAATGAATTAGGCTGGTTAGACTGGGGAAATGTGGATCACGATTTTCTTGCTTTCACAAAGTCATTGCTCCAACTCAAACGCGAAAATTTAGTCTTTAACCGAAAGGATTGGACAAACCTTACATCTTCCGGAAGAAATAAAAGTGATGATATTTTCTGGTTTTCAAAAACAGGCTTACTAATGAAAGAAGAAGACTGGAAGACTGCTACCTGCTTTTCATTGTTTTTAAATGGAAAGGTGGTTAAGGCTCAAAACAACGAAAAAGGTGAAATTTCTACAGACGATTTTTTGCTGCTCTTTAATCATGGCAATCAAGATCAGGTTATTAAGTTTCCGGAACAAAAAAACACAGGGAATTGGAAATTAATAATCAATACCGGAACTAACCGTGATCAATTCGAAAAATTTGAAGTGCTAAAGGAAATGGTAGTCGAAGCAAAAAGTATAATAATATTTAGAGCAGTCTAACTGCTCTAAATATTAAAGGAGGCCACTTATTCCTTTACGTGGTGCAGGTACGGTGAGCATTCTGATTTCACCTTTTGGGTTTTGCAACGCCTCACCAGCAGATGGTCCGGCATTAAGGTTTAAAATCTTTGCAGCTGTTCTGCTTTTAGATTCTAAACCTGTTTTACGCTCACTGTGAACTTTTAGTTCAGGTTGTGCCACACTTAAATAGCCTATGGATTGGTAATCCTTTGCTGCTAATCTTTCCATCTTTTCCATTTGATCCTTTTTCTTTGTACAACATGTAGTAGTAAGTATTGGTTTAGTTAATTACAGGAATGCGTATTTCTCCGCGTTCTTAACGTATAACTTACATTACTTTATGGTACTTATTATTTGGATAGCGCAGCGTTTAATAATTCCAGGCCAGCCTCATTGCCTTGCATCACAGCAAGATCTGCAGCTGTTTGTCCGCGGGCATCCTTAACTTCAGTATTTGCGCCCTTTTCCAGCAATAATTGAAGCACATCATTTCTGCCAAACATACTGGCGAACATCAGCGCTGTACCACCATTTCCGTGTTGGAGATCGAGTTGTGCACCAGCTTCGAGCAAAATTTTGGCAATTTCAATGTAGCCTTTAAAACTTACCCCCATCAATGCCGTATTGCCTCCATAATCAGCGGCGTTAATGTCGGCACCCGCAGTTAAAAGTAAACGGGCTGCTTCCAATTGGTTATTATAACATGCGATAATTAATGGCGTATATCCTTTTTCATCGCGGGTGTTTACGTCCGCACCTCTGCGAACAAGTTCTTGCAAAACCTCCATTTCGCCTTTTCTGGCGGCAGGGATTATCAGTTGGTCGATATTTTCCATGCAAACAAAACCATAAACTTGCGCTAAAGTTTGGCTTTTGAAATCAATAAATAAGGAACAAATCATTCAAAAAGCTGTTGAAGTGCCCTCCAGATAGAACTAATCAACTTATCAGGCTATCCTGTAAAATCGATAAGGATTAATTCGCGTACTAATACTTTGAAAACTCTTAAAACCATTTGGATGCGGGGGAGGTTGTAAATATGCCTGTTACAGGCAAAACATAAGTCTGAAATGGCTCGGCTTGCGTTTGGAAATTGAAAATTTAGTTTCATTTCAGCGTTACAAAACGAACCAAAACCAGGCACCGATCAACATAAACATCACATTAATATGAAAAAACAGGAAAGCGGTACTGAACCAAAATTAAGTACTAAACCAACAAAAGATTCATCTCCAGCGCTTCAAGAACTTTTTACTGATGGTATCCGCGACCTTTACTGGGCCGAAAATCATCTGGTTAAAAATTTACCAAAAATGATCTCTGCTGCAACTTCGCCCGCATTAGTATCTGCTATCGAAGCACATTTGGAAGAAACTAAAACTCATGTTTCGAGATTGGAACAGATTTTTGAATTACTTGGCGAAAAGGCAATAGCCAAAAAATGCGATGCCATGGAAGGAATTACCAAGGAAGGGGAGGGCATTGTAGAAGAAACCGAACCGTGTACTGCAACCAGAGATGTAGGGATTATTTTAGCTTCGCAAAAAGTAGAACATTATGAAATTGCCTCATATGGCGGTTTAGCACAACTGGCTACCACTCTGGGTTTATCAGACGTAGCTGAAATTTTAAAGCAAACACTTGCTGAAGAGAAAAGTGCAGATGTAAAACTATCTGATGTTGCCGAAAAAGAAATTAATTATAAAGCAGCCGAGGAGGCATAGAGGGAAGATATAATGGCTAAGAAATCAGCAGATACAAGTAAACCAGAACAGGTTGAAAATAATAAAACCACCAAGTTGGAAGAATTTGTAGCCGATAGTACCGGACAAAGGCTAACAACAAACCACGGTGTGAAAATCAGTGACGATCAAAATTCGCTTAAGGCGGGCGATCGTGGCGCAACTTTACTGGAAGATTTTATCCTGCGGGAAAAAATCACGCATTTTGATCATGAGCGAATCCCTGAGCGTGTAGTGCATGCGAGAGGATCTGGCGCCCATGGTATTTTTAAAGTTTACGAAGATATGTCAGACCTTACCCGGGCGGCATTTCTTTGTGATCCAGGTGCAGAAACCCCTGTTTTTGTGCGTTTCTCTACCGTAGCCGGTTCAAGAGGGTCTACAGATTTAGCGAGAGATGTAAGGGGATTCGCCGTTAAATTTTATACCCAGGAAGGTAATTTTGACCTGGTTGGAAATAACATGCCTGTGTTTTTTATTCAGGATGCGATTAAGTTTCCAGATTTGATTCACGCAGTAAAACCTGAACCGGATAATGAAATTCCTCAGGCTGCTTCTGCACATGATACCTTCTGGGATTTTATTTCATTGCTTCCAGAATCTGCACACATGATTATGTGGGCCATGAGCGATAGGGCTTTGCCAAGAAGTTACCGCATGATGGAAGGTTTTGGTGTGCATACCTTTAGATTTGTAAATGCAGCCGGCGTATCAAATTTTGTAAAATTCCATTGGAAACCGTTGCTTGGCGTACATGCTGTTGCCTGGGATGAAGCGCAAAATATATCAGGTAAAGACCCTGATTTTCATAGAAGAGACCTTTGGGATGCTATTGAAGCTGGTGCTTTCCCGGAATGGGAATTAGGCGTTCAGATCGTATCCGAAGAAGATGAGTTTAAATTTGATTTCGATCTATTGGATTCTACCAAGATCATTCCCGAAGAATTGGTGCCTGTTCAGCGCATTGGTAAAATGACATTAAACCGGAATCCGGATAATTTCTTTGCAGAAACAGAACAAGTGGCTTACCATATTGGACACGTAGTGCCGGGGATTGATTTTACTAACGATCCTTTATTGCAGGGAAGACTTTTCTCTTACACAGATACGCAGTTAATCAGATTAGGCGGACCAAATTTCCACGAAATTCCGATTAACCGACCAGTAATTCCAGTTCATAATAATCAGCGTGATGGTCACATGCGTCAAACCATTAACCGGGGCAAAACCAGCTATGGTCCGAATGCAATTGCTGCAAACGATCCAAAGCAAACAACAACTGCAGATGGTGGATTTACCAGCTACAATGAACGCATTGATGCCAGAAAAATCAGGGCGAGAAGCAAAAGCTTTTTAGATCATTTCTCTCAAGCCAGGTTATTCTTCAACAGTCAGTCTGATCCTGAAAAAAACCACATTATTGATGCCCTGAGCTTTGAATTGGGTAAGGTGAAAATGGTTGACATTCGTGAACGGATGCTTGGCGTTTTGGCACATATAGAAAAAGGTTTAGCGGCTGCGGTTGCCTATAACTTGGGTTTACATGTGCCAGAGATTCCGCTTAATGAACTAAATGGAAGTGTTCCTGCAGATGCTGATCCGGAAGATTACACACCTGAACAAAAAGAAGGTGTTTTAGCGAAATCTGAAGCGTTAAGCATGGCGAATACCATTAAAGATTCTATTGAAACCAGAAAGATAGCCATTCTGGCGGCCGATGGTGTAGATGGAAAATCATTAAGTAAAGTTAAAGATACCTTAGTTGCTCAGGGAGCAGTAGTGCATATTATTGCGCCTAAGTTGGGCGAAATTACCTCTGCCGAAGACCAGAAAATTCAGGTTGATGAAAGCTTCTTAACTGCCGCTTCCGTTCTTTACGATGCAGTTTATGTACCGGGCGGAACCAATAGTGCCGCAAGTTTAGAAGCCGAAGCTAATGCTGTTCACTTCTTAAATGAAGCTTTTAAACATTGCAAAGCCATTGCAGCAGATGCTGGTGCGATTCAGGTATTGGAAGCTGGATACTTTTTTAAGAAACTTCCGGCAGAATACTCGAAAGAAACGGTATTGCGCGAAGGTGTAATTGTTTCTGATGATGTGGACTCATTAGCAGATTTATTCACCCAGATGATTGCTATGCACAGATTCTGGGAGCGTGAAGTGCCAAGAAAAATTCCGGCATAATCTCGCTTTAATATCATTATAATTTTGAGACCGGGCACAAGCCCGGTCTTTTTGTTTTCAAATTCAAATTCAATATGAATAATCAAGATAAAGCGCCTGTAGCAAGTCAGGCAGACCATGAAAAATTTGAACAAGGTCTTTTAGAAACCCGCTGGACAGAAGCCGGAGAACCTTACTACGTCATTAGAGATGGTCATGATCTTTCAGAATTTGCGGCCTTAGCTAAGTTAATTCTGGAAGATGAAAAGGCCATTGCACATGATTTTACAACTAAAGTAATTAATGAAGCTGGTGATGAAGAGGTGGCATTTGAGTATAAATCTGGATGGTTTTTAGATGGGCTGGGCGAAGTACCGCCAAGTCTCTGAAGGTGAATTTGATGGCGTTTGCAATTCCCCTCCATTGGAGGGGTGCCCGCAGGGCGGGGTGGTTTTAAACTGGCTGTTTTCCCACTGCGCAGGCTTGCCTCGGCTGGCCGCCGAAGGGCTCTTACTTTTTTGCTTGACAAAAAGAAGCAAAACTCAAGGCTTGGATCTGATGTTGGATTAGCGCGTCGAAATTTTGATGAGCGGTAGCACAAGGGCTCGATTTGCTTTGTAAAAAAGATTTATTTTGAGGAGCCGTTCGCGCTACCTTGGTTTGAAGTATTTGAGTGCGGGTGCAAAAATTTCAACGGCTTCTCCTTCCATCATCTCCTAGGCCGGATAGCGAGGTGGCCATAGCACGATGAGAAAAATAGGATGCGGACTTAGATTTAGAACAAGAATTGCGGTCGCTGTCACTACCCAGCAAGGCCAAACCACCGTTTCTTCGTTCTGCTCTTAGACCGGCATGGTCAATTTTTTGGGATGGCACTGACCTAGCCCAGCTACTGACTTGGATAAAAAAATTGCGAGCCGGCAGTTTTGTTTCTTTTGCTGTCAAAAGAAAAAAGGCCTGTCCGGCCAGGTACTAGATAAATCTCTTCGTCAATCGAGCTAGGGCCTTTTACACGACGCTACACACATCAAAAAAACAGCGACACTGCGTTTGAGGTTTTTTAATGCAATGTTATGTTATACTATTGTACAACTGTTTTTTTGATTTCTCTGGCGCTTGCGATTGACGGCGCTCCTCGGTAAGGCCTAATTTTTTATTAAAGTTGGTTAGCAAAATGCATAGAAAACTACGCCTGGAAGATGTGTCCAAAAGATATTCTTTTAGAGGTGCTTAGCTCTTAAGATTCCGGTAGTGCTTAGATAGAAAATCAGACACTCTTTTTCCTAATATCAAATTTGCTAGTTTTCCGAGCGGACTATAAGTTGAATGCTGTAGCCATGAAGCTGCAAAATGATGGATACTATATGTATTTTCAGTGAAGTTTATTTTTAGCGTTTTCCAACTTTTCGGGCTGAAAAAATCACTTGGATAAATGGTACAATAGTTTGGTAAAACCTGTAAGGTATTATCCGTTTTAAGAGATTTCTTTGCTTTCATGAATGCAGTAATGCTTTCCGTATTTGGATTGAGATCTAAACTTCCATTTGCCAGGTAAAAACTTTTGTTTTGGTAATAAGTTATTAATTCATTAATCCATTGACTCTCTCTGATACTCCCCAAAATAGCCGAAGACAGCAAGAAATTATCTTCAAATCCTGCAAAAGCAACATCGGCAAGCAGTGCATCATCTAAAGGTTTAAGAAACTCAACGTCTGTATCCAGGTAAATACCACCTATCGTTTTAAGGGCATGCAATCGGCAGACATCAGAAACGAATGCAAACTTACCTTCATGGTATGCCTCCCTTGAATATTGATAAAGGTTAACATCAAAGTTTTCTTCATTCCAAACCATAATTTCGTATTCCGGCAAATAATGTTTCCAGGAGGCCAGGCATTTTAATACCAGGTCTGGCATTTCTCCTTTTCCAAACCAGCAGTAGTGTATAATTTTTGGTATCATCGCGTTGCTTTACTTTTTATCCGTTTATAACCTTCATATAACTCGTTGCGTTTAAACTTCATAAATAAGGAAATGATTAAAAGTATTAAACCGATTATAAAACTATTGGTTAAAAAGGTAATCCAAGAATCAATTGTAAATAGATTTAGTTTTTTCCAGCAATAGGCAACTAATAAGAGTAACATAAATCCGGCAAGGCCTTTAATCATTTTGAGGAAAAAATACCATCTTTTTTCTTCCAGGCAATACGCTGCATATAAAGGTGTAAAGGTAAGGTGGCTAAATACACCACTAATTAAGGCTGCCACTGGTATGGCGTAAACGCCCAGGTTACTATACAAGCAAAGTATAATTACGAGAACGTAATTCAATATAGAGATGAAGATTCCCCATACGGATGCCATTTTTAATTTATTGGTGATTACAAAAACGTGATAGACGGTTTCAACCGTTCCATGAACAATAAAGGGTACCAACGTAATAATAGAAAGAATGTGCAGGCCTTTGGCATCTTGAGTGGGCAGCCACAAATGGAAAAAATCTTCACCATAAACAAAGAAGACCGCTAAGGGTACTAAAACCACGAGAAATATGGCTTTAAACGATTGGTCTAAAGTGTGCTTAAGTTTTTCCATATCGTTTCGGGCATAAGCCTTAAACATTTCTGGTAAAAATATAGGTACAATGATCCCCAGAAGGATATAGATTGCGTTAGGGATGAATTTGGTAAGCGATAAAAAACCCATGCCGGAGGCACCAAAGAAATGATTGGCGATCAGTAAATCCAATTGGGTGTTAATTACATTCGACAGGGCCATGATAGAATTCCAGATTCCGGCACCAACTACTACAGAAAGTGTGCTTTTAGAAAAGAAAGCCCAGTCGATAGCAATTTCTGGTAAAAGTTTTTTGGTAAGCCTGTAGTTTGCAATAAGCGTATAAAGCGATAAAATGGCTGTAACTAAACCCAGGAAGTAAATTTTAGGGGTAAAGAAATAAAATAGCAGGATTATAGTACCCAGCTTGATTACGTTAGAAGCAATATTAATGTAAGCTAACTTATCAAACCTGTTCAGGGCAAATGCCGTTACCGAAAAAACTGCTGACGAGACGTTGATGATCAGGCTGATAAACATGAAGATGAAAAGTAACCTTACATCTGCAAAAAGCGAGCTGGGGATATCAAGAATATTACTAATGAAATAACAGAATAATGCACTTACCAGGATAAAAAAGAAAGAAATGAGCAGGTTTCCAAAGAGTATCGAATTAAAATAGGTGTTTACTTCTTTAATTTCTTTTTTTTCTAAGCTAATGGTAATGTACCTACTAGACATGGAGTTTAACGCAGTGGTGATAATGCCTGCGTACATAATGAAGTTATTGGTTAGCGGAAAAAAGCCGTAAGCCTCTTTACCCAAATGCGCAACAATGTAGGGTGTTAAAAAGAAGGAGATTCCTATGCCAGACAGGGCACTAAAAAGATTGGAAACCAGGTTAATTACAAAACGTCTTCTATCCATATAAGCTGCATGACGAAAGTAAGGTTTTTATTTAATTTATATAAGCACTAAAAAGGTTTGTAATAATTTTATATTTTAGTCGCTAAGCAAAAGATTATTAAAATAAATTACCTTGGAACCACTCGTATCGATTATTATACCCTGCCATAATTCTGCTAAGTTTATTACGGCGACTTTAAATTCAGTAGGTGCCCAGGATTATCAGTCATGGGAATTAATTATCATCGATGATCAATCAATAGATGATACGCCTGCAATTATAGCAGCGTTTGCCAGTAAGTACAGCAACGTCAAACTTATTTCTTTGCCTCAAAACAAAGGAGTTTCGAATGCCAGGAACCTGGGGATGACACATGCGAAAGGTAAGTATATCGCGTTTCTGGATAGTGATGATATTTGGCTGGAAAACAAGCTGAGCCGCCAGGTAGCCTATATGGAAGAAAAAAAGCTCAGCATGACTTTTTGCGCCTATAACAGAATTAACGAGGAGGGAACCGTCATTTCAGGAGTAACTCCAGCTCCTTTCAGTTATAGCTACCATCAATTATTATCACATAATTTAATCATATTTTCTACCTCAATGGTATTGAAAAGTGCTATTGGTGATCTTCAATTTTCGCCTGCAGGCCATGAAGACTGGATTTTTTTTCTCCAGTTATTTAAGAGATGTACGCTGGGATATGGAATTAATGAGCCCTTGGCTTTGTATAGAATCAGAAAGGATTCGTTGTCATCCAATAAAATGAAAGCTGTTGTTAAAACCTGGAAAATATTGAGAGAAAGCGAAAAACTAAACCTGGTGAAGTCTATGTATTATTTCAGCAGGTATGCTGTTTTAACTGTTTTGAAAAGGTTAAGGTAGTTTTCTCTACCGTTGTAATTTAAATCCTAAAGTCTTGCTGTCTTTACGATTGGTATAATTCCATAACAGGCCTTTTACTACCCACTTTGACAAATGTGATTGTTGATTAAAAATGTATTTAAGTACAGCCTTCGGGCAGGCAATGAGCGTATAATAGATGGAGAAGAGAATGGTGTTGATTAACCCGGTATTCTTCCGGATGAAGAGCATTCTGTTCCGGGTATGGAAATAGATTTTCAGGGGGCTGTCTATACCCACACTTATTGATTCTTTGTGGTAAACATGGGTTTTACCCGTAAACCAAACTTGCTTACCTACACTTCTAAATTTTTCGCACCAATCCAATTCTTCGTAATAGAGAAAATAGCTTTCATCCATTAATCCAACTTGGAGCAGGTCTTCTTTACGGCACATCATTGCAGCACCGTGGCAATACCCCGTTTGATAACTTTTATTGGCATATTGCCCTTCATTTCTTTCGAGTTCCCCAATTGTAGCATTTCTGCCAGTGAGGTGATTTACAGGTGTAAAACCTGCATACTGAATTACATCCTTTCGGTCATAATACAAAAGTAATGGCGACAAAAGCCCGATACTTTTGTGCTGTTCAAATTCAGCGTGTAGGGTTTCGATACAGCCAGCAGGCAGTTCGGTGTCGTTGTTTAATAAAAAGATATAATCGCCGCCAGCTTGTTTAATGCCTAAATTATTGCCTCCGGCAAACCCCAGATTTTCTCTGGATTGGATATATTTAATGTTTTCAAAGTGAGGTAGGAAAATATGTTCCTGATTTTGTTCAGCCCCGTTATCTACAATGATGACTTCAACGTCTGTTCCATTATAATATTTACCAATTGATTCGAGTAGCGCGATTGTTACGGCTTCCTGGTGAAAATTGACAGTTATAATGGAGGTGGTTGACATGCGTTTTATAAATATTTAGGTGATGCTGATTGGCAAAAGTAGTCTAAATGTTGCGAAGGTAATTTTTAGGATTCAAGACTAAAATTTTCTTTGCCAACAGTATTTTCCACCTTATTTATAGCCTGGTAAATGTCTGCTGCATTTTTCTCCCAGGTATGGGTATGTGCAAAATTAATTCGCTCAAGCGCCCGCGCCGCACTATGTTCAATTAATGCTTTTTCTGCTAATACCACATAGTCTTCTTTGGTTTCTGCCAGGTATACCTGTTGCTCAAAAATGCTCATGGCTTCCGTTTTCGTAGCTATAGTAGGTTTTCCCATCGCCAGGTACTCATCTATTTTTCGAGGATAGTTGCCAATGGTTAGCGGATTTATAGCCTGCGGATTTAAACATACATCAAACCCATTGATGTATGCAGCCAACATTTCAGTGCCTTTGCTCCCTAAAAAGTGTACGTTGCTTAATGTATGGAGTTCACTTCTTTTAAAATCATCATCTTCTGGCCCAACCAATACGATACTCCAGTGTGGCCGTTCTTTTGCAATATGTAAAAGAATTTCTTCATCAAGTCTAATTGATAAGATGGCACCTACATATCCTAATATCGGACCTTTTATTGCAGAAAGATCATCCGGTATAGGAATGTGATGATCATTTTTGAATAGTTTAAAATCACAACCCTGCCCAACGTAAAATGAATTTGGATTATATTTTCTGCAATAATTAGCCAGGAAAACAGAATTTGCTACGCAGAGATCACTTTTTTCGATCAATTGTGGCTCCAGGTATTTTCCATGATACTGCCAATAAGGGGTAGCAATGATGTAGTCTCTGGAATAATAAACACTTATAGCTGGTTTTAGCAGTTCTTTTAAATGGAAACTTCTGAAGATATCATTATCGTTGAATAAGATAAAATTTTCGAAGTTCAATGTTTTTGAAGCAACATTAATATCTTTGGCAAATTTCTGGTTGTTTAGTTTATTTAACCAGCGAAATATGGGCATAATTTTAATCCAGTTAATGGATTCAACTATGATTTTAGGGTAATAAACCCAGAGATTCGGTGATACCTGCTCCAGACCTTCTTCCTTACCAGCAATAACCCGCAATCGTTTTTTAACCGTTTCCGCATTTCTTTGTTGCAGACTTGTCCTTCTGTCTAAAGGTGCGTTAATGTACAATACCCTATTGTTTTTGCTAAACTCCAGCGCCAGATCTTTACAGTTACTGCCAATAGCGGTATCCCAGGGTTGTTGCCCAACTATAATAATGTCTCTGTTCTTTAAAATCGACATTTCTATTTTTTTATGGTTTGTTTAGAGGTGTTGATTCCCCTGATGAAACCCAGGATTCCAAACAGGATGCCTATGATGGCGAGCAATTCTATTGGCATGGTTAATTATTATCTTTTATTGGTTTATTATGATGTGGCGTGGCCATGAAAGATTTTTTGGCTTTACCAATGCTAAATAGGGCGATCACCATTCCAATCATTGCCCTTGGTATTTGTAATATAGCTAAATAAAGCCGTTTATCGGTGTAAAATTTTCTAGGTACGGCGATGAGCAAGGTGAAGCAAAGACTTAAAAATAATGTTATCCAGAATTCTTTGCCGGGGCCGAACGGGTTAAAAAAAGACTGAATTGCCATGAGAAATAGGAATGCCAGAAGCAATATTCTCGGTACCAAAAAAGTTTGAAATGTTTTATTAAAAAATTCTATGTTTCCCTTAAATAGCTTCAATAAGCCTTCTAAAGCATATTCTTTCAGGAATTCTATTTGTGATGCAATCCACCTCGTCCGCTGGTTGGTAAACACCTGGGCATTCTCAACCTTTTCATCATAAATAAATACATCGTTTAAATAAGCCACTTTGATCTTATCATTAGCGAGGATGAAATCTATTTTTTTATCCTCACCCACAGTTTCTCCAACAGCACCTAATATTTTATGAAAGTATGGAAAATCGAAAGCCATTCCAGATCCAATAAGTGTTGCAGATAAACCCATTACCGCATGGCCTTTGCGATAAATCTGGTTATTCACTTCTTCATTACAAGCATCTAAAAAAGCAAAACTGGTATCTACATCTTTAGCGGTACGGTGTACCTGGATAACCTGGTTTCCTTGTTGAAAGGAGTTGTTGATGTAATGTAAACAGTCGGCCCCTAATAAATTATCAACATCTAATACCATTGCAATATCGAAACCATTGTCTTTAAGTTTTTCCATAGCAAAGCGAAGGGCTTTCCCCTTGGTACTTTTCTCGAAAAAAACTTCTATAACTGTTGCACCCATTTCTTTCAAAACGGCATTGGTTTGCGGCAGTAAGCCATCTGAGATTACAACAACCTCAAACACTCCATTGTATTGGTGCTGTAATGCAGATTTTACGCTTTGTAGAATGACACTGTTTTCCCGATAGGTGGGAAACAATAAGGCGATTTTTTTATACTCAATGGCATTTTTTTGCGATTTCGGTAGAGCAAACAAGCCAGCAATGGCGAAAAAAGCCAGGTATAAACAGTTAATAAGCAGGTAAATGCCTAAAATCCAAAAGAATAGGTTTAGCATATTAATTGTGATTGGTTCCATCGGGTTCAGTTTGTTGTAGCTCCTTATCTAGCCATGGTGCAATATAGACAAAGGACCATGACATAAACATAATTACGGATGATGGCATTCCATTCATCACCTCATTACCATAACTACAAATAAAACAGGCAACTGTTCCGGCAGTGAGGGCAATCATCTTTGCCCTTAACTTTGGATTCTGGATTTTCCAGACGATACCGCTGCATGTACCAATAATGTAGGAAGTAAAAGCAAACCAGATGAGGAGACCAACGACTCCATACATGACCCAGACTTTTACCCAATAGCTATCTGGTTGTATGTTGGCTATCACTTTATCGGCATTATAGGTTGTTCCATTCATTCCACTCATCCCTAATCCGGCGCCAAAAGGCAAGTCTTTTAATATGGATTTTAATTTTACCTGATTATCCAGCCGCACTTTGAAAGAAGCATCTTCCGGATTTAATGCGCTGCGTAAACGGCTGATCTGAAATATATTTTCGCCAATGGTGGTATACTTTAATACGACAAAGCCACTTACACTAAATAAAATGCCTACAAATAGTACCTTAAAATTTTTACTTAAAAACAAGGCGGTTGCCACGCCGGCTGCTAATGCAAATAATGCGCCCCGGGTTCCGGAAATGGCCATTCCATAAATAAATACGAGGGTGGCTAAAGCGAAGATTATTTTTTTGCCAAAGCTGAATGGGCCTGTAAGTAGGGTTAATGAAATTACAGCCATAATGGCCTGTGAGGCACCGAATTGGCCCGCATCAGAATAAATAGAAAATACCCGGAGTTTACCTTTTATAATATGCGTCATCTCGTTGCCCATTACCATCCATTGCTGTTCGCCACTGGTAAGCCCAAGATAAAGTTGTTTTACACCATATAAGCAGGCCAGGGACGAAAAAAAGAAAATAAAGGTGATAAACCGGTTTAAGTCTGCCCGCGTATTAAATATTAAAAATACCAATGGTGCGATGAGTAGCCAGCTTAAAGCAACAAACCTTAATTCATTAAACCAGGCAACCAGGCTTCCGCTATTGGGATTTAATATTTGCAGGAAGCTGATGACAAACCATACAACTGATAATAAAACATGGTCATTTTTTAAGTTTTGCCAGTTAAATTTGTCCATATTAATCAGGATGCTACACCAGGTGAGCAGCAGGATTGCTTCCAAAGCAAGGCCCACCGGAACCTGCAGGAAGGATTTAACTAAAAATCCTAACAAGAAGCAATAGGCAAAGTAGGCCCAGAAGGCACGGCGGGGATCTTTGAAAGCTGCCACTAAAAAGGTACCCATCACCGCTATGGCTACGGCGCACAAAGGTCCGAGATACCCAAATTTGCTGATAGAGCCTGCAACAACAATGGAAAGGCACATAGAGACAATAAAAAAGATGATCTTTTTTTTATTGTCGGCGATATAGGTGTTTAATTTGTTAAGCATTTACCTGCTTATTAAGCTTTAACGCCACTAATGACCCATCCTGCAAACTTTTTATCTTCATTCAGTTGAACAAGTTTTTCCTGTTCCTGTTCGTCTATTGAATCACCTGCCATAAACAAAGCCATGTATCGATCTGTAAAATAGATCCATTCTTTAATGGCAGATATACTGTTAACAGGATCTAAATGCACGATAATTAAATCAAACTGTGTACTAAACTCATTAAATATTTGATCAATACCTTCCTGATTTCCCTTTTCCAGTAGCGATTTGCCACCCAAATTGTTGCTTAAAAAAGTAATGGATTGAGCTGCGGCAATTGGTGATCCCGCTAAAACATTTCCAATAGACTGATTAGTTGAAATATTCAACTTTTCCAGCTCCAGGGCTATTTCAGCATTGCCAATCAGTAAAATCTTTTTGCCCAATGAAGCAAATGAATAGGTTAGGCTTATTAGTGTAAAAATTGGAGATCTGGAAGACTTCAAACTGGTAATCCCTAAAATTTTCTGATGATCTGTGCCGAGCAAATGATCAATTTCAAAGCGCAGCGCTCGCATCTGATCCTTAAACAAGGAAATTTCCTGGTTTGGATGTTCTTCTTGCCAGATTTTAGCAATAGCCCTGTTTTTTGGTTTAATGAAATTTAATTCACCTATCACTTTACCATTTGTAGCCGCCTTTAGTTCTTTCGCATTATTAATAGAATGATCTAAGAAGTAGATAATCAATAAGAGGAAGAAACAAATAGCGCAGCTGGCAACTACGCTTAGCGCCAAATACAACGGTTTTTTAGACGATTCCGGGATAGTAGGAACGCCTTCCTGAACCAATTGTAAGCGCAAACCAATATTTTTATCCAGGCTGGTTTGGTTGTAGCGGCTTAATATCTCCAGATATTCTTTGGTAGCTACATCGGCGTTACGTTCGTAGTCTTGCACCCCTGCATCAAAGGGAACCATTCCGGTAAACTTTGCATTTAATTTATCTAATTCGCGGTCGATGTCTTTTATGCCTGCCGTTGTTTTTTCTAAGTCTATCCCTAAAGATATTCTTCGTTGCACCAGTGTTTGTTTGGCTACAAGCGGGTCGCTTACATAGCGGTCGTTTGATTTTAGTAATTTTGTGCTCAGCAAAAGCTGCAGGGAATCTACTTTTCTTTTATCAGTAGCTTTATAGCCTCCATCCAGGTAAATATTTTCAGCAACCTCGATCTTGTTTTTTAAATTGATGATATCCTGATTATCGGCAATAACCTCGGCACCAAGGTATTTATCACTGAAACGGGTATCTAACTTATCGTTTACACTTTTTAAAGCAGCCACTGCGGCCTGCCTATCAATTAAAGCCTGGCTTTTTTTATTTTCATTATCCGTAATTTGCTGATAGATAATTTGAGATTGTTTATCGAGATTTAAGACACCGTTTTTGATTTTGTAATCTTTTAGCTTCCTTATCCGATCGTTCATTACCGCCTCTTTTTTCTGCAGGAGCGAATCGAGTACCAGGATGGATGTATTTTTATTACTGATCTGATCTAAACTGTAGTTGTTGATAAAATCGTTGGATAGGGTATTCACCACAAAAACAGAAAGTAAGGTGTTCTGGGATAAAAAATCTACTGAGATAAAATCGCTGTTTTGCTCATGATTAATAGTCAGCTTTTTGTTCAGACTTTCCTCATCATAGCCCATAGATTTAACAAGATTATAAAGCATTAACCTACCATTATTATCCAGGGGTGTTAATGCCTCTCTTTTAATTAACCGGCTTTCGAACAAATTAATGGCCTCTTGCTTTTGTGCCACACTTAAATTTTTAAGATCAATACTTAATGGTTTGAAAGGTGCTTGCGGATTTTTTAGATCGTGTAAGATTAACCTGTAAGAAAGCAGACTCATGTTCTTCGGCATTCTCATCACATCGATAATGGTGGTAAACTGTTGGTTCAGTTTAATAATGATATCAGGACCAGAATACCCTTGCAACTCGGATGCCACCTGCCGGGATGGATCTAGTAAACCGGTAGAAATCTTTGCTTCAGATCTATATTCTTTCGGGAGATTTTTAATGAAAAAAAACGTGATAAATAGCGTTAGTGTAGGGACTGAAATGATCAGCCACCTGTATTTTCGCATGAGTTTTAAAAATTCTCGAATGTTCATACTTGCTTATTTTACGTTTTCTAATGTCTCACCAATTAAAGCTTCGAGAGATTCTTTAGCTTTAAGTAAATTAAGCTCTGCCAATAACCGCTCAGAATTGGCATATGATGTTATGGTCTTCGCTTTGGTATAATCATCCAGGCTAGTTTCACCTTTTTCGAATTTATACCTGAGTCCATCACTGGCCACTTTATTATCGGTATAGGTTTGTGCCTTAACTTTTAGATCTGCGGCCTCACGCAAATATTCATAATAGTTTTTTTTTACTTCTGAGGTTAATAGGATATCATACTCCTGGGCCTGATAAAATTTTTCGTTATGTTCCTCCTTGGCTTGCCTAACAAATGCCGGGGTTCTGAATAAAATGCCCATATTGAAGAAAATACCAAGTTGCAAGCCATTTAACGTGTAATTATTGGTGGTATTAATTTTAGAAGCATTGGTTGGGCTATAGTTGTACGAAGCGGTAAATGCATCTAAATAAGTAGCTCTTGCTACTGCAATTTTAGCTTTAGCACTCAGTTCACTAGCTTTATACATTTTTCTTTTTGGATAATTTTGCTTGGCTAAATCAACATACTTTTCTAAAAGCATATAGTTAATATTTCCGATAAAACTTTCCTGGGCATAGGTATTAAAGGAAAATAATAGAATAATAAAGAATAGAGAAATTCTGATCATTTGTTGGTATTCTACCTAGTTGTTTGGGGACGTAAAAATTTTGTTAGAATAGAACTTCAAATCTAATAAATTAGAATATTCTTTTTTTAAACAAAATGTACTTATTCCTTTTAGTTGTATGATTTTAAGTACCCGGAGCGTGGTGAGTGAAAGACTGTTTAAAACGATAGACTTTAATAGTTCTTTATCCAGAAATATTAATTGATTTTGAGGGTGATAAAGTAGCAGATAGCTGGCAAAAACGCTTTGCAAATATCTGGGTTTAAGTAACAAGAGCTAGGCAGACGAAGGTATGGAAATTGTGCGTCAGGGATTAGAATATCAATGATGCGAGCAATTAAGATTGATATTTTACGCCTAATTTGAAGGCAAACCGTTATCCGGGATATTATTTACGGTTTACAAATAATAGGGTAGGAAGGCACAGCTTTAATCCATGCTTCCTAACCTTTCTATTTTTAATTTAGCTGTTTAACTAATGTTGCCAATGCTTCGTCGCTTAGGTTAATCGATGCATTACTTAGCTGATTTTTAATGCCCTGTAAAGAATGGTCACTGCCGCTGAAAGCGATATCAGCTTGTAGCGTTTCTTTAATTTTTAGATACCATTGCGACTCTTTACTAAAAGTTGTGCCAATGCTTCTGATGCGGTATCCACTGTGATTTTGATGGGAAGAAATTGCGCTGTCTAAAGTAAAAAGGCTGCCATTAAAACCAGTCAGTTCTGCAATAGTAAAATCGTGCATTTTCAGACCTATTGTTTCATCGCGGCCAACTGCCTTAATCCAATCGGCAGAATAAGGTGCCTGTACCTGCAAATAATAACCAATATCATCGCGCACGCTGGCAAATATCGTTTGACTGATGCAACTTGATGCCGGAGATAAGGCAACATGGCCATCATCAATTTTATTAAATTGCCATAAAAATTCAGCACCATTTCCTTGTTCAATATTTAACGATGAATAGAGCCAGTTGCAGGATACCCGTACATTGCCAAGGGCGGTGAGCGAATATATTTCTGCGGTCATAAAAGGCCCATTTTCAGCGGCCTGCAGCAGTTCATGTAAACTGCCATTACTAATTACCTTCATAAGTTAAGGAATATGGTTAAATGCTTTTCCAATAATTTTCCTGGTTGCTCATATTTGCCGGAAATGCTGCTGCTTCAGATTTAATACCTTGCCAGGCGATCAGCGCAGCATCTATATCTAATGATTCGATAAAGGGGAGGGTAACGTTTAAATCTCTCGCTACCGTGTTTTTTAAATCATCCAAAATCGCTAACCAGGTTCCGGTTACAGCTCCGGCCGCCGCCTCCACATTGGTAATTATAATTCCTAAAGGCGCCCAGAAACTATCCAGTATTTTTTTATTTAATGCAATTTCTGCATCCACGACCTTATTAGCCGTTAAAAAAATTCTGAGTTCTTTAGCCAATTGGTCAGCATTTCCAACAATGGAAGATGTATCCGCAAGAAGTTGATCAAGAACAGCGCGAGTCTGTTCCTGAACAGCTACCGGAACCGTGTTGCCTACAATTTTTTTAACTTCATTATTTAAGTTAGTGAAATTTGTTATGGCACTATTGGCATAGCCGGCAATAGCCCCGGAGTTTAAAATAAGCCCGTTAAAAGTACTGGCTACCCATTGCTTGCTGCTGAGCAGTAGATCTGGATAACCAGGTAAATCCTGCGAGATGATTAAGGTAATGCCTTCTATCGCCAATACCGATCCGATCCGTTTATTAATAGCCGTCCATTGATCTGTTGAAATGGTAAACAGGCTTGCAACACTGGTACTAGCTAATACTGACATCTTCTAGTTTTTTAGTAAGCATAAGCTGAGCATGTTCGGTGCTTCCAATAGCAGAACCTTCAAAATACATGGTTATCTTGGTCACGGCTGAGAAATCTGCACCGTTATTATCAGATTTTAAAGAAATTTTCCACTCACTAAATGGCGTAGGACGAAAGTAAGCATATGCAACTTCATGATCTACAGAGCCGTCTATTTGCACAAGCCCATAGGTGCCATTTTCAAAAGACCAGTCTGCTTTTCTGCTATCGCTTGATACTTTATATTTGAAAGTACGTGTAAGGCCCTTGCTGTTAAACTGATAATTTAAGTCGTTATACCTGTCCAGGTAGTTTCCGGTGTTCGTAATGGTCATCATAACGGTTTGACTGCCACCAGTAAATGCCACTCCCTCCAGCCAAACCCGAATATTATCGAGCCGTACCCGGTCTAATCCTCCAAATTCTTCGTTGTTTATTTTAAGAAGCCATTGCGTCTCGTAATTATCCTGCAGGTTTTTAAGGGTCGATTGGTCAGTAATGGCAAAGGTCATGTTTGTCATTTTTTGAGGTGGTGGATTAAACCGCTCCAAAGCAGATGCCTCGTCCATGGCAATTCTTATAATATCCTGTATACCTGAATTCAGATCATCAACCGGATCTATAATTTTAGGCTGAATTGTTGATTCTGCCAGCGCCCAGTAAAAAAAGGAATCCTGATATGATTTTAAGGCAGAAAACAAAGCACTTTTGCTGTTTAAATACTTCAGATAGAGTTGTTGCATTAAATCTAAAGTTGTTTTTTCGCCCACTTTTAACTGATCAACAAGTTTTTGCAAATTAGCTTCTTTCTGTTTTGCGTATTGCAACTGAAACGATAGTGCGGCAGCATCTTGACTAGCTTTAATTACTGCCAGTTGTGCCGCAGAGAGCGATTGCCCGTAAACCACCAGGATGTTCATTGCTTCCTTGTAATCCTGTGCATATTGAATGCCTAAATCTATAGGATCTTGCATGGCATTATCTGCCTTAATCTGGAAAATAGTCCAGCCATCTGCAGCACTTAAATCTGCGCCATCAGTGGTATCCTGCATTTGCTGAATAATATCTGTTTTGCTTTGCGCACTCGAGATGTTGTCTGCAACGGCTTTAATAGCCATCGCTAATTCGTAAACTTTTTGCAATACCTCTACGAGCTTTTTTAAATTCTCCATGGTTTTAGCCAACTCATCAGCCAATTTCACCACTTTAGCCGTAGAGGAGGCCGCATCCGCAACCGCCTCAACTGCGTTAACCGCCCCCTTTGCAGCAGCAGGAGCAGCAGCTTCATCTCCAACAGCCATTAAAGCAATGGCACCACCAAAAGTTACTATTGAGGTTACCAAATCAAAAATGCCATCTAAGATCACTTTTCTTTGATATTCAGGTATTCCAATTTCTTCAAAATCAATAGCCACCATTTGCACAGCAAGCTGTTGGTTGTTAAAGTTCTTTAAAGCATTTTTTGCAGCTGTTTCGGCATTATTATAATTTTCATTTGCCTGTGCTAAGAGCGCACTGATATAGCTTATCTCACTTTGGGTATTAATTACCATGGTTTTAGCCATGTTAATATTTTCTTCGGTAAGCACTTGCTGAACACTTAGTGTTTTATAATCACTTTCATATTTTGCTGCGCCTTTAGCAAATTCGCCTGAAAGCTTAGTGTAAATAGTCGAAGTTAAATAGGGTACGAAGCTGGCCCCGTTAACTTTGGCATTTAATTCTGAATTAAGCAAGGTTGCTAAATTTGAACTTCTATAAAACAGTTCCTGCAAGTCATTATTTTGAGCTGACCAGCCTTTTACCCAAAGAAAAATCGAAACAGCAAGATGCGGTTCCTGATCATATAGTAGTGAACCAAAAATGAAGGCGTTGTTAAGGTACAATTCCATTTCAGGCAGCACTTCCATTGCGAAGCCATTTTTCAAACTTATTTGGACAATACTTGCTATTTTATCGGTAGCCGTAATGGCTAAACCAGGAGCAATGTTGTTTTGAGTAATTTCGAACAACTGCGGCTGACTGGTTGCTGTAAAAACCGCCTTGGCAATTAGAATTCCAGACATTTCACTGCCAAACAGAATCAGTTTTGAGTTTGTATTTTTCTGGTAATCCAACGTAATGGAAGCGGCATCTTCTACCTCTATTCTGCGTGCGTAAATGATTAGCCCCTGCGTATTTAAGACCCATATAATATTGGCAGGAATAAATAAAACATCTGCATAAATGGTTACAAGCGCCGGGGAGACTTTAGCGTCTGAAATAGACGCTTTAATGTCAGCGAGATTAAAATACATTCCACGAAACACTGCTTTGTTAGCATCTATTATTGCATACGATGCATTAGGCACATTTCCCTTTTTTTCGATTTCTGCATAAAATGCAGACCATTCTATGCCCTGCATAGAATGGTCTAGTGTTAGAGTATCGGTATTCATTGTTTAGGCTGCAATTGCAGAAACAGTAACGTAAGCATTAATTCTGTAAGCCTGAGCCTCTTCACCTACGGCAACCCAGGCATTAAGGGCTGCTTCAACACCTAAATCCATGATGATTGGTAACGCTTCGGCAATATTTGTTTCAATCAGGCTACTAATGCTGGCCAGATCATCTGAAATAGCTGCCCAAACGCCTTGTATTTTTTGAATTACCGGTAGTGCAGCACTAATTGCAGCAATATTTCCGGATAATCCAAGCTGAGAGGTATGGAGAGACATCATCAAATTGGCATCGGCTTGCCTTTTTGCATCTAATTCTTTAATCTTTTTAGTAGCTGCATGTGCTCTGTCTAAGGCGTCGACAGCTTTTTTGCCATAAACTCCAGCTACAACAGCTGCGGCAATGGTACCAAATGGAAATACCCATGCATAGGTTGGAGAAGTTGCCGCAACAATTACATCGTGCTCATATTCTGCATTTGCAGCATCGAGAATAGTTTGTTGAGCCGCAATATCTTTATTCAATGCCACTACCTCTGCACTTGTAGAGCCATATTCATCGTTATATTTTTTGTACAAGCCGCTTTTACCATCAGGCCCAACCAATACCGTTTTATCAGCTGTGGTTTGATCTGAAAAAGTTTTTATTTTCGCCGCTACTTTTTCTGCTTTATCCTGGTAATCTTTGGCACTTTTATCCAACACGCCTAAAATAGCTTTTAACTTATCCTTGGCTTCCTGATCATCTGGATTCTTAGTGAGTTTCTGAGCAAGCGGTAGAATTGGATTATAGTATACTGGTGCCTGTTTTGCGTAGGCAACAACGTCTGAAGCCAACGAAACACTCTCAGGAAAAGTTTCATCATTCCAAACGGTAACGTGATCGAAAATATCTTTGTATGCAGTAATAAGTGGTTGGAAGGGTGCGAGATTCGCAGGAGCTCCATCTCCAAGATAATTTTTGAAATCAGCCTCGGTATGGGGCATAATTTCTTTGCTCTGCGCATTAATTACATACGATTGGATCGCGTACCATTCGGCTGTTGATAATGCGAAAGCTGGTCCGCCTGGTTGCGATGGTGTTGCAATAGCGCCCGGGCCAATGCTCATTGTTTTTGGTTGATCTGACATGATAATTTTTTTTAATTAATAAGAAGGGGGTGAGTATATATAGTTAAATAATGATGTAGTGCTGAACTTGTGTTTTTGTCTGTTTAAAAAATAAACTTATCTAGCTGTAATACGAAGTTAGAATGAGTGTCTGTTCCTAAATCCATTACAAACCTAAGTACTTTGCAGTGTCTGCGTACACGTAGAATTACCTGAATTTAAATTGAGTATAATTACCTTTTTTAAAACTTGTATCTGCTGGAAATTATCTAAATGTTGGTCTATCGATGTTAAATGCGCTCAGTATCCAGATTTTATCTGTGTACTTGGTTTCAGATTATTGAGAAAATTGAATCTACTCTGATCTTGATCGTAAGAAAGGTAGTTTTAGTTTTTCTTGAATTAATACTGGATGGTTACGCAATTAAAGTTATTATTTTGTATTATAAATAATGCAAATTATATTTTTATGTTCTATTAATTTTGCTGGTGAACATTTGATATCTTACAGAAGTAGGTGATTTGCGCGCTGAAGAATTGCGCAGATTTTCATGCAAAGTATTATAAAGCTTTCGAAGTATTTCCCTCACAAAGGCCACCAAAACTTCCCAGGTTGATCTTAATTCGTGAAACTAGGCAGTTCCTATAAGTATTCAATTGGCATTCTGCCAGGGCATGTTATTAATCAAATTCAGTTGGTAGCTGGTCCGTTTTTCCGTTTAAGACTAAACTTTCATACTAATTGATGGGTGGGGTGTTGATGATCATTAAGATTAGGTAGGAAATGAAGTTGGTCTGGTATAAAATGATAGGCGCAAAAATATTGAACAAAGTATTTTAATCATTTTGGTGTTGCCTCCTTTTGCTAGTAGGCAAAAGTAAGGCTACCTTCAATACTCGGCAATAGGGTTGCGAAATACTGGATTTACCTGTTCAAAAATTAACTAGCTATCATTAAAAAGCAGTTGAGAAATACCAATTAAAAGCCTATTCCAATTCCGCCACTAAACATGCCATAACCGCCAGAAAAACCATAAGAACCATAAATTCTAAGCACAGGAAGTTTTACTTGAAAGCCAACATCTCCACGAAATGTTTTTAAATATGTGCGCTCCAGTGCAAAAGGATTTGAATAGGTGATATAGGCAATTTTATCATCTCTTATACTATTTGCAATTGGGTAATTGCCTTTTAGGCCCAGTTGTGCTTTGGAAATGCTATATCCAATTGAAACAAATGGCGTAAAGAAAGAAAGCTCTTTAGATAATGTAGCCTGGATGAGGTAATTATCAAATTTAGCATAAATCTCTTGTGTAGTAAAATCTGCTACCTGATTTTCGTTTTCAGGGATCATCCCATCTAACGGAAGTAGCTTTAAATTTCTGCTGTATTTTGCCGTGTTAAATCCTGCGAGTACAGAAAAATCAAAAGGTATTTTTTCTCTATCCATAGGGAAAAAGTCTCGGGCAAGGTTATGTTTGATGCCGAAACCCAACAAAGATACCGAGCCAAAATATTCTCCAAGCCTAATCTTCGGTGCTGCCCTAACCATTACTTCTGTATTGGCAAATAGCCCCATATTAAGCTGAAGCTGAGGTGTTGGTACTACTCTTTTTATCACCGCACTTGGCAATTCAAAACTGATGAGTTTATTGTTATTTGCATCGAAAAGATCCATCCAGGGGCCATTTTTCTGGGTATCTCCGGTAAAGGTAGGAGATAATACCAGGGAAGGATCTGAAGGGCGAAGGTCAGGAGAAAGACCTATGCCTGATACATTGAAAGTTTGTTTCGAGGTAGGTACCACTGATCCTGTACCAATAATCCGAATATCAAAATGAAATGGTTTCAGTGCCTGAGCGGTATTGGTCCACCCACTATTCATACCTAAGCCAAACCCATAAAGAAGCGGGTTAGCATATGCTTCTACCAGTTTCTCTGCATCAGCCGGGCCAGACTTGATTAGATTTTCAAAATTTAATTGTGCATGTACAATTTGTGATGCTTGCAGAAGCAGAAAAGAAAAAATGGTGATAACAGTTATCTTGAATTTAAGGGGCGGCATGTGCTATAAATATTAAAACTCAAACTCTAATAAGTTAAAAAAGTTTGATGTTTCCTTTATAAATTATAGATAGATAAACTTCACTAACTGGCAAGTATAAATTTTTAGACTGTTATTACATAGTGGGTATAATGATTTTATAAGGGACGTTTATTGGTAATAAAAGCGTATTTTTAATATAGATCCAACCTATTTTTAGATAAATAAGTTGGATCATATTGTCTTCATAACTTAAATTTAAATCCTTGTAACCTATTTTGAAGCCAGGATTGCAATCTTTAATGCTTTCATTGCATCTTCGATAGTTATCTGTAATTCATGGTCTCTGTTTTCTATTTTTTTAATCATGTCAGATAGTATTGATTGCACGCATTTACCGTATACCTCACCTTTGGTTTGATGAATTTCAAAACTGCCAGAAACTAATTCATCAGCCTGATAGCCAATCCCTCCGCAATATATTACCGTGTCATCTACATTTGAGGAATCAGCATCTCCCCAGCCTTCCGGACGGGAGACATCGTTAGAATCATTGAGTTTTTCCGTATTAATAACTTCCCAGCCTGGAATGCTGTTTAACTGCGCTTTGGTTTGCTGATTTACCAGTGCCTTTATCGTTCCCTTCATTGGCATCCAACCTTCGATTATGACTCTGCCCAAATCATAAGCTAAATTTATTGTGGTTTGCTCAAACAAACCCGGACCTGAAAACGCATGGTAATAACTGGCAATTAAACCTTCATCATATAAAACCATGGCCGCCACCCGGTCGCGTTGAGACTCATTCCGATGGTGGGAACAGCCATATACCTCGCTGTATTGCTGTTTGCCCAGGGCATTAACAATATCAAAAAAATGGACGCCGTGTTCTATAAAAATACCTCCAGACATTTCCTCATCCCAGAACCAATGATTTGGGGGCAAGGAAGCATCCTGAGCATAATTATTCACTACAGCATGTCTGAGCTTTCCCAATGCGCCACTATTGCCTAATTCCATTAAATTCTGAATGATGGGATTATAGCGAATCATGTGATCAACAGTGATAATCATACCTGTTTCCTGTTGCACATCTAAAATTTGTTGGGCACTTTCTTCGGTAATTGATACTGGTTTTTCAAGCAATACATGCTTGCCCGCTTTCATTGCCGCGCATGCCATGTCGGCATGTAGGCCTGGAGGCGTAACAATACATACGATTTCTATTTCCGGATTTTTAAGTAGTTCTTTCCAGTCCCGATAGGATTTACAGTGCTCATCACCCTTGAAATGATTACCGGAATCAGAAACAGCAGCCACATCTACATGCTCCAATTGTGCAAACCAATGATGCAGGAATTTTCCAAATCCTCCGTAGCCTATAATTCCTACTTTATATTTTTTCATGTTTATTAAGGTATGGTGTTGGTTATTTTTATTTTTCGTCAGGAATATAACAGCCCTATAGCGGGATGGTTTTCGCGTAAAAGCATTATGGCAACAAGTTAGGGGTTTTTAATCAGTATCATTATAGGCATGGCAGTGTTTAACCAAGCAAAAAAATGGAGGGCGCTGCTTTGTAGAGATCGAAGCATGTTCTCGCAAGTACGATCATGGAGGAAATTAATACGTCATACTAATACACTATATTAACACGCCATACAAAAACGGCCTTAATTGCGAAGGCAATTCTTCATTGGCTGTGGCAACCTCATTGCGGCTGATGGTGTAGCAAACAGGAGATTGCCACGAACATTACCGATGAAGGATCGGAGAATGTTCTCGCAAGGACGTTCATAGAGGAAATTGATACGCTACACTAACACGTTATATTAACACACCATACAAAAACGTCCGTCATTGCGAAGCCAATCCTTCGTTGGCTGTGGCAACCTCATTGTGGCTAATGCTATATCAAACAGGAGATTGCCACGAACAATACCGATGAAGGATGGGAGAATGTTCTCGCAAGGACGTTCATAGAGGAAATTAATACGCTATACTAACACGCTATATTAACAAGCTACACTAACACGCCATACAAAAACGGCCGTCATTGCAAAAGCTTGTTCTTCATTGGCTTTGGCAACCTAATTGTTGCTAGTGCTGTATCAAATAGGAGATTGCCACGAACATCACAACTGAAGGATTGAAAAATGTTCTCGCAAGGACTTTCATAGAGGAAATTAATACGCTACACTAATACGCTATATTAACAGTCCATACAAAAACGGTCGTCACTGCGAAGCCAATTCTTCATTGGCTGTGGCAACCTCCTTGCGGCTGATGGTGTAGCAAATAGGAGATTACCACGAACATTACCGATGAAGGATCGGAGAATGTTCGCGCAAAGACGTTCATGGAGGAAATTAATACGCTATACTAACACGCTATATTAACAGCTACACTAACACGCCATACAAAAACGGCCGTCATTGCGAGAAACGGTTTTTCTCCGTTTCGTGGCAACCTCATTGCTGCTTATGTTGTAGTAAACAGTAGATCACACCACCAGCATTACCAATAAAGGATAGGAGAATGTTCTCGCAAGGACAATTCATGGAGGAGATTAATACGCTATACTAAAACGCTACACTAATACGCTATGTTAACACGCCATACAAAAACTGCCGTCATTGCGAAGCCAATTTTTCATTGCCTGTGGCAACCTCCTTGCGGCTGATGGTGTAGCAAATAGGAGATTGCCACGAACATTACAGATGAAGGATCGGAGAATGTTCTCGCAAGGAAGTTGAGAGAGGAAATTAATACGCTACACTAATACACTATATTAACACGCCATACAAAAACGGTCGTCAATGCGAAGCCAATTCTTTATTGGCTGTGGCAACCTCCTTATGGCCGATGGTGTAGCAAGGAGCAGATTGCCACGAACATTACCGATGAAGGATCGGAGAATGTTCTCGCAAGGATGTTCAGGGAGGAAATTAATACGCTATACTAATGCGCCATAGTAACACGCCATACAAAAACGGCTGTCATTGCGAAGCCAATTTTTCATTGGCTGTGGCAAACTCATGGCGGCTTATGGTTTAGCAAGGAGCAGATTGCCACGAACATTACCGATGAAGGATCGGAGAATGTTCTCGCAAGGACGTTCATAGAGGAAATTAATACGCTATACTAACACGCTATATTAACAAGCTATACAAACATGCCATACAAAAACTGCCGTCATTGCGAAGCCAATTTTTCATTGGCTGTGGCAATCTCATTGCTGCTAATGCTATAGCAAATAGCAGATTGCCACGAACATTACCGATGAAGGATCGGAGAATGTTCTCGCAAGGACGTTGAGGGAGGAAATTAATACGCTACACTAATACGCTATATTAACACGCCATACAAAAACGGACATAATTGCGAAGCCAATCCTTCATAGGCTGTGGCAACCTCCTTATGGCCGATGGTGCAGCAAGGAGGAGATTGCCACGAACATTACCGATGAAGGATCGGAGAATGCTCTCGCAAGGACGTTCAGGGAGAAAATTAATACGCTACACTAATACGTTATATTAACACGCCATACAAAAACGGCCGTAATTGCGAAGCCAATTCTTCATTGGCTGTGGCAACCTCATTGCTGACAATGCCTTATCAAACAGGAGATTGCCATAAACATTACCGATGAAGGATCGGAGAATGTTCTCGCAAGGACAATTCATGGAGGAGATTAATACGCTATACTAAAACGCTACATTAATACGCTATGTTAGCGCGCCATACAAAAACGGCCGTCATTGCGAGAAACGGTTTTTCTCCGTTTCGTGGCAACCTCATTGCTGCTTATGCTATAGCAAAACAGTAGATCACACCACGAACATCACTAATAAAGGATCGGAGAATGTTCTCGCAAGGACGTTCAGAGAGGAAATTAATAGGCTATATTAACACTCCATACAAAAGCGGTCGTCACTGCACACTCAATTCTTCATTGGCTGTGGCAACCTCCTTGTTGCTAATCCTGTATCAAATAGGAGATTGCCCACGAACATTACCGATGAAGGATCGGGGAATGTTCTCGCAAGGACGTTCAGGGAAGGGAATTAATACGCTACACTAATACACCAGACAAAAGCGGCCGTCATTGCACAACCAATTCTTCATTAGCCATGGCAACCTCATTGCCGTGTATGTATTATAAATCTCTGTAAAATAAGTGTTTTGTGTCTAGCTTAAATACTTCCGCTTATAATCAAGCGGTGTCATGCCGGTAACCTTTTTAAAGTGCCGGTAAAAATTAGAAACGTTGTTAAAGCCACAATCAAAGCATATTACTTCTGTGGGGAGTTTGTTCTCAATCAGAAACCGACACGCATGACTTACCCTGATTTCAATCAGGAAATCATAAAATGTTTTTTTCGTCATCAACTTAAAATACCGGCAAAATGAGGTGACGCTCAGGTTACTTAAGGAGGCCACCTCATCCAGGGTAATATCATTTTTATAATTACTTAAAGTATAATTACAGATCTTATTAATTCGAAGTGTTTCCGATTCATTAGATTGATAAAAGGTGTTCTTACTGGTCACTATCGTTTGGTACTCATCAGTTTCTGCCAGTGTTTTTAAGATGGAGAGCAGGATGATAATGCGGTCCAGGTTCGTGGCATCTATGGCAGCACGCATTAATAATACGAGTTTTTCCTTTGCTTTCCCATGAATTTTCATTCCGACTTTGGCCTTCTCCAATAACTTCGGAAGGAGGTAGGCTTCGGGTAAATTCATTAAATGTTTACCCAGGCAGTCGGGTAAAAAATGCATCACCATCGCTTCGGTATTCAGCTCTGGATTATTTTGAAAATATTCATCTTTGCATCGCCAGGTATGAGGCAGGTTTTCGCCTAAAAGTACCATTTCATCGGGTTCGAAATTACTGATGTTATCACCAATAAAACGTACACCATTTCCCTTAATTACATAATGCAATTCCAGTTCGGGATGATAATGCCAGATGTTGCCAAAATCTGGTTTGACATCATGCCTGATGCTAAATGAACTTTGCAGGGTTATCGGAACTTTATGAAAATGTGGTTTCATATCGGAATAGAAATTTGGTTAGCATTATTTCACCTATCGTATGTAAATCTTGTAAATAATAGGTGTTAAATTAAATTGTTATGCCAATATCCTACAATAATTGGATAAAAAGCATCATAAAATAGTATTTTTGATTGTTCAGTTTTGTATAAGCCCCTCGGGAGATTAACCAAATATAAAACTTACAAATTATTTTTATATAAATTATTTGTTCATTAATAAATTATGAGTGCAAAAATAAATCCTGTTTTTTCTGAAAAATTAGTCGAGTAAATTGTCTGTCTTAGAAGTCAGATTTCTAAATTTGAAATCTAATTTGATTGATTTGATCTGACACTGACGATTACTTTATATAGCTTACTTTTAATAAATTATTTAACCAAATATGAAATTATCAATCTTAACATTGTTGCTTACCCTTACCACTGTAACTGCAACTTTTGCCCAGCAAATAACTGCCGAAGAGAAATTAAAGTATGAAAAAACAATTACTGAAAGAGCAGACAAAATAGTAGTTGGTTTAGGTATTGCTGATCAGCGGAAATCTGATAAGGTTAGGGATATCATCAAAAATCAATATAGTGATCTGAACAACATCCATTCGGCGAGAGATTTGAAAGTGAAACAGATAAAAGAAGTGCAAAAAGAAAATAAAGTGGAGCGCGACTCGGCTTTAGCAAAAGAAAACCGCAATGCCGAAACTGCGTTAAGTAAGCTTCATAAAAAATATATAGCCAGGCTTTCAGCTCAACTGACTAATGAGCAGATAGATTTAGTAAAAAACGGTATGACTTATAATGTATTGCCAATTACCTATAAAGCTTATCAGGAAGAAATTTTAACCTTAACAGAAGATCAGAAAAAACAAATCCTGGCTTGGTTAACAGAGGCGAGGGAACATGCCATAGATGCAGAATCTTCAGATAAAAAGCATGCCTGGTTTGGGAAGTATAAAGGTAGAATTAATAATTACCTCTCTGCTGCCGGCTATGATTTAAAAAAGGAAGGTATTGAGTGGGAGAAAAGGCGTAAAGCTAAGGCAGAGGCGAATTAAACATTCGTTTGGGAGGTGAAAAATCATCTCCCAATTTTTTTACACTTTTTTATTTAAGAATGTTACATTTATATATGAATTTTATTCTTACCTTGGATCTTAGTTTTAAAACAATAGTTTTCTTTATGCTGATATTTTAAAGGTTTGATTATGTACGTGATCGCCTGATTGAATTTGTAGCTTGAGACTGCTTTTTAAAATTAAGTTTCTAACCAGAAAAAATGTAAGCAAAGAATTAAGATGAGCCATTGATCCCATGTTATATAAAGATTTATTGATCGGATATATAAACATCATTTTTTCTAAGAAATTAAAAAGCAATTTCATACTGAGTAGCCATTAATTTACCGACAGAAATAAACCAGTTCTGAATTGTGAGTTTAGCCAAGCTGACTAATATTGAATAACCAACTAACCAAAATATAAAAATGAACTTAAAATTTTTACGCAAAATTTCTTTGTCCTTACTACTGATGATCGTAGCAAGTACAATTCTGTTTGCTCAGGAAAGAAAGGTGACCGGGAAGGTTGTCGATCAGTCAGATGGGCAGGGAATTCCGGGAGTAAATGTGAGCATTAAAGGTATGCCCAGTAATGTAAGCACCAATGCCGATGGTATTTACACCATCCAGGTAAAAAGCAATACTGATGTCTTGGTGTTTTCTTACATCGGCTACGCCAGGCAACAAATTACGGTAGGTACACAAACGGCTGTAAATGTGAGGTTAACATCAGATAATAAAAACCTGGAAGATGTAGTGGTGGTAGGTTACGGAACCCAGAAAAGAACTTCTTTAACCGGAGCAGTTGTGGATATTAAAGCTTCAGAAATTGAAGATTTGCCAGGTACAAACGTTGCTGCTGCATTAAGCGGTCGTTTGCTTGGTGTTGGTGTGAGTGGCGGTATCGCCCGTCCGGGTGTTCCAGCTAAAATTACCATCAGAAATCCCAATAATATTTTCTCTAAAGATGGTGGTAGCACTGATCCGTTGTACGTAATAGATGGGGTAATCCAGATTGATGGACAGGGTAAGCCAGATGCGACCAATTTTGGAAACCTCGATGCGTCGGAGATTGAAAGCATGTCGTTCCTGAAAGATGCTTCGGCAGCTATTTATGGTACACGCGGTGGCAATGGAGTAGTTTTGGTCACCACTAAACGCGGTAAAACTGGTAAACCAAGAATAAGCTATAGCGGATCTTATGCGGTAAATGATGAGGCTTATCGTACAAAAATGATGAGTGCTTATGAATTTGGACAATACATGAACATTATGAATGGTCCGAATGGCGGAAACAGACAGCCGGGAGTGGATAACTTTTTCACACCAGATGAATTGGAGCATTTCAAAGGGATCGATTATGATCGGCTGGAAGAAGCCTGGAAGTCGGCATATGATGTGCGCCATACTTTAAGTATTAGTGGTGGTGCAGATCGTGCAACATATTTCGCCAATGCATCCTATAATAAACAAACCGGAAACTTAGCAACATTAAATTACGATAGATGGAATTTCAGGGCCGGTACCGATGTTACGGTAACTACCAATTTTAAAGTTGGTCTTCAGGTTTCTGGCAATAACGGAGATCTGGTAAAAACCTTTAATAAGGTAGCGGGCGAGGGAACGGAAGATGATTACAAAAATCTTTTGCTTGCGCCAAGGTATGTGCCAGATTATATTAATGGTTTACCGGTTAAGTTACCCGGAACAACCAATGATTTATCCAGGTATCATTTCGAGGAAATAAATCGCTTAAATAACTTGGCGACAACAAAATCAAATCTGTTCACCATAAACGGTTATGCAGAATATGAGTTGCCATTTGTAAAAGGATTAAAAGCAAGAATGGCTTACGCCAGAAATACCGGTAACTCCGTGGGCGACCAGATTGGTACTTTTTATACGCTTTATGAATTTAACAGATTAGGCGAGAATAAACATATTTACGAAGGCGCTACGGTTTTGAGTCCGTTAAGGGTAACTAACGGAGATCGTTTATATTATTCCAATACCAATCAAAAAAGTGAACAAACAAACTTTGTATTAAACTATGCAAGGGAATTTGGCAAGCACTCAGTAAGTGGTTTGTTTACGGTAGAAAAATCTGAATCAGAAAACAGTCAGCAAGTGGTTTTTAAAGCGGGTCCGATAGCCGCAACTAATGGCCAGTTCAACTCTGCAACGGGTGCAATTGATGGCTCAACAACAGCGAACGAAGCCGGAACATTATCTTATGTCGGTAGGGCAAACTATGCTTACGCCAACAAATACCTGGCAGAGTTTTTATTCAGAACTGATGCATCCACGAAATTTGCACCTGAAAATTACTGGGGTAAATTCTATTCAGGGTCTGTAGGGTGGGTGCTTTCAGAAGAAAGCTTTTTCAAAGTGCCTGCAATTAATTACCTGAAATTGAGATATGCCTTTGGTGTTTTGGGTAATGATCAAACCAAACCCTGGTTATGGCGTCAGCGCTATACCTTCCAGGATGGAAAAGGTGCCGTATTTGGTGGCAATACAGGTTCTACAACTGGTTTCAAGATGGAAGCAGCACCTAACAGAGATGCAACCTGGAGTACGGAATACAAAAATAACGTTGGTATTGACGCAAAGTTCCTTAAAAATCGCTTAAGCGTAAATGTTGAGGGTTATTATAATATGGCCAGAAACATTTTGATCGAACCAACTGCGAGTCTTCCGGTAACTATCGGTGGTACAGTAGCTTCGGTTAATTTCGGATCAGCAGATTTCTTTGGTTACGAGCTTGGTATTTCATGGGATGATAAAATTGGCTCTGAATTTAATTATGGCGTAAGTGCCCGTTTTGGCTGGAGTGATGATAAAGTGAAAGTGAGCAATTTTAATGCAAACGACAACTTAAAACCATGGTTGGCTAAGCCAAACGCATCATCAGATAACGGTAAATGGGGATATGATTATCTTGGAATGTTCAAAACGCAGGATGAGGTTACTAACTATATTAATCAATATAAAATTACGCAGGTATTCGGTACACCAGTAGCGCAGTTAAGACCTGGAACGCTTTATTACAGAGATGTGAGAGGCCAGTTGCAGTCTGACGGAACATTTGGTGCACCAGATGGTATTATTGATGAGAATGACCAGGTTCAGTTGGCCAGAAAGGCAACCAATCACTATGGATTCGGAATTACCTTGAAAGCAGGTTATAAAGGTTTCAGTGTAGATGCAGTAATTGCAGGTTCATTTGGTGGATGGGCAGAAATAGATGAGCGAAAAGCTTTGAACGTTTCTATCGCCAGGAACTTTACCAGCTTACCCAACATCTGGGGAAATATTTATGATCCGGTAATTAATCCGAATGGAACCATGCCGAATCCGAATTTTGCAGATATCAGCTTAACACCTACTTCTAATTTTTATAAGGTAAATGCTTTCAGAATTCGCATACCAAGTTTCAATGTAAACTACACCGTACCAAGAACAATTGTAGAAAAATTGAAAATTAACAATGCAAGGGTATTCGTTTCCGCCTTAAATCCGGTTAACCTTTATAACCCATATACTTATAAAGGTCCTGATGGTGCATGGGATGCTTATCCAAATTTAAGAACACTTTCTTTCGGCCTTAACCTTACGTTATAACCGGATAAAAAAAATGGTAATTCAATAATCTAATAATAGAGATGAAAAGAAATAAGATATTAAGTTTAATCGCAATTGTGGTTGTACTTGCCTCTGGTTGTAAAGATTCTTTTCTTGAAGAAAAGAGAGATCTGGCTGGATATAATGAAGAAGTTTTTAAAGATGCAGCCTTGGCCCAGGGTTACGTAGATTACGTTTACGGTTTGTTTTTGCCAGCTAACAATGCACAGTCGCTATCCTGGAATTTAGCTACGAATAACGATACGTTTGCAAGAACAACAGACGAGTTTGCCGGCGAAACAGATTTTAATAAAATCTGGGCAACCATTAGTTATACCAATACCCATGCCTTGAGTTATTTTGGCGCTAGACTGACCACAAGTGTGGTAAATAATCCCTATACACGTTTAAAACAGATTAATATTTTCATTACTGAAATTGATAAATATGGCCTGCCGGAAGATGTTAGAAAGCGCTTAAAAGGGCAGATGTACTTTTGGAGAGCATGGCAGTATTTTGATTTGGTACGTTTATATGGTGGTGTGCCGCTGGCATTAACGCCACAAGATCCCATCTCCGAAGATGGAACCTCTTTGCAAATTCCAAGAAGCTCCAGTTCTGAATGTATTAAACAAATTATTGCAGATTTAGATATGGCGCAGTCGTTGTTACCAGGTAAATGGGGCAATTCTGATTGGGGACGGATTACCAGTGGTGCGTGTGCAGCAATGAAGGGTAGAGTATTGTTAACCTGGGCGAGTCCGTTGTTTAACCGTACTGATGATATTACCCGTTGGGAAGCTGCCTATCAGGCCAATTTAGCCGCTAAAACTTTATTAGAAGCAAACGGAGGTGGTTTATTTAAAACGGGCGGTACTGCAAATGGCGTAGCTTGGGGCAACATGTGGTTCTCTGAGGTAAACAATCCGGAAGCGGTAATTGTATATGGTTTTAATAACCTGGCCATTGGTGGAAATACAACTAAAAATAATGGATGGGAGCAGGCTGCAAGATCGAAAGACCTTAACGGAGCCGGATCTCTTTCTCCAACAAAACAAATTGTAGATGCCTTCCCGATGAGAGATGGTAAAATGCCAGGTGCATCTACTACCTATCCTTACGATGCAAAGAAATTCTATAAAAACAGGGATCCCCGTTTCTACAAAACGTTTGTTTACAATGGTGCAATATGGCCTTACGCCGGGAATACCACTTTTAAACAATGGACTTATAAATGGTATAGAAATGCTACGGAAGCAATTCCAAGTTTAACAACGGAAACAAAAGGCGCAAACGCCAGTGCAGTGTACATCAGCAAAGCAACAGATCCGGGTGCTTCTAACTCGCTGGGTAACTTTCAGCAAAGCGGAACAGACTTTATGGAAATGCGTTTCGCTGAAGTGGTGTTAAATCTTGCTGAATCTGCCATAGGTGCAAATAAACTCGGCGAAGGTTTTGAATTGGTTAAGTCGATCAGAGAACGGGCAGGTGTAGAAAACCTGGATGGTGCTTATGGATTGGCAGGAGCAACCAGCAGAGATCAATTGTTTTCTGCGGTTTTAAAAGAAAGAAATATCGAATTTGCTTATGAAGGCAAGCGGTTTTTTGATTTGAGGCGGTGGATGTTGTTTGAAGAAAATTCACCAACAGCTGCTCGCTTAGGCATCAAACCATTAAATGGTACGAGAAGAACGGGTTATTTTATTACGGTAAAATCTGTGGCAGGTGCAAAATATGTAGGCACCACAGATCCGTTAATTAAACCTGCTACCGGAAATGCACCAATTGCTGATCGTGATCCGGCCACTTATCCAACCGCAAATGGTAGTGCAAACTATAACGCTTATTTAGATTATCTGTACGATAACGTTTTTGTGATTACCGAGAAGGATGATTTAGACAGAACGAACCCAGCCGACTGGAAATTTAAATGGTATCCTGAATATTATTTCTTTGGCTTAAACGAAAATATTTTGAGTTCATCGCCATATTTAGAACAAACAACCGGGTGGAATAGCTTGAAAGGAATGGGCACATTCGACCCGCTAAAATAAAGTTGATTTAATGCATTGAGATAAGTTAGCGCAATCTCGATTTATATATTTGGTTTGGAAGAGGAGCGCAGCGAGTGCAATCCTCTTTTTTTTATTCAAGAATGTTACATTTATATATGAATATTATCTCTATCTTGTAACTCAGCTACGAAGGCATAAAATATTATTTAAAATGCCTGGAAATAGCATTATTCAACTTTTTAAATTGGATAATCAATAGCTGAAAATTAGATTAGCATCTCAAAAATAATGTATTTCTAACCAAAAACTTATAACCAGGATTGATCAAAGAAATGAGCCAAAACGGTAGATTCGACTAATTAATAAACCCGGAAGAATTTATCAACCTCAATCTTTTCTTTCTCCAACGCGCAAAACACAAATGAAAAAGAACTTTTTAAATCTGCTGTTTTCAGCAGCATTAATGCTCTCAGCCGGTTCAGCCTTTGCCCAATATCCAAAAATTCCGGAAAACGTAAAAAAGGAATCAGATTCTATGATGAAGGAAGCTTATCGTCAGTCTGATATTGCCTGGGAAAAAGCCAAGCCCATTATCCTGAAGGAAGAAAAAGAGGGAAAACCTTATATTCCATGGGCCGCCCGTCCTACAGATTTGCCACAGTCAGAATTGCTGGCTTTTCCAGGTGCTGAAGGTGGTGGTGCCTATAGTTTCGGCGGTAGAGGGGGAAGGGTAATTGTGGTTAAAAATCTGAATGATAGCGGCCCTGGTTCGCTTCGGGAGGCTTGTGAGCAAGGCGGTGCGAGAATTGTCGTCTTCAATGTTTCCGGAATCATCAGAATCAAGACACCTTTAATTATTCGTGCACCTTATATTACCATCGAAGGGCAAACAGCGCCAGGTGATGGCGTTTGTGTAGCTGGTGAATCAGTTTGGTTAAACACGCATGATGTGATTGTTCGTTTCATGCGTTTCAGAAGAGGGGAAACTTTCGTTGGCCGTCGTGATGATGCCATTGGTGGTAATCCGGTAGGAAATATCATGATCGATCACGTTTCTGCCAGCTGGGGATTGGATGAAAACATGTCAATGTACCGCCACATGTATAATGATAGTACAGGTAAAATCGAAGATAAACTGGCAACGGTAAACATCACCATTCAAAATTCTATTTTCTCTGAAGCATTAGATACCTGGAACCATGCATTCGGTAGTACACTAGGTGGGGAAAACTGTACGTTTATGCGTAATCTTTGGGCAGATAATGGCGCTAGAAATCCATCTATCGGCTGGAATGGTATTTTCAACTTTGCAAACAACGTAGTTTTCAACTGGAATAACCGTTCAACGGATGGTGGAGATTATACGGCCTTATTTAATATTGTAAATAACTATTACAAACCTGGTCCGGTAACGAATTTAAAGGAGCCGATTAGCTATAGAATTTTAAAACCGGAATCTGGCCGCAGTAAATTGCCATATGTTGTTTTCGGACGGGCTTATGTGGAAGGAAATATCATCGAAGGAAATGAAAAAGTAACTAAAAATAACTGGGATGGCGGTGTACAGCTGGAAAATAAAAAAGGGGAGTTGATGACCTTCGAACAGGCATCTCCGTATTTTGCTGCGATGCGCGTGAAGAAACCTTTTCCAATGCCAAAAATCACCATTCTTCCTACTTTAGCAGCAAAAGAATATGTGCTAACCAACGTTGGGGCAAATTTACCGAAGCGGGATCCTGTTGATACCCGTGTAATTAAACAAGTGAAAACTGGTAAAATAGACTTTATCGAAGGCGTAAAATTGCCGGAAAAAGATTTCGAACACCGCCGTTTACCAAAAGATTCTTATAAACAAGGTATCATCACTGATGTAAGTCAGGTAGGTGGATATCCGGAATACAAGGGTACGCCCTACAAAGATTCGGATGATGATGGAATGCCGGATGCTTACGAAGTTAAGAATGGACTAAATCCTAAAGATGCTTCAGATGCAGCGAAAATTTCGAAAAGCGGATATTCAAATATCGAAGTTTATTTAAATAGTGTAGTGCCAGTTTCAACAGTAAAACCGAATTAAAATGCGCAGCTGGAATTCAATTTTTAGCATCCTCGCCTTAAGCGCTGTATCAAATTTTGCATCAGCCCAATATCCGGTCATTCCGGAGGCCATGGAAAAAAAAGCAGATTCACTGCTTAAAAGTATTGAAGAGAAATCTGAATTGCAGTTTTTAAAGGTGAAGCCCGTTGTAGATGCCGAGGCAAAACAGGGCAAGCCTTATATTCCATGGGCAGCAAAACCAGGCGACTTGCCACAATCGAAATTGGTGGCCTTCCCGGGTGCGGAAGGTGGTGGTGCCTATTCATTTGGCGGTCGCGGGGGGAAGGTTTATGTGGTAACCAGCCTGGAAGATTCGGGACAAGGAACTTTACGTGAAGCCTGCGAGCAGGGTGGCGCCCGAATTATTGTTTTTAATGTTGCCGGGATTATAAAATTAAAAACACCGCTGATCATTCGCGCACCTTACATTACTATTGCAGGTCAGAGTGCGCCAGGAGATGGGGTTTGTATTGCTGGCGAATCAGTTTGGATCAATACGCATGATGTGGTCATTCGCTATATGCGTTTCCGTCGTGGCGCTACTGATGTAACCCGCAGAGATGATGCGATTGGAGGTAACCCGGTTGGAAATATCATGATTGATCACGTTTCTGCAAGCTGGGGCCTGGATGAAAACATGTCTATCTATCGCCATGTATACGATAAAAAAGATGGTTCAAAGCCAGAGAAATTGCCAACAGTAAATGTCACGATTCAGAATTCGATTTTTTCTGAAGCTTTAGACACTTATAACCATGCTTTCGGAAGCACCATAGGCGGACTGAATTCCACTTTCATGAGAAATCTTTGGGCCTCCAACATTGCCAGAAATCCTTCAGTGGGCATGTATGGCGATTTTGGTTTCGCCAACAACGTGGTATTCAACTGGTGGAACCGCAGTGCAGATGGTGGTGATAATGCTTCATTCTATAGTTTTGTAAATAATTATTATAAGCCAGGACCCATTACGCCTGTTGGTCAACCTATTGCGTACCGAATTTTGAAACCAGAATCTGGAAGAGATAAGCGGTTTGTAAACGAATTTGGGAAGGCCTACGTAACCGGAAATATTGTAGAAGGAAACGAAAAGGTAACTAAAAATAATTGGGATGGTGGCGTTCAGCCAGAAAGCAAACGCGATATGCAAAAACTGTTGGATTCCATTCGGGCAACCAAGCCTTTGCCGATGGCCAAAATCTCCATTATCGATACCAGGGAAGCATACGATTATGTGCTTGCAAATGCTGGCGCAAGTTTACCCGTTCGGGATGCAGTTGATACGCGGATGGTAAAGCAGGTAGCTACAGGAAAGATTGAAGTAATTGCCGATGGAAAATTGCCCGCAAAACAAAGTTATGTAAAGCGTAGGTTGCCAGCAGATTCTTATAAACAAGGAATTATTTCTGATATCGCACAAGTTGGTGGTTACCCGGAATACAAAGGTAAACCTTATCTTGATAGCGATAACGACGGTATGCCCGATGCTTATGAAACTAAAAACGGATTAAACCCGAATGATAAAACTGATGCCATGAAAATTACTAAATCAGGCTACTCAAATATTGAAGTTTATTTGAATAGTTTGGTGGATGTGCGTAAGGTAAAGCCGTAGCAGCGCGCAGGGATGGAGGAGCAAGGAATAAGGAACAAAGAGCAAGGAATAAGGAACAAAGAGCAAGGAATAAGGAGCAAAGAATAAGGATTAAAGAACAAAGAGCAAGGATTGAGGATCAAAGAATAAGGATTAAGGAGAAAAGAACAACGAATAAGGAGTAAAGAACAAGGATTAAGGAACAAAGAATAAGGATTAAGGAACAAAGAGCAAGGTTTCAGATCCTAAACGAAAAACGATTATAAACTAATGTCAAAAGCGAACCACATATTTAAAATATTTCCATATACATTGCTATCAACCTTGATTTGTGTATGCTGTTTTGCAGGTTTCTCTTTTGCACAAAAAACAAAACCTGTAGCGCCACCAAAGCCTATTTTTAAAGGCAACGATGGTAAACTGGCCTACACACCTGATGCAGAAGGAAACCGGATTCCGGATTTTTCATATGCAGGTTATATGGCCGGTGAGAAGTCAATTCCATCAGCAGTGGTAAGGGTGGTAGTTCCTGTAAAAGAAGGGGATGCCACGTTACGCATTCAATCAGCGATCGATTATGTAGCCAAATTACCCATCGGAAAAGATGGATTGCGTGGCGCAGTATTGTTAGCGCAGGGTACTCATGAGGTCGGCGGAGTATTAAAAATCACGGCTTCTGGTGTTGTCATTCGTGGTAGCGGAATGGACGATCGCGGAACGAAAATCTTCGCTAAAGGTTTAGACCGGATTGGCGTAATCAGAATTTTAGGTAAAAAAGATAAAGTAGAAGAGGCACCTGTTGCCATCACCGATAACTATGTTCCGGTAAATGCACAAAAAATTACCCTGGCAAATGTATCAGGCTTTAAAGTAGGCGACAATGTGTTTATTCACCGTCCGTCTACTAAAGAATGGATAGAAACCCTTAAAACTGTAGAATTTGGTGGCGGCGAAAGTGCATTAGGCTGGAAACCGGGTACAAGAGATCTTCACTTCGACCGGAAAATTACTGCAATAAATGGTTCAACGATTACCCTGGATGCCCCCTTAACCACTGCTTTGGATGCTAAATTTGGAGGTGCAACCGTAACCAAGTACAAATGGAACGGGCGGATCTCAAACGCTGGGGTAGAAAACTTAAAACTCGAATCAGATTATCATAAAGAAAATGTTAAAGATGAATATCACCGTTGGACGGCGATCTCACTCGAGAACGTAGAAAATGCATGGGTTCGTCAGGTTGTCTTTGAGCATTTTGCAGGTACTGCAGTGAATGTGCTCGAAAGCGCTAAAAAAATTACCGTAGAAGACTGCAAGTCGCTTGCACCAATCTCAGAAATTGGTGGCGAACGTCGCTATACTTTTTTAACCATGGGGCAACAAACGCTATTCCAGAGGCTATATTCAGAATATGGTTACCACGATTTCGCTGTTGGCTTTTGTGCCCCGGGGCCAAATGCATTTGTACAATGCCAGTCTTACCTGCCTTTCAGTTTCAGTGGTACAATTGATAGCTGGGCATCGGGTGTGTTATTTGATATCGTAAACATTGATGGACAAGCCTTAAGTTATCTTAATCGTGGTCAGGATGGGCAAGGTGCCGGATGGAGTGCGGCGAACAGTGTTTTCTGGCAATGTAGCGCAGCCCGGGTAGATAATTATCAGCCACCAACTGCACAAAACTGGGCCTTTGGAACCTGGGCACAATTTTCTGGGAACGGATATTGGGATATGTCTAATGAGCAGATTCAGCCCCGAAGCCTGTATTATGCGCAACTTAAAGATCGTGTAGGTAATGAAATAGATCAGCGCACTTTCCTCCTCCAGGTAGAAACAGAGGCTTCGAGTAGTCCGCCTGTAGATGTGGCTCAAAAACTAACTAAACTTGCTGCTCAACCGGCCTTAACTTTATCAGCCTATATTGATGCAGCACCTGAACGGACCCGGATTTCTTTAGAAAGCAGTCAGGCGAAAAATATTGAAAAGATTGGATCAGAAAAAAATTCCCAGCCAGCAATGGCCGATGCAATGGCGATCAATAATGGCTGGTTGGTGCGTGGAACCGAAGTCGTTTTAGGCAACCGGCAAGATGTGCCATGGTGGAACGGGAGTGCAAGGCCGCATGGTTTGAAAAACACAGAGTTCCACATCACCAGGTTTGTACCCGGACGTGCCGGAAATGGTTTAACGGATGATTTAGATGCCATTACCGATTCGATGAAAAATGGTGCCGTAAAGATTCTCGATCATAATTACGGCTTGTGGTATGATAGAAGAAGAGATGACCACGAACGGATCCGCCGCATGGACGGAGAAGTTTGGGCGCCATTTTATGAGTTGCCGTTCGCCAGAAGCGGACAAGATAAAGCCTGGGATGGCCTAAGTAAATATGACCTTACCAAATACAATCTTTGGTATTGGGACAGGCTAAAAGCGTTTGCCAATCTCGCCGATCAGAAAGGTTTAGTGCTCATTCACGAAAATTATTTTCAACATAATATTATAGAAGCTGGTGCGCATTATGCTGATTTCCCATGGCGTACGGCTAACAACATTAACCATACGGGGTTCCCTGAACCTGTGCCTTATGCCGGTGACAAAAGAATCTTTATGGCAGAACAGTTTTACGATATCAGCAATGAAAACCGCAAAGCAATTCATAAGGCATATATCCGTAAATGCCTGGAAAATTTTGATGGAAATTCTGGTGTGATCCAGTTAATTGGCGCAGAATTTACTGGTCCGTTGCATTTTGTGAAATTTTGGCTCACCACGATCAAAGAATGGGAACAAGAAACAGGTAAACATTCGATGGTTGGTTTGAGTGTAACCAAAGATGTTCAGGATGCTATACTGGCAGATCCTAATCTCGAAGCTGTGGTGGATGTAATTGATATCCGGTATTGGCATTACCAGGCAGATGGTACGGCCTATGCACCACAAGGTGGACAAAACCTGGCCCCTCGTCAACATGCGCGGTTGCTTAAACCAAAGAAAACTTCTTTTGAGGAAGTTTACCACGCCGTTGCCGAATATAAAAACAAGTTTCCAAAAAAGGCAGTGATGTATTCAGGAGACAATTTTGATAGTTTCGGATGGGCAATCTTAATGGGAGGTGGTTCCCTATCTAATGTTAAAAACATAGATCCCGACGCTCTAAAGGATATCCCTTACATGAGCACTTTCCTTCCGGCAGGAAAAAATGAAAAGCAATACGGTTTGGAAAATCCTGGTAAAGCTTATGTTTTATACAACGCATCTTCAGCAGCAAGTGCTGTCGATTTAACAAAGTTCAGCGGAAAATTCAGCGTAAAAGTAATAGATCCGAAGGATGGCAAGGTGTTAAAGCAAGAGAAGATTAACGGAAATACCCGCTCAAAAATTGATAAAGTTGGAAATGGTGACGAGGTAATTCTCATCAACAAAATTTAAGATATGACAATTAAAACTAAACTATTTTTCCTTTCGGTGGCTTGCTTACTCGCCTTTGGCTGTAAAGAAAAGCCACATTTTGGCGATAAAAGTTTACTCATTTCAGAAAATGGACGCTATTTAACGACGGGAAATGGAGAACCATTTTTCTGGTTAGGAGACACAGGCTGGTTGCTATTTGGAAAGCTAAACCGCGAGGAAGCAGAAACTTACCTGGAAGACAGAAAACAGAAAGGCTTCAATGTAATCCAGGTGATGGTTTTGCATGAGGTGCCCTCTGTAAATGTTTATGGCGATTCGTCTATCATCAATAAGGATGTTTCAAAGCCTGCCATCACCGAAGGGAATAATTTTAGAGACAGTAAATCATATGATTTTTGGGATCATGTAGACTACATCATCGATTTAGCGGAGAAAAAAGGAATATACATGGCCTTGGTTCCGGTTTGGGGAACCAATGTGAAAGAGAAAAAAGTAAGTGTGCCACAGGCGAAAATTTATGCCGAATTTCTGGCTAAAAGATACCGCAACCGGAGCAACATCATTTGGTTAAATGGTGGTGATATTAAAGGTAGTGATGGTTTAGAAGTGTGGAATGCAATTGGTCAGACTTTACGCGCTAATGATCCCAACCACTTAATTACCTTCCATCCACGTGGCAGAACGGGTTCCTCTACCTGGTTTCACAATGAAAAATGGAACGATTTTGATATGATCCAATCCGGCCACCGCAGCTATGATCAGGATACCTCAGCAAAAGAAAAGTTGCATTACGGCGAAGACAACTGGAAATACATAGAAACGGATTATAAACTTAAACCAATCAAGCCAACAATAGATGGCGAACCATCTTATGAAGGGATTCCACAAGGTTTGCACGATACCCTGGCGCCTCGATGGACAGCCGCCGATGTAAGAAGATATGGCTATTGGTCTGTTTTTGCAGGTGCGTTCGGTTATACTTATGGCAATAACGAGGTAATGCAAATGTACAAGCTTACCGATAAGAGGGCAGCTTATGGCCCGAAAGTGCCATGGACAACGGCCATCAATGCCGAAGGTGCAACGCAAATGAAGCACCTTAAAGATTTGATGTTGTCTTGTTCCTATTTCGACCGCGTGCCTGATCAAACATTGATTGCTGGCAAAAATGGAGAGAAGTATGAACGGGTAATTGGCACAAGAGGGGAAGAGTTTGCAATGCTTTACACTTACACCGGGCGTAATTTCAGCGTTCAGTTGGGAAAAACAGATGGAGATGAAGTGAAGGCATCGTGGTTCGATCCGCGAACAGGAAAAACGACCCCTATTGGAACATTTGAAAACAAAGGAATTAAAGCATTTAATCCGCCGGGAGAACCAAAATATGGAAACGACTGGGTCTTGCTGTTAGATAAGGAATAGTTTGATTAGTCACTATAGCCGCAAAGCAAGAATAAACAACCTATTGGAAAGAATAAATTAATAAAAAAAAAGAAATGTTTAAAGCAAAGTTCCTATCATCAATTCAGCTCGCCATTATTGGATTTGCTTTTTGCGGATTAAGCGCTTGCTCCAAAAATGCTTATATATTCACTTCTTTCCATGAACCGGCAACAGCAGGATTGAGACTTTTGTATAGCTACGATGCCTACCACTGGACTGATCTTAAAAAGACGTTTTTAAAGCCAGCAATTGGAACGCAGAAGGTCATGCGCGATCCATCGATTGCTCAGGGACCGGATGGCACTTTCCATTTGGTTTGGACTTGCAGCTGGAAAGGTGATAAAGGTTTTGGTTACGCCAGCTCTAAAGATTTATTGAACTGGAGCGAACAAAAATTTCTTCCGGTAATGGAAAGCGAACCGAAAACAGTAAATGTTTGGGCACCTGAAATTTTTTACGACAGCGAGAAAAAAGAATATGTAATTATTTGGGCATCAACGATTCCATTTCGTTTTACTAAAGGAATAGAAGATGAAGATAATAACCATAGAATGTATGCGATTACGACTAAAGACTTTATCAAATTTTCTGAACCGAAGTTATTTTTAGATCCCGGTTTTAGTGTAATTGATGCCGTAATTGTGAAACGGGCAGCAAAAGATTTTGTATTGGTTTTGAAGGATAACACCCGCCCGAATAGAAATTTGAAAGTGGCTTTTGCAAAAGATGCCTTAGGTCCCTATGAAAATGTTTCGGAGACTTTTAGTCCGAAGCTCACGGAAGGCCCAACAGTAATTAAAGTTAAAAACGATTGGCTGATTTACTTTGATGCTTACGGACAAAAGATTTATTCAGCTTACAAAACATCAGATTTTAAAAGTTTTAAAGATGTAACTGCTCAGGTTTCAATTCCCGAAGGCCATAAACATGGAACGATTATTAAAGTGAGGCGAAAAGTAATTGAGGGGTTGAAGAAATATAAATAAGTCGTTTGTTGCTCGTATGAAGCAATCCCAATGGGGAATAAATAAACCCATAGCTTTAAGATTGCTTCGTGCCTCGCACTAACGAAATGTAAAATATATATGAAAATATTTAAAATACTTTGTTTAACACTAATATTTGCGTTTGCGATATCATCCGCGGATGCGCAGGATACCGTACGTTATACAGGTACAACGCTGGTAAATGCAGACTATCACCATGGCCAGTTAACACCTGTAGTGGGCGTGCACAACATTCAAACGTTCAGGGCAAACAGGGAACATCCTGAACTTGCCGAAAACTTTGGGTGGACATACAATCATGCCCCGATGTTAGCTTACTGGAATAATAAGTTTTATGTAGAATATTTAAGCGACAAAGTAGGGGAAAGCATCCCGCCGGGGCAAACATTGCTCCAATCTTCTTCAGATGGCTACAACTGGAGCAAACCAGACGTTATTTTTCCAATTTACAGAATAGCCGACGGAACGACAAAAGCGGGCAGAACAGATGTGGCGAAAGATTTAGATGCTGTGATGCATCAAAGGATGGGTTTTTATGTTTCAACCAAAAATATATTTCTGGTTTTAGGCTTCTACGCCATCAGCTTCGATGCCAAAGATGATCCAAATGATGGCCACGGAATTGGTAGAGCGGTAAGGGAAATTAAGCCAGATGGTCAATACGGACCAATTTATTTTATTCATTATAACCCCGGTTATTCCGAGCAGAATACTAAATACCCTTATTATACAAAAAGTAAAAATAAAGCCTTTGTTGCGGCATGTAAAGAATTGTTGGCGAATAAGTTAATGACCCAACAATGGAACGAAGAAGCCGACCGGAAAGACCCATTAATTACTTTGCAAAAACAGTATAAAGCTTTTAGCTATTACCATTTGCCAGATGGAAGAGTGGTTGGCTTGTGGAAAAATGCCCTTACCGCAATCAGCAATGATAACGGTAAAACCTGGCCGGAGAATGCGTCTCGTGCACCTGGTTTCGTTAACAGCAATGCAAAAATCTGGGGACAAAAAACAGCTGATGGCAATTATGCAACCGTATACAATCCATCAGAATACAGGTGGCCATTGGCCATTTCTACCAGCAAAAATGGTTTGGATTATACTAATTTATTGTTGCTGAACGGAGAAATTACGCCGATGCGGTATGGTGGAAACTATAAATCATATGGTCCGCAATATGTTCGCGGAATTATAGAGGGCAACGGAAAACCTTCCGATGGGAAGCTGTGGGTTACCTATAGCATGAACAAGGAAGATATTTGGGTTTCATCCGTTCCTTTACCAGGTGTAAGCCAGGTGATGGAATCGGTTAATGATGATTTTGCAAAATTGCCGAAAGATAAAGCGTTAGAGAAATGGAATATTTATAGTCCACTTTGGGCGCCGGTAAAAGTGGAGGATGGAACTTTGGTGCTAAAAGATAAAGATCCGTTCGATTATGCCAAGGCAGAGCGGGCATTCCCGGCGGGCAGAAAAACCATCACGTCATTTTCGGTTACCCCAAAGCAAAATGATTTCGGCCTTCTTGAAATTGAGTTACAAGATGCGAAAGGAATGGCATCGGTAAGGTTAACATTTGATACCGCTGGAACATTAAGTGCAAAAGCTGGTGCGCGTTATAAAAATTTTATGAAATATGAGGCTGGTAAAGCTTACGATATCAAAATCAAACTTGATGCCTTTACCAGATTTTACACTGTCACTGTAAATGGTAAAGATGCGCTAACCAGCCTGGCTTTTCAGCCCGTAGCAGCGGTTTCAAGAATTGTATTCCGTACAGGCACAGTTCGTCGCTTTCCTGATGTAGACACCCCGGCAGATCAGACTTATGATCTTAAAAATGCGGGTGAATTTGAAAAGGAAGCTGTGTATTCAATTAAATATTTAAAAACGGGGGGATTTTAACCATGAAGACAGCGTTTGGCGTTTTGGGTTTGAAGTTTGGAGTTTTTCCCTCATTGCGGATTGAATTATCGTCATTACGAGGTACAAAGCAATCTCCATTGAAGGAATCACATGACTTCAGTTCGCATAGGTCTGGCTTTGCAATGACGACAGCCATGAAAACGTCGAAACAATCACTCTTGCTCATCCTATTCTTATTTTTATCCATCACTGCCCACGCAAAAATCCTTTTACCTCAAATTTTAGCGTCAAATATGGTGTTGCAACGAGATCAGCCAATTAATATCTGGGGTTTCGCCGCTGCAGGAGAGGTTGTTAAAGTGGATTTCGCCGGACAAACAAAACAATCCATTACCGATCAAAACGGGAAATGGGCAGTAGTGTTGAGTGCTCTGAAGACCTCATCAGTTCCTCAAAACATGACCATTGCAGGTTCCAACACAATTGAATTGAACAACATCCTGGTGGGAGAAGTCTGGCTATGTTCAGGACAGTCTAACATGGAATATCAAATGCGAAAACTGGCAAAAATTCCTAAGCCAAAGAACGAAAAATTAGGTTTTCCTGCAGATGAAGTAGCCAAAGCAAAGAATACACAAATCAGAATTTTCCTCGTCAACCGCAAGGCTTTAACCCGGCCAGACGATGTGCATAAAAGTTGGTCGGTTGCTCAGGATTCGGCCTTGCGCGCTTTTTCTGCCGTTGGTTACTTTTTCGCAAAAGAAGTGCAGGAGAAATTAGGAGTTCCGGTTGGAATCATTTCATCTGCCGTTTCTGGTAGTGCAATCGAACCATGGATATCACCGGAAGGCTTTGCTAAGGAAACCTATTTCAAAGATAAAAAGTTGAGCAACGATCCGGGAAAGTTCTATAGTACCATGATCGAACCGCTTTCAGATTTTAAAATCAGTGGTTTCCTTTGGTACCAGGGCGAAACCAATTGCTTTTTAAATGAGACCATTAGTTATTCTTATAAATTGAAATCGCTGATTAATTTATGGAGAAAAGCATGGGGCGAACAGCTACCTTTTTATTATGTTCAAATCGCACCATTTAATTACAGTAAACAAAAAAGTGATAAGGTTATACTTACAACAGATACTGAACCTAACTTCTGGGAAGCACAGCAGCAGGTTTTGCGCCTGCCAAATACGGGAATGATCTCAACTACAGACCTGAATGATAACGGAGAGGATTTACATCCTACCTACAAATGGGAGGTGGGTAGAAGGCTGGCGCTTTTGGCGCTGGCGAAAACATACCACCAGCCCGTTAATTATTCTGGCCCCGTTTATAAAAATGTTGTGTTTAAAGGAACCAGAGCGATCCTCAGTTTCGACCATTTGGCTTCAATGGACGCCATTGCCGGATTTACCATTGCCGGGAAAAACGGCAAATTCGTTGTCGCCGATGCCACTGTGCAAGGAGGTAAGGTGGTGGTATCCGCTAAAGAAATCACTAAACCCATCGCTGTTCGCTACAACTGGAATGAAAATCCTTCCGGTAACTTTTATAGTAATGGTTTACCTGCACTTCCTTTTAGAACAGACAACCCATTAATAAATCAATTTAAAGCCAATTAATGAAGTATAAGATTCTACCCCTTCTTTGTTTTGTAATCCTATCTTGTTCGCTTTGGGCGCAGCAAACGGAAAAATTGTACCTGTCTGGAACCGGAAATGACAATACCGTAAATTGGGAATTCTTTTGCACAGAAGGAATGAATGCTGGTAAATGGACAACCATTCCGGTACCCTCTAACTGGGAATTGCAAGGATTTGGGAAGTATAACTATGGCTTTAATAAAGAAACCAATAAAGGGAAGGAGCAAGGACTTTACAAATACAATTTCAAAGTTCCTGAAACCTGGAAGAACAAGAAAATAAACATTGTTTTCGAGGGATCGATGACCGACACAGAGGTGAAAATTAACGGAAAATCAGCTGGGGAAACTCACCAGGGATCGTTCTACGTTTTTAAATATGATATCAGTAACTTAATAGTATTCGGTGGTGATAATTTGCTTGAAGCAAAGGTATCTAAGCATTCAGCAAATCAATCCGTTAATGAAGCAGAGCGTAAGGCAGATTTTTGGATTTTCGGGGGAATCTTCAGACCGGTTTACCTGGAAGTATTGCCGCAAACATATATCGAAAGGATACAAATTGATGCGAAAGCGAATGGAATATTAAACGCTAATGTTTTCTCAGTTGGCGATGCAGATAAAATCACTGTTCAGCTTACTGATGCAAAAGGAAAGAAGTTTGGTAAAGAAATTTCGGCTAAAATTACCGCTGGTACTACCCGGTTAAGTCAACCGTTCAAAAGCCCGGAATTATGGTCGTCTGAATTTCCAAACCTTTACACTGCAACTTTCACACTCATTAAAAACGGTAGGGCTATTCATCAGTTAACTAAGAAAATTGGGTTCAGAACAGTTGAAGTTAAAGAACGGGACGGCGTTTATGTGAATGGCATTAAAATGAAATTTAAAGGAGTAAACCGCCATTCTTTTTATCCATCATCAGGCAGAACAACGAGCAAAAAAATAAGCATTGCTGATGTGCTGCTCATGAAAGAAATGAACATGAATGCGGTTCGGATGTCTCATTATCCGCCAGATGGTCATTTCCTGGATGTATGTGATTCTTTGGGCTTATTTGTAATGGATGAACTGGCCGGGTGGCACGGAACCTATGATACACCAACTGGTACGAAGTTATACCAGGAGATGATGGCGAACGATGAAAATCACCCGTCAATTGTATTTTGGGCAAATGGAAATGAGGGCGGCCATAACCGTGAACTCGATCACCTGTTTGTTGAAAATGACCTTCAAAAACGCCCGCTGATTCATCCCTGGGAGGTTTTTAATGGCTTTGAAACGACCCATTACCGGGAATTTAATTACGGGATCGGAAATTATGATCACGGCCACAACATTTTAATGCCAACCGAATTTTTGCACGGCATGTGGGATGGCGGACATGGTGCAGGCATTGAAGATTACTGGAATGCGATGTGGAATAACCCACTTTCTGCAGGCGGTTTCCTCTGGGATTTTGCTGATCAGGCTGTAGTCCGCACGGACAAAAACGGCGAATTGGATACGGATGGTAACCACGGACCTGATGGGATTGTTGGGCCCTATCACGAAAAGGAAGGAAGCTTTTACACCATCAAAGAAGTATGGAGTCCGGTATTTGTAGAAAAGAGGGAAATGACTGCCGGTTTTGACGGTTCGTTTTTGCTGGAAAACCGATATGCATTTACCAATCTCAACCAGTGTACCTTCGAGTGGAAACTAAAGAAACTAAATGCTGGCGCAGATGCTATTTTTAAAGTGGGTAAAGTCGATGCACCAGATATCAAGCCCTTAGAAAAAGGAAAGCTTCAGGTTAAGCTGCCATCAGACTGGTATACGTTCGATGCCTTATACTTAACAGTTAAAGATTTCTACGGTAAGGAATTATTTACCTGGAGTTTTCCAATTGCCTTGCCCAAAGATGATGCTGCACAAATGGTGATTAAAACGGGTTCTTCAAAAGTAAACCTGAAAGAGTCTGCTGCTCACTTCGAGGTTTCGGCTAACGGAATAAATTTAACATTTGACAAAGCGACCGGCTTATTGAAAAATGTTCAAAATGCCAAGGGGGTGATTCCCTTTTCTAACGGTCCGGTACTGCAGGAGGGCATTAACAATTTCAAAAATTTTACTACCAGAATGGATGGAGAAAATGTAGTCATTTCATCCAAATATGATCAAAAAGAAAGTTACAATACCTTAGAGTGGACTATTTATCCATCAGGCTGGTTGAAAATGCAAGTTCGCTATTTTCCAACAGCATACTTTTCTACGTTCGTAGGATTGAATTTTTCTTATCCGGAAACAGAAATCAAGTCGGTAGCATATAAAGGGAACGGACCTTACCGGGTTTGGAAAAACCGAATGAAGGGAAGTGAATTTGGTATCTGGAAAAAGGATTATAACGATTCGGCCACTGGAGAACCTGCATGGCAGTACCCCGAGTTTAAGGGCTATTACTCAAACTTGTATTGGTGTGAGTTTATCGGCAAAACGCAAAATTTTAAAGTGGTTACCGATCGCGAAGATGTTTTCTTGCGCTTATTTACGCCAAAAAAATCCAAGGATACAGATTATGATAATATGAGTCCGACTTTCCCAACGGGAGATATTTCTTTTATGAATGGAATTTCGGCAATTGGTACCAAAACACAAAAACCAGAAACTACAGGGCCGATGGGAATGAAACATGTGTTTTATGATTTTGATAAAGCGCCGAGCAGGGCATTGGATATGACCTTGTACTTTGACTTTTCAGGGAAATAAGTTTAACCGCAAAGAACGCTGAGTTTTTCGCAAAGGAAAGAAGAAAAGAATGGCCCGCAGATTAAAGAGATTAGTGTAGAAAGGGTAAATATCAAATCTGCAAGATTAGCGGGAAAAAATGAATAGTTAAAAAAGTTTACCGCAGATTACACGGATTAACGCAGAAAGAGAAAATGTGAATCTGAGAGATCTCTGAAATCAGCGGGAAAAACTACAATATAAAATCAGTTCAAATCAGTTAACCTGAGTAATCAATCGCAAAGCGTAAATGAACATTAAAATATACATCACACTAATCAGCATTTGCTTGCTTCCCTTTTCAAAAGTGGTGGCACAAATCAGTGTGCAAAATCCAAAATGCGAGATGTTAACCAATCCGCTGGGAATTGATGTTACACAGCCGCGTTTGAGCTGGGAAATTGTTTCCGATAAAAAGAAATTTGACTTTCCAGGGGAAATAAGTTTAACCGCAAAGAACGCTAAGTTTTTCGCAAAGGAAAGAAGAAAAGAATGGCCCGCAGATTAAATGGATTAACGCAGAAAGAGGAAATGTGAATCTGCGAAATTCGTGGGAAAAAATAAATAGTTAAAAAAGTTTGCCCTGCAGATTAAACGGATTAACGCAGAAAGAGAAAATGTGAATCTGCGAGATCTCTGAGATCAGCGGGAAAAACTTACACTATAAAATGAGTTCAATCAATATGAGTAATCAATCGCGAAGCGTAAATGAACATTAAAATATACATCACACTAATCAGTATTTGCTTGCTCCCCTTTTCAAAATTGGTGGCACAAATCAGTGTGCAAAATCCAAAGTGCGAGATGTTAACCAATCCGCTGGGAATTGATGTTACACAGCCGCGTTTGAGCTGGGAAATTGTTTCCGATAAAAGAAATATAGAACAGAAAGCCTATCAAATTCTGGTATCATCATCAGCAGAAAAACTTGCTCAAAACAATGGTGATCTGTGGGATTCTGAGAAAGTAAGTTCTACCGCTTCGGTGCATGTTAAATATGGCGGACAAAAACTCAATAGTCGCATGCGGTGTTTCTGGAAAATTAAAACCTGGACAACCGCCGGAGAGAGTGAATGGTCTTCAGTCAACTCCTGGACAATGGGTTTGTTGTATTATAAAGACTGGCCAAAAGGCTGGATTGGCTTCGACAGGGCTTTTCCATGGGACAATATTAAAACCGATTCCCGCTTATCTGCGAGGTATTTCCGAAAAGAATTTCAATCTACAAAAATGGTTCAGTATGCTACCGCATCCATCATTGGCTTAGGCTTATACGAGCTTTATATCAACGGTAAAAAAGTTGGCGAAGATGTACTTTCGCCTTCCCCAACAGATTACACCAGAAACGTAAAATACAACACTTACAACGTAACAAGTTATCTTCAAAATGGTAAAAATGCAGTGGGTGCAATTTTAGGAAACGGTCGTTTCTTCGCCATGCGGCAAAATGAAAAGCCCTATAAAATTAAAACTTTTGGCTTCCCGAAAATGCTGATGAACCTCAATATCGTTTACAGCGATGGCAGTACGGAGAACATTGATACAGACGGTAGCTGGAAGGGAACTGCAGATGGACCAATCAGAACCAATAACGAATATGATGGAGAGGAATATGATGCTACGAAAGAAGCAATAGGATGGAACAAAGTTGGTTTTGATGATAGTAAATGGCTAAAAGCCGAGTTTGTGCAGGAACCAGCTGGAACAATTGAAGCGCAGATGAATGAAAATATCCGTGTGATGAAAATATTAAAACCAGTGTCGATCAAAAAACTTTCTGGTGATCGATACCTGCTGGACATGGGTCAAAACATGGTGGGTTGGTTGCAGATCAAAATAAAAGCGGCGAAAGGAAAACAGATAAAACTTCGGTTTGCGGAATCGTTACAGCCAAATGGTGAATTGTTCACTGCCAATCTTCGTAATGCGAAATGTACTGATTTGTACATTGCAAAAGGAGAAGGCTCGGAAACCTGGGAACCAACTTTCGTTTATCGTGGTTTCCGTTATGTAGAGCTTTCTGGCTATAGCTATCAGCCATCCATCAACGATTTTGTAGGCAAAATGATTTACGACAACATTAAAACTATTGGAACCTTTGAAACATCTGATGTGGTGACCAACCAGATTTTTAAAAATGCCTGGTGGGGAATTGCGGGAAACTACAAGGGAATTCCAATTGATTGCCCGCAACGCAACGAACGCATGCCTTGGTTAGGTGATCGTGGCGCGGTAGCTTATGGAGAAAGTTTCGTTTTCGATAATGGAAGATTTTATGCGAAGTGGCTTCAGGATATCAGAAATTCTCAGAAAGAAGAGGGTGCGATTCCCGATGTAGCGCCAGCCTTTTGGCGGTATTATAGCGATAACATGACCTGGCCCGGCGCCATGTTGCTCGTTACCGAAATGCTCTATAAGCAAACAGGCGATATTTCTGGTGTGCAGGATAATTACCCCGCAATGAAAAAATGGCTGAGCTATATGCAGGATCGCTACATGCAGGACTACATTTTAACTAAAGACAGTTATGGTGACTGGTGTATGCCACCGATCACAGTCGAATTTGGCAGGGGCAAAAGTGCCGATAAGAAATATCCATCTGCTTTAATTTCCACTGCCTATTATTATCATTTCACACAGTTGATGATGCAGTTTGCAAATGCAATTGGCAAATCGGAAGATGTAGCAAGCTATCAGCAATTAGGTGATCAGATTAAGACTGCCTTTAATCAAAAGTATTTCAATGAAAAGGGATATTATGGTTCTGAGGCACTAACTGATAATATTATTCCACTGTATTTTGGAATGGTGCCAAAGGATAAGGTGGAGCAGGTTTTTAAAAATATAACCTATACGGTTGAAGTAACAAATAAAGGTCATTTGAGTAATGGCCTGGTAGGAATTCAATGGTTAATGCGCTGTTTAAATGATTATGGTAGGCCGGACCTGGCTTACACCGTAGCTACTCAAAAAACCTATCCAAGCTGGGGCTATATGATAGAAAACGGGGCAACCACCATTTGGGAGCTTTGGAATGGAAACACTTCCGATCCAAAAATGAATTCTCAAAATCACGTGATGATGCTGGGCGACTTGCTCATCTGGTACTATGAAAATCTGGCAGGCATTAAATCTGAAAGCGGGGCGTTTAAAACCATCACAATGAAGCCGGAAATGATTGATGGCTTAAATTCTGTTAATGCGAGTTATCATTCGATTTATGGACTAATCAAAAGCAGTTATACCAAAACAGCAAGCGCGTTTAAGTGGAATATTTCTGTTCCGCCCAATACAACGGCTATAGTTTATCTTCCTGCGAAGCGTAAAAGTGAAGTTTCAGAACAATTAGGGTCAATTAAGGATTTAAAATATATAAAAATGGAAAACGACAGGGCAATTTATGAGATTGGTTCAGGAGATTATTCTTTTGTGGTGGATAGGAAATAGGGTATGGAGAATAGGAAATAGGAGTAATCCTACAACGAAAAGCACAGTTCAGCTTTAAAAAGCTACATTTTGTCGGTTCATCTATTTTCTGCTTGCTATTTAGGCATCAGGTACAACATCAAATTTTTGACCATTGGTCAATTTTTCTATGTCCAGCTGTCGATTGCAGAATCAGCGTGTAAATACAAAAAATAAAAAAAGTAAATAACCAATAGTTAACACACAATTATGAGAAAGTTTTTAAAGCCATTCGTGCTGATTATTTTGCTACTAATAACAAGTCGTGCATTTAGTCAAACACAAGATGTGATCGTGCCTGGCGAAATATTGGATAAAGCCAAAGAATGGGTTTCGGCACTAAAGCTAACTGATGCGAAGAAGAAAACAGCCGCAGAACAAACAATAGCAATGCATCTGACTACCATCAGAGACTGGCATAACAGTCATCCAGCCTCAAATATACCAGATGGCATAAATCCCGTAACCGGAAATAAACTGAGTGATTTAGACAAACAGATTATCGCAGATTCTGCTATTCCAGGAACAGTACACCAAGCGTTAATGGAAGGCTTGAGGAAAAACTTATCTCCTGAGCAGGTGGAAACTGTTCTGGATAAGTATACGATTGGAAAAGTCGACTTTACAATGAAAGGCTATAAAGCAATCGTTCCGGATTTAACCGCTGGTGAAGAAGCTAAAATTCTGGCTTTTCTAAAACAGGCCCGGGAACAAGCTATCGATTTTAAAAATATGAAACAGATTTCGGCAATCTTCGAAATCTATAAAACAAAATCAGAACAAATGTTAAACAACAACGGAAGAAACTGGCGGACACTTTATAGCGCCTATACCAAAAAGATTAAGGAGGAAAAAGCAGCGAAGCAGTAGGCAGTTTGCAGTAGACAGTTTGCAGTTAACAATTTGCATTTAGCAGTTAACAATTTGCAGTTTACAGTTCGGGTGTTATAGAAATCTGTGTAATCAAACGCGAGGCAGTAGGCAGTTTACGGTTTGCAATTTACAGTTCTGGTGTCATATAGATATGTGTAATCAACCGCGAGGCAGTAGGCAGTTTACAGTTAACAATTTGCAGTTCGGGTGTCATACAGATCTGCGTAATGAACCGCGAGGCAGTGGGCAGTTTACAGTTTCAATTTGCAGTTCGGATGCCATATAGATCTGTGTAATCAACCGCGAGGCAGTAGACAGTTTGCAGTTTTCAATTTGCAGTTCGGATGTTATACAAATCAGTTCGATCCTCTAATCTGTGTAATCAACCGCGAAGCGAAATTAGGCAGTTTGCAATTTTAGACTTTATACAAATCAGTTCGATCCTCTAATCTGTGTAATCAACCGCGAAGCGAACTTATGGCACTTTGCAGTTTTAAACTTTATACAAATCAGTTCGATCCTCTAATCTGTGTAATCAACCGCGAAGCGAAATTAGGTACTTTGCAGTTTTAGACTTTATACAAATCAGTTCGATCCTCTAATCTGTGTAATCAACCGCGAAGCGAAATTAGACACCTTGCAGCGAACAATAAAAAATATAGAAACAGTGTAATCAACCACTAATCGGAAAAAAAATCATGTTAAAAAGAACCCTATATCTCACGTTTAGCCTTGCTCTGGCATCAGTAAGTATCACCTATGCACAAGTAGAAAAGTGGCAGACGGGTATAATCAAGCAAGAATTTCTATACGATCAGGCACCATTTCCGTCGTGCCATTCTGCAACCATTGCAGAAACGCCAACAGGTTTAGTCGCTTCATTTTTTGGGGGCACGAAGGAACGCAATCCAGATGTGGAGATTTACATCAGCAGATATGTTGATGGCAAATGGCTGGCGCCAGTCTCGGTAGCGAATGGTATTCAGCCAGAAGGAAAAAGGCTTCCAACCTGGAATCCGGTGCTTTATCAGGTTCCGGGGGGTGATTTATTGTTATTCTATAAAGTCGGACCGAAGCCGTCTGAATGGTGGGGGCTGATGAAAACTTCAAAGGATGGCGGTATTACCTGGTCTGATGCAACAAAATTGCCAGATGGCTACATCGGACCAGTAAAAAATAAGCCCATTCTTTTAAGTAATGGAAATCTTTTCGCACCATCAAGTAGAGAGGGCGATGGCTGGAAAGTCCACTTCGAGGTAACCAAAGACAATGGAAAAACCTGGCGAACCATCGGCCCGCTGGCCGAAAATGGAATTAAAGCCATTCAGCCTAGCATTTTGCAACATGGAAATGGCAAACTGCAGATTTTGGCTAGAACAGCGAACCGGGCGATTGCAGAATCATGGTCAGAAGATAACGGAGAAACCTGGACACCGATGACAAAAACAACGCTTCCGAATAATAATTCCGGAACGGACGCGGTAACCATGAAAGACGGCCGTCATGTGTTAGTTTACAATCATGTATTGCCTCCCGGTACGTTGGCGAAAGGAGCAAGAACACCATTAAATGTTTCCATTTCTAAAGATGGAAAGGAGTGGTCAGCTGCACTTATTCTCGAAGATTCGCCGATTAGCCAGTATTCATATCCGGCGGTTATTCAAACGGCAGATGGCATGTTGCATTTCATTTACACCTGGCGAAGGCAGAAGATTAAACACGTGGTTGTAGATCCAGGAAAATTGAAATTGAAGAAAATTAAAAATGGCGTTTGGCCGAAATTGAAGGGCTATACTGCTCCGGTGATCACAGAAACTAAAAGCGAGGAGCCATGAGATTAGGGGAGTTATTACTAAAACAGGTGTTCTTATCATTGCGAGGCACAAAGCAATCTATCTTCGAAAGGTCAGAATGCTTCAGCTCACGCGCGCTTGGCTTCGCAATCACGGGCAGGCCATTTAAGTATCTATCGATATTACTTTTAGTTAGTTTATCACAAATAAGCCAGGTATTTGCCCAAACACAAAACACAGATAACCAATACAAAAAGCCGTTAGCTGATGTTTTACAAGATATTCAGCTTCGCTTTAAAGTACAGATTAAATACGCAGCACCACAAGTAAAAGACAAGTGGGTAAACTATGCCGACTGGCGTTTTCGTGCAGATGTAGATCAAACCTTAGCCAATGTACTTGCACCACTGGATATGAAGGTGAACAAAGAAAAACCAGGCGTTTATAAACTAAAAGAATACGAATACTATCGTTGGGAGGTTCAGGACGGCTGGGCCTACCTAGATGAATTAGCAACAAAATATACCGATAAAGTCAGTTGGGAGAAAAGAAGAGATTCTATTAAACCCGAACTTTTTCAGGCTTTGCAGCTTTCTCCACTTCCTGTGAAACCGAACACTAAACCAATCACTACGGCGAAAAGGGTTTTCGATGGATATTCAGTTGAGAACATTGCATTGGAAATTTTACCCGGTGTTTGGATTAACGGATCTTTATATAAACCATTGAAATTCAATGGAAAAATACCTGTGGTGTTAAGTCCTGATGGACATTGGTCAAAACAGCGTTACCGTGCAGATTGCCAGATTCGATGTGCCACAATTGCAAAGATGGGGGCTATGGCTTTTAGTTATGATCTGTTTGCCTGGGGAGAATCAATGCTCCAATTTAAGTATGAAGATCACCGCAGAAGCTTGGCTCAAACGGTACAAACATTAGGAGGAATCAGAATCCTCGATTATTTCAGTTCCTTAAAAGAAACCGATACCACAAGAATAGGAATTAGTGGTGGCTCCGGGGCCGGAAGCCATTGCATCTTAATGACTGCGATGGATAATCGGATTAAACTCAGTGCGCCTGTTGTGGCCATGTCGTCGTACTTTTATGGTGGTTGCCCTTGTGAAAGTGGCATGCCCATTCATCAGTGTGGCGGTGGAACTGATAACGTAGAATTGGCAGCAATGGCAGCTCCTAGACCACAATTACTGGTTTCAGATGGAGGCGACTGGACCGCTCATACACCCGAACATGATTTCCCGTATTTACAAAAGATGTACGGTTATTACGGTGCAACGGCAAATGTTGAAAATGTGCATCTTCCATCAGAAGGACATGATTTCGGCGTGAATAAAAGAAATGCATTATATGATTTCCTGGTCAAAAACTTCAAGCTAAACGGCAAAGCGGTAAAAGACAAGTCGGGTAAATATGACGAAAGCAAAGTGACCATTGAAAAGGAAAATGCACTCTATGTTTTTGGGGATAAGGGAGAAAAGTTGCCAAAAAATGCAGTAATGGGTTTTGAAAATCTAGAAAAATTGTTTCCACTCAGCACCACTAAATAGACGTATATGCAGAATCAGGGAAGAAGAAAATTTATTGGTAGTGTTGCTTTGCTTACAGGAGGATGTATACTTCCTAATCAGCTGCTTATGGCTGTAGAAAAAAAGGAAAAATACAAAATAGCAGTAATAGATTTGATGATTTTAAAGCGTCAGAAAATAAGTGCTTTACCGCTTGCAAAAGAAATTGGTGCAGATGGTTTGGAGATTGATATGGGAGGATTAGGTAACCGCGATACTTTTGATAACAAGCTGGCTGATCTTACAACAAGACAAGAATATTTAGATCAGGCAAAAGCATTGAATCTGGAGATTTGCTCGCTGGCAATGACAGGTTTTTATGCGCAGTCTTTCGCCACCCGACCAACCTACCAAAAAATGCTTCAGGATTGCCTGGATACTGCCAAAGCGATGAAAGTCAAAGTCGTTTTCTTGCCACTAGGCGTACAGGGTGATTTAGTAAAATATCCTGAACTATGGGAGCCTATTGTCGAAAGACTAAAGGTAGCGGGTAAAATGGCAGCTAAAACCGATGTGGTGATTGGCATTGAAACCGCTTTAGATGCTGCAGGAGAATTAAAGCTATTAAAAGAAGTCGGTTCTAAAAACGTTAAGAGTTACTTTAATTTCTCTAATGCAATTAAAATTGGAAGAGATCTGCACCAGGAATTAAGGATTTTAGGAAGAAAAAATATCGTTCAAATTCATGCGACCAATGAAGACGGAGTATGGCTTCAGAACGACCCGAAAATCGACTTAAAAAAGGTGAAAAATACGCTCGATGAAATGGGTTGGAGCGGCTGGCTGGTAGTAGAACGTAGCAGAGATGCCACACAACCCACCAATGTAAAGTATAATTTTAGTGCAAATACCCGCTATTTGAAATCAGTTTTCCAGGTAAGATAATTTATGAAAGTAGCTATTTTTTCATTTTTGCTTGTTGTAATATCCTGTTTAAACAGCAATGCTGCAGATATTTACGTGTCCCTAACTGGCAGGGATACGAACCAGGGTACAAAGGAGAAGCCAATGTCAACATTAAATGCTGCCATAAGAAAAGCCAGAGAATTACGGAGATTAAATGATCCGTCAATTAACGGTGGTATTAAAATAATCATTAGCGAAGGTGTTTATCAGTTAGCCGAACCAATTTTGCTGCGTCCGGAAGATTCAGGTACGAAGGAGAGTCCCACGGAAATTTTGGCTATGCCTGGTAAAAAGGTTTTATTAAGTGGCGGAGTGCAGATTAATAATTGGAAGCAGGTAAAAACGGTTATCAACGGCCTACCAAAGGCAGCTATGGGCAAAGTTTGGGTTGCAGATTTACCTGATTATGGTGGGCAGAATCTACTATTCAGGCAACTCTGGGTGAATGGGAAAAAGGCTACCCGTGCCAAAAACTACAACGGCGATGAAATGGGGAGGATTTTGTCATGGGATAAAAAAAAGCAGACCTGTAAAATTCCGATATCAAAAAATGTTAGTCTGGAAAATATAAAGGGGATGGAGATGCTCATTCATCAATGGTGGGCAATTGCTAATCTTCGTATTCAATCGGTAAAACGCATCGGAAATATTGCAGAACTCACTTTTATGCAGCCTGAAAGTAGGATTCAGTCTGAGCACCCATGGCCGGCACCTTGGATCTCGGAAAAAACCGGAAACTCGGCATTCTTTCTATCTAATGCCATTCAATTTCTAGACGAACCGGGCGAATGGTTTGAAGATCCGCAAAATCACAAGCTTTATTACTGGCCTGGGGCATCAGAAAATATGCGCAACGCCAATGTAGTAGCACCTGCTTTAGAAAATTTAGTGAAGATTGAGGGGACGATTGACCATCAGGTATCACATATTCATTTTAAAGGAATATCATTTGAGCATTCTACCTGGCTAAGGCCATCACAAAAAGGCCATGTGCCCCATCAGGCGGGCATGTATATGCTCGATGCCTATAAACTTAAGCTCCCGGGAACGCCTGATAAAGCTGCACTAGAGAATCAGGCCTGGGTTGGCCGTCCGGCATCTGCTCTTGAAGTTAATTATGCGAACAACACCTCATTTGAGTCCTGTCGTTTCGAACACCTGGCCTCAACTGGATTAGATTATAAAAAAGGTACCTCAGATAACCTGATAAAGGGAAATCTGTTTAAGGATATCGGGGGTTCTGCAATCCTGGTCGGAACGTTTTCTGAAGAGGCTACAGAAGTGCATTTGCCTTATAAACCATCTGATGAACGCGAAATATCGACCAATGAAACTATAGAAAATAATTTCATCACCGATGTAACCAATGAAGATTGGGGAGCTGTTGGTATAGGCGCAGGTTACGTTCGCGGAATTAAAATCAGTCACAATGAAATCAGTGATGTTTCTTATTCCGGAATTAGTATGGGATGGGGTTGGACAAAGACCGATAATGCCATGAAAAATAATGCCATTGCTGCAAATAAAATCCACCACTACGGTAAACACATGTACGATGTTGCCGGAATTTATACTTTATCTGCGCAGCCACAATCAGTTATACAAGAGAATGTTATTGATAGCATTTATAACGCACCTTATGCGCATCTTCCTGAACATTGGTTTTACCTATATACAGATGAGGGCTCCTCGTACTTTACAATAAAAGACAATTGGACACCAGCTGAAAAGTATCTGCAAAATGCTAACGGACCCGGTAATCTTTGGCAGGATAACGGACCAAAAGTAGCTGATGAAATTAAACGAAATGCAGGATTACAGCAGTCATTCCAAAACTTATTAAGAGAAAAAAATGCTTATTCCAACCGGGGGATTAAGCAGGCAACTGAAAAATCTGTGGCATTTGAATTGGTTTTTAAAAACGCGGAATTTCCAGGGAAAAGGGTTTTGGAAACATTTGCCAGAGAAAACAATCTTTTGCCTTCGGCGATTTATCATTGGAATAATCGACTGGTCATTTATACTTCTTCATTAAAGGTAGAAAGCTTGCAGCAAACCCTGAAGCACCTAAATGCATCTGAAATTAAATTATACGATAATGCATTTTATGATTTTACCAGGGAAAAGAACTGTGGTGATTCTTCCGTTGCTGAATGGGATAATATCATACTATCAGCCAACCTGGTGAAAGATGAAAAGATGCAGAAAGAATACCTGGATTACCACAAAACCCAGTTTGAAAAATGGCCGGAAGTATCAAAAGGTTTTTGCAATGCGGATTTTCAGCGACTGGCGATTTTTAAGAAGGATAATCAATTGATGCTCATCATCAGTATTCCAAAAGGAAAAAAATTAGATGATTTAAATCCAAAAACAACAGAAAACAACCCAAGAGTTAACGAATGGAATGCAATAATGAAAAAATATCAGGAAGGAATTGAAGGCACAGAACCAGGCGAGGTATGGGTTTTCTTTAAACCGATAGCGTAATTAAATCAAGTAGTGCACAACAATTTTAGCCGCCGATATATACGGATTTGAATCTGTAGGTATCGGTGATAAATAAATGATTATAACAGAAAAAAAATAACGCGTAAAAAAATAAGATCATGTTAAGATTAGGGATTTTAGGATTAGGAGAGGGCAGAAGTACCATTTCTGCATCACTGGCGAGCAAAAAGTTTAAGCTCATCCAAATATGTGACGCCAATAAAAAGCTGTGCGAGGAGCGTGCATTGGAATTCGATTTTCAAAACTGGACAACCAGTTATGAAGACATGCTCACCAGTGATAAGATCGATATGATTGCGATTTACACACCAGATCACCTGCACTTTGAGCACATTAAGCTCGCGTTAGCGCATGGTAAACACGTGGTTTGTACCAAACCTTTTATCGATGATTTATCACAAGCCAATGAACTGTTGGAGTTGAGCAAAAAATCGAGGAAGAAGATTTTTGTGGGACAGAGTTCAAGGTTTTTTGAGCCGGCCATGCGGCAGAAAAAAGACTTTGATAAAGGTTTAATTGGCGAATTGATCACCATCGAAAGTTATTATCACGCAGATCACCGATGGTTTTTAGAGAAAGGCTGGTCGCTTAAACAATCATTTAAGTGGTTGTATGGTGGGTTAAGTCATCCGGTAGATTTCATTCGCTGGTATATGCCAAACATCGAGGAAGTGATGGGCTATGGGATGTTAAGCAGCAATGGATTAAAAGCAGGCTTGAAAAATCAGGATACCATGCATTTTATTTTCAAAGCGAAAGATGGTAGAATTGCGAGAGTAAGTGGTGCTTACACGGGGCCTACGCAGCCGGCCAGTCGTGATAGTGGTATGAGTTGCATCTTGCGCGGAACAGAAGGTGCAAGTCAGGCTGATTACCACGAATTGCGTTATGCGGTAACCACTAAAACAGGTGAAGAGAAAATCATTACCTGGGGTGATGCCACGCTAAAACATTATTTCCGTTTCGAAGGACAAAGTCACCATGCTGGTGAATACCAGAATTACCTGGATTACTTTGCAGATAGCATTAACAATAAATTCACGGCTTACCCAGACTTAAAAGAAGGAATTGGAACGGTGGCTTTGCTCCAGGCGATGGATAAATCGATGGAAACCGGCTTACCCGTGAAGATCGACGAAATTTTAAAGGCAAATAACATCACGAGAGAATCAATAGGGTTATAAGCATATTGTGGTTTTAACTACAAATGAAAGGATAAATGCAGACAGGAAGATCATCATTGAGATAGACAGCAATCAATTTATTGCAGGCTGGCTTTAGCCAACTGCTTATTTGCTATTCGTCCTTTTAAGGGTAGGATCCTGAATCAAATTTCGGAAGATGATTCTTCAAACGGATTCGTCATTCGGAGAAACGAAGTAACCCTGAAACTCTGGGATAACGATCGTATTGGGATTATTTTGTATCTCCCAAGGATGGCAAGAAAAAGAATAACTAATAAATAAATAAAACTAACCAAATAATCAATGGGAAACATTGTAGAACGTTTAACCAGTTTAGATTACCTGATCGTGGTGGTTTACCTCATCATTTTGATATTTATCGGCTATCGAGCCAGTTTTTCAAAATCAACAGATAAAGACGAAACACTATTTTTAGCCAATAAATCACTTGGCTGGGCAAGCATTGGTTTCAATATGTGGGGCACAAATGTGGGCCCCTCAATGTTACTTGCCTTTGCTAGTATCGGCTACACAACGGGTATTGTTGCGGTTAACTTCGACTGGTATGCCTTCATATTTTTATTTTTGCTGGCCATCGTTTTCGCCCCAAAATACCTTGCGGCTAAAGTAAGCACCATGCCAGAATTTATGGGCAACCGTTATGGCGATTCTACCCAAAATATTTTAGCATGGTATGCACTAGTGAAGATTTTAATCTCCTGGCTGTCGCTCGGTTTGTTTGCAGGTGGCTTTTTAGTCAGGCAAATTTTAGGCATCCCGATGTGGCAATCCGTTACAGTTCTGGTTGCATTTGCAGGTTTATTTACCTTCTTTGGTGGTTTAAAAGCCATTGCAAAGGTGAACGTTTTCCAAATGATTTTACTTATCGCGGTGTCGTTATCCCTCACACTCTTAGGTTTACACAAAGTGGGTGGCATCTCTGCATTATACGAAAAAACACCAGGTCATTTCTGGAACCTGATTCATCCTGCCAGCGATCCAAAATATCCATGGTATGCTATTCTACTGGGTTATCCAGTCGCAGCAGTGGCCTTTTTCTGTACCGATCAGTCGATGGTTCAATCTGTTTTGGGTGCTAAAAACTTAAAGCAAGGCCAGCTAGGTGTAAGTTTCATTGGCTGGCTGAAACTGCTTTCCCTACCATTATTTATCGTTACCGGGATTTTGTGTTATGTGCTGTTTCCGAACTTGAAAGATCCAAACGAGGCGTACATGACTATGGTAACCAACCTTTTTCCACCGGGGATGAATGGCTTAGTCATTGTGGTTTTAATTGCTGTTTTAGTGGGAACGATTGGCTCCTCTTTAAATTCATTAAGTACCGTTTTTACGATGGATGTGTACGTTAAAAAAATCAATCCACAAGCTACCAACAAACAGATTATCAACGTGGGGCGCCTCACTGTCGTAGCAGGGTGTATTTTTGCCGTAATTGTAGTGCTTGCAATTGATAACATTAAGGGGCTAAATCTTTTCGACGTTTTTCAGTCGGTTTTAGGTTTCATCGCGCCGCCGCTTTCAGTGGTGTTTTTATTAACCGTATTTTGGAAGAAAACAACCCGGAAAGCAGTGAACTTCACCTTATCCATTGGCTCTATTTTGAGTTTAGGCATCGGTGTTACCTATCTGTGGATTCTGCCATCTAATGAGTATACCTTCTGGCCACATTATCTGATGTTATCTTTTTACGTTTTTGCAGTACTGCTGATTGCCGCTATTCTGATCTCAGTTTTAGATCGAAGCCCAAGTTTCTACGAAATAAATAACGAACACCAGGCTAATATTGAAAAACCCGATCGAATGGTTTGGATCTCCTGGACAGCCCTGGCAGTAGTGATGGTTGCTCTTTACTTATTCTTTAACGGACATTGAAAATAGTCTAGCGTTGGAAATCCGAAGTTGGATGAAAATAATATTAATGATCCTTTGCTTAATCTTAACCATATGAAAAACTTAAAAAAAATAATTTTGCTATCCATCCTGACTTTTTCGATGCTGCCAGTTTTCGCACAAAAAGCATCATGGATCTGGTATCCAGGCGATTTCGATATCTATATGAGTAATGTAATGCAGAATCGGAGAACAGAACGTGGATCTTTTTTTCCTGTCTTCTGGAAGATGGATAGTCATTACGTGCTGGTTGATTTTCACAAGGAATTTACGTTGAGCCAACCAGAAGAAGTGAGACTTTTTGTTGAAGGAACCTATCATGTTAAAATAGATGGACAAGCCATTACGGGTTTCCCTAAAACGATCAACATTCCGGCAGGTAAGCATAAATTGAGTTTGAAAGTTTATAGTCAGGGAACAGTACCCGCAATTTTTGTACAAGGCAAAACCATTGTTTCTGACGATACATGGCTAACCACTTTTGAAGATAAAGAGTGGATCGATCAAAGTGGTAAGGTATCCGATAAATCAGGAACTACTTTCGTTTCAGCAGGCTCCTGGAATTTATCTGATCCGAATGTTTTGCCATCAACATTTAAGCTTCCCGTAGTTGCTCAATATGCTGTTAAGAAAGAACAAGCTGGAAATGGTTACGTTGCAGACTTTGGAAAAGAGACTTTTGGCTTTATTAAAGTGCATGGATTGAAGGGTAAAGGAAAATTGAGCCTCTATTATGGAGAATCGAAAGAAGAATCCTTATCTATAGATAAATGCGAAACGCTGGATTACCTTGAGGTAAATTTAGCCAACAAGAAAGACTCCATTATGCCTCTTTCGAAGGCTTTCCGGTTTGTAAATATTCAGGCAGATAACGCTGTAACTGCCGATTCTATCTCTATGCTTTATGAATATTCGCCTGTAACTGAGCGTGGAAGCTTTAAATCTTCAGATGCAGAATTGAATAAAATTTATGATGTTGCGAAATATACTTTTCATCTCAACACCCGGGAGTTTTTTATTGATGGAATTAAACGCGATCGGTGGGTTTGGAGCGGAGATGCCTACCAAAGTTACCTGATGAATTATTACTCGTTTTTTGACGCCCCCACGGTAAAAAGAACTTTGCTTGCCCAACGCGGAAAAGATCCGGTTACCGCACACATTAACACCATTATGGATTATTCCTTTTATTGGTTTCTGGGGATCTACGACTATTACAAATTCACGGGAGATAAAAAGTTTGTGCAGGATATTTACCCGAGAATGCAGTCGCTCATGACTTACATAGACGGAAGGAAAAATAAAAACGGCCTGTTGGAGTGGATGCCCGGTGACTGGATTTTTATTGATTGGGCAGATAAATTGAGTAAAGATGGAGAAGTAAGTTTTGAACAGTTGCTCTATGCCAGAAGTTTAGAAACTATGGCGTTATGTGCCAATTTAGCCAATGATACAGCCAACGCCGCGAAATACGATCAAGATGCGAAAGCTTTAAAAACCAAAATTTTTGACCTGTACTGGAATCAGAATAAAAATGCGTTGGTTCACAGCAGGATTGCAGATCAGCCCACAGACAATGTTACTCGTTACGCTAATATGTTTGGCATTTTCTTCGATTACTTTACGCCTGAACAAAAGCTGGCTGTAAAAGAACATGTGTTGTTAAATGATAAAATTGCTAAAATTACTACGCCGTATATGCGTTTTTACGAACTGGAAGCCTTGTGCGCCATGGGCGAGCAATCCTATGTGCTTAAAGAAATGAAAAGCTATTGGGGTGGCATGCTTAAACTTGGGGCTACTTCCTTCTGGGAGGAATACAATCCTGATAAGAAAGGTGTGGAGCATCTTGAAATGTACGGGCGACCTTTTGGCAAGAGCCTCTGCCATGCATGGGGTGCCAGTCCGATTTACCTGTTAGGAAAATATTATCTGGGCGTTAGTCCGAATGCGCCTGGCTATGAAACCTACACTATTCAGCCGAACCTTGGTGGCCTGGAATGGATGGAAGGTAAAGTGCCAACCGCTAATGGAAATATTTCAGTCTACATAAATAAGAAAGAAATCAAAGTTTCTTCGGCAACAGGAGTAGGTAGACTAAAGATAAAAAGTAAAACCAAACCAGTGGTAAAAGATGCGGAAGTGAAAGAGGTTTCAAAAGGAATTTATGAGGTGTTGATTGAAAAAGGTAAGGATTACAATGTGAGGTATTCGGGGTAATAAACAGAAGCTCACGCTCGTTTCAAACGAGCGTTGAATAGTTTGTCGTTTATAAACGATAAAATGTTGAATAATTTGTCGTTTTCAAACGATAAAATGTTGAATAATTTGTCGTTTTCAAACGATAAAATCGTAAAGTTATTTGTGCGCTCATTGGGAAACGAGCACAAGCCGCAGGCCTAAACATAAGCTCACGCTCGTTTCAAAGGAGCGTTGAATAGTTTGTTGTTTTCAAACGATAAAATCGTAGCGTTATTTCTGCGCTCGTTAGGAAACGAGCGCAAGCCGACCAGAAGCTCACGCTCGTTTCAAACGAGCGTTGTATAGCTAGTTATTTATAAACGATAAAATCGTAAAGTTATTTGTGCGCTCGTTGGGAAACGAGCGCAAGCCGGAGACATATGCTAACGCTCGTTTCAAACTAGCGTTGAATAGTTTGTTGTTTTCAAACGATAAAAGCGTAAAGTTATTTGTGCACTCGTTGGGGAACGAGCGCAAGCCTAACCGAAGCTCACGCTCTTTTCAAACGAGCGTTTAATAGCTAGTCGTTTATAAACGATAAAATCGTAGAGTTATTTGTGCGCTCGTTAGGAAACGAGCGCAAGCCTACAGGAGCTCACGCTTGTTTCAAACGAGCGTTGAATAGTTTGTCGTTTTCAAATGATAAAATAGTAAAGTTATTTGTGCAATCGTTTGGAAAAGAGCGCGAGCCGAAACATAAGCTCAAGCTAGCTTCAAACGAGCGTTGAATAATTTGTCGTTTGCAAACGATAAAATCGTCAAGTTATTTGTGCGCTCGTTAGGAAACGAGCGCAGGCCTAATAGAAGCTCACGCTCGTTTCAAACGAGCGTTGAATAGCTAGTCGTTTGCAAACGATAAAATCGTAGAGTTATTTGTGCGCTCATTGGGAAACGAGCGCAAGCCGGAGACATATGCTCACGCTCGTTTCAAACGAGCGCTGAATAGTTTGATCGTTTTCAAACGATAAAATCGTAAAGTTATTTATGCGCTCGTTTCAAACGAGCGTTTAATAGCTAGTCGTTTGCAAACGATATAAATCGTAAGTTATTTATGCACTCGTTAGGAAACGAGCGCAAGCCGGAGACATATGCTAACGCTCGTTTCAAACGAGCGTTGAATAATTTGTCGTTTTCAAACGACTTAAACCGTAAAGTTATTTGTGCACTGGGGAAAACGAACGCAAGCCTAAACAGAAGCTCACGCTCGTTTCAAACGAGCGTTGAATAGTTTGTTGTTTGCAAACGATAAAATCGTAAAGTTATTTATGCGCTCGTTGGGAAACGAGCGCAAGCCGGAGACATATGCTAACGCTCGTTTCAAACGAGCGTTAGATAGTTTGTCGTTTATAAACGATAAAATCGTAAAGTTATTTATGCACTCGTTAGGAAACGAGCGCAAGCCGGATAAGACACCAAACCGATAGAGAAATGAAAACCTTTTATGAACTATAAAAAATCAAAAGCCCCCTTCAGGGGTTGGTGGTCTAAACGCCAATCCTTTGCTCAATCTTTTTGACACATTTGTAAGCTTCGGCGAGAATTACCTCATTTTCAATCGCTGTGTCAGTATTTAATGCATTTAACATGGAAATAGTTAAGCAAGCGATGATGCCATTGTTACTCGCCAGCCCCACGGGTACTGAAATATCGGTTACACCAGACACAGAATCGCTGTTTTTAACATAAGAGCCATTTTGCTGAATGTGGTTAAGGGAGATCAGAAAATCTTCTTGTTGAGGTTTTGCGTATTTTTTATAAATCGAATTGTTTTTTAACGTTACAGCTCGCTCGTCTTCCGGCATATAAGCCAATAAAACCTTTCCGGATGCGGTTATGGGCAAAGGAAATAAATTACCTTCCTCAATAGAAAGCGCAATCGGCCCGGGGCTTTTCGCATGGATAATCACCATCACCTGGTTCATGTATAAAATACTCAGGTGGCACGATTGGCGAATGGTATTTGCCAGTTCTTCCAGCGGAAACTGTGCCGCCTTACGTAACTCATCAATCGGGGAATGGCGGTGAGAAAGGTAAAATAGCTTCAATGATAAACGATATTTCCCCGAAACTTCATCACGCAAAATATAACCACGACTCTCCAGACTCATCAGCATCCGATAAATTTCGTTGGGTGTTTTTTCAATGCCTACAGCTATTTCTGTTTGAGAAAGGGGGATAGATTGTGCTGATAAATATTCCAATATATCCAGGCCTTTATCCAAAGCTGGTGCCTGATATTTCGATTCTTTTTCGTTCATACTGGTTTAAATTTGGCTGTAGCAGTTTTTTTACAATTCCAAACATACAAAATGCATTCATATTTATCACTTACAACATTTTGTATTAATTTAAATACGAAGATATGTTTTCATATTTAAAAAAAACATTTATATTTGAATTGATGCTGCGGCGGAATATAAATTCATTGCTTCGTTTTGAAAATGGATTCTTTTTCTGCTTCAAGGTATCAATAACCATTTATAAACCCAAATTATTATTGCTCTGCGTGAAATAGGTAACGTGGCGTTAAACATCAAAAAATGAGCAGAATTTTCTTCTTTTCCTGGCTATTTTCGATCAGCATTTCGCTGTCTGCGCAAGATATTCAGGTTGCTCAATTAACCTGTGCCTATCTAACTAATCCTATCGGAATAGACATTAATACTCCAAATTTAAGTTGGAAGTTGCAATCAAATCAACACTATGTAACGCAGACTGCCTATCAAATTTTGGTTGCCAGCAATGCTAAGAAACTCGATCAAAACCTTGGCGATATCTGGGATAGCAAAAAAGTGACTTCAAGCCAATCTATTCAGGTTCAATATCTAGGCGAAAAATTACAAGCTAGCCAGAAATATTACTGGAAAGTGAAGGTCTGGAATCAAACAGGCCAGGCTTCTGACTGGAGTAAACCCGCTTTCTTTCAAATGGGTTTAATAAATGCCAGTGATTGGATAGGTGCAAAATGGATTGCTTATGAAAAATTAGCCGATTCAAATGTGAACCTGTTGCCAACCGATGGGAAAAAGGATAAATTTAATACCAACAATGTGCTTCCTATGTTTAGGAAAGCTTTTGTGCTTACTAAAGCCATAAAAAGTGCTACGGCTTTTATTTCTGGTCTTGGCCATTTTGAATTGAGCTTGAACGGAACCAAAGTTGGAAATGACTTACTCGCCCCAGGCTGGACCAAGTACGATAAAGAAGCCTTATATGTTACCTATGATATCACAGCACAATTAAAAAAAGGAGCCAACGCAGTAGGCGTGATGCTTGGAAATGGCTTTTACTATGTTCCCCCGGTAAAAGGCAGGTACAGAAAATTGAAATCGGCATTTGGTTATCCGAAAATGATTTGTCGCCTTAAAATCGAATATACCGATGGAACATCGAAAGATTTGGTAAGTGATGAAACCTGGAAGACTGCACCGTCACCCGTTATTTTTTCGAGCATTTATGGAGGGGAAGATTACAACGCAAATCTGGAACAAAAAGGCTGGAATACAGTGAATTTTGATGATGGAAGCTGGAAAACAGCAATCATTGTGAATGGTCCAAAGCTCCATGCGCAGAAAGAAGCTCCGGTAAAAGTATTTGAAACTTTCATTCCTAAAAGCATTACCATAACTGCTGAAAAAGATTGGGTTTACGATCTAGGTCAGAATTCCGCTGCAATTATCGAGCTGAAAGTTCGTGGTAAAAAAGGCGATACCATCCGCATTACTCCTGCAGAGTTATTGAAGGCTAATGGTACGGTAACGCAGAAGAACATTGGCGGGCCATCTTATTTCACTTACATTTTAAAGGGCGAAGGAACAGAAACCTGGCGGCCGAAATTTTTCTATACGGGTTTCCGTTATCTTCAGGTTAAAGGAGGTGTTCCGGCAGGTAAGGAAAATAAGGACAGAGTAGCTATAATTGAAGATTTGAAGGCCTTGCACATCCGTAATGCCGCAGAAAAGATCGGGACATTTAAATCGTCAAATGAACTTTTCAATAAGACTTTTACCTTGATCGATTGGTCAATAAAAAGCAATATGATGAGTGTATTTACAGATTGTCCGCACCGCGAAAAGCTAGGTTGGCTCGAGCAATTGCATTTAATGGGCAAATCGGTAAACTACAATTATGCTGCGGCGCCATTGTTTCGAAAAGCTACGGTAGATATGCGGAATTCTCAACTGGAAAGTGGATTGGTACCTGAAATTGCGCCTGAATATGTAAAGTTCGAATGGGGAGGCGATATGTTTCGCGATTCGCCGGAGTGGGGGAGCAGCAGCATTCTGGTACCTTGGGATTTGTATCAATATTATGGCGATCAACAAGCACTTGTAGATAATTATCCTGCCATGCAGCGTTATATTAACTATTTAAGCAAGAAAGCAAATCAACATATTTTATCGCAGGGATTGGGCGACTGGTACGACCTTGGCCCGAATCCGCCTGGGGTTTCACAACTTACGCCAATGGGCATAACAGCTACCGCCATCTATTATTACGATCTGAAAATAATGGAGAAAATTGCTACACTATTAGGGAAGAAAACTGATGCCACTTTATATTTAAACCTTGCTCAAGCCGTAAAGAAAGCATTTAATAATAAGTTCTTTAATGTTAAAACCAAACAATACGGTTCAGGCAGTCAGGCAGCAAATGCTATGGCTATTTATATGGGTTTAGTTGAAGAAAAAGATAAAGATGCGGTAATCGAAAACCTCGTGAAAGATATCAGAGCGAAGAATAATGGATTAACAGCCGGAGACATTGGGTATCGTTACGTACTTCGTGTACTCGAAGAGGCTGGAAGATCTGATGTGATTTTCGACATGAATAGTCGGTCTGATGTGCCAGGATATGGTATGCAAATTGCCAAAGGTGCAACTGCTTTAACAGAAAGCTGGGCCGCATTGCCAACAGTTTCGAACAACCATTTTATGCTTGGCCATTTAATGGAATGGTTTTATAGTGGCGTGGGCGGTATCCGGCAGGACGAAAATTCAGTAGCTTTTAACAGGATTAGCATTGCGCCGGAGGTGGTTGGTGATTTAACTTTTGCACAAACCGAATATGATTCTCCCTACGGTAAAATTGCCACTGATTGGAGAAAAACTGCGGATGGATTTGAACTCGATGTAAAAATTCCAGTTAATACCACTGCAACAGTTTATCTTCCTGCAGCAGAAAATCAAACTGTTTCTGAAGCCAATCATATTGGGTTCAAAATGCTTGGTAATAAAAATGGAAAAGCAAAGGTTGCAATCGGTTCAGGCGCTTACAAATTCAAAGTCAATTAAGATGAAAGCGATTTGGGGCTATATATTACTTGTTTTTTCTGTAACCACTGCTGTAGCACAGGATGGATTGATCCCGCCTGTGGAAATGCAGAAGATCTATCAGAAAGTTAAAACACCATATAAATATGGTTTGGTGATGGTTCCTGAAGATAAAGAACATAAAATGGATTGTCCGACCATCTTTAAAAAAGGAAAAGATTGGTACATGACTTATCTTATTTTTAGCGGTCGTGGTTATGAAACCTGCTTAGCAAAAAGTAAAGATTTACTGCATTGGGAAAATCAAGGTAAAATAATGTCTTTTAATGATAGTGGTCAATGGGACGATAATCAGAAAGCCGGGTACAATGCCTTGTTGGATATAAAATGGGGTGGAAGCTATGCTGTAAATCAGTTTGACGGTAAATACTGGATGTCGTATTTCGGCGGTAAGGAAAAAGGTTACGAAGTTGAGCCATTATCTATTGGAATGGCATACACCAGTCAGCATCCATCTTTTGCGCAAGAATGGAAAAGGTTGGAAACGCCGGTATTAACTTCATTAGATGCTGATGTACGTTGGTGGGAAAATCGGAATAAGCTTTTTAAAAGTACGGTGATCGAAGATAAAAAAAGACTTACAGGACATCGTTTTGTGATGTATTACAATGCGGTGGGCGATTCATTGGTGAACAATAAAAAAACGCGCTGGTATGAACGAATTGGGATGGCCGTTTCAGATGATATGGTGCACTGGAAGCGTTTTAAGAACAATCCGGTTGTGCATCATCCCGCCGGAATTACCGGAGATGCCGTGATCCAGCAGATCGGAAACCATTATGTAATGTTTTATTTTGGTGCTTTCTGGCAAGATCGAAATGGTTCTTTTAACCGTTTTGCTGTTTCAAAAGACCTGGTAAACTGGACCGACTGGACAGGAGATAACCTAATAGAATCATCAGAAAAATACGATGAACTTTATGCGCACAAATCTTTCGTATTAAAATATAAGGGCGTGGTTTATCACTTTTATTGCGCAGTAAATAAACAAGATCAAAGGGGAATTGCCGTAGCAACATCAAAAGATTTGGGAATCAGTAAAGTGAATTTTGTAAGTGAAACGAAGAATTAGCATGAAGAGGTCTCAGTTTATATATGGAATTTTTAGTTTAACGCTTTTAGTTTTTATTGCGTTAAGTCATTGCGAGGCATCAGGCATCGTCATTGCCAAGCACGTAGCTAGCTCAGTTGCCAAACCAGATTACTTCAGTTCACACGAATCTAGCCAGGCAATGATGAGGGCCGTAGAATCCCGCACCAAAATTAGCTTTAACAAAGGCTGGAAATTCTATCTGGGCGATGAACCGGGAGCGAAATCACCTGCCTTTACGGATACAAAATGGCGAAAATTAACTTTGCCACACGATTGGAGCATCGAAGGGAAATTTGATGAAAAGAATCCTGCAAAACCAGAAGGCGGGGGCTTACCCACCGGGATTGGTTGGTATAGGAAAGAATTTACAGCGCCGGTAAACTTCACAAATAGAATAATCACGATAGAGTTTGATGGCGTTTATAAAAACAGTGAGGTTTGGATCAATGGAAAATATCTGGGAAAAAGACCTTATGGCTATAGTTCTTTTTCCCATGAGATTGGTAAATATTTAAAAACCGGAAAAAATCTCATCGCCGTTAAAGTTGATAATTCAGCCCAGCCAGATTCCCGTTGGTATTCCGGATCGGGGATCTACCGAAATGTTTGGTTAACCTCATCTGCTAAAATTTCTGTAGCGAAGTGGGGGACATTTGTTTCTGCAGATCAATCTGGTAAAGTAAATATAGAAACGCAAATCAACAATAAAACACTTCAATCGCAGTCGGTAGTATTGGTTCATTCTGTTTATGATCCCAATGGGAAATTGGTGCTTAAAACCAAAACTGAAGCCACTAAAATAGATACTTCTGGAAAAACGGTTACCATTCAAAGTGAAATTAATAATCCGATACTTTGGTCTGTAACTAATTCTAAACAATACAGATTGCAGACCCAGGTGCTGCAGAATAATAAATTGATTGATCGCTACGAAACTCGGTTTGGTATTCGTGGTTTTCAATTTGATGCCGTAAGAGGTTTTTCATTAAACGGGCAACCGATGAAAATTCTGGGTGTTTGTCTCCATCACGATTTGGGTGCATTAGGTGCGGCGGTGAATGTCCGTGCAATGGAACGCCAGCTGGAAATCATGAAGGCAATGGGCGTAAATGCCATTCGAACAGCGCATAATCCACCAGCGCCAGAGTTCCTGGATCTTTGCGATAAAATGGGTTTCCTGGTAATGGATGAAGCCTTCGACATGTGGGCGAAAAAGAAGACAAAAAATGACTACCACCTAAATTTTCCGGAATGGCATAAACGAGATCTGGAAGATATGATCCTTCGCGATCGGAATCATCCTTCAATTATTCTTTGGAGCATTGGCAACGAAATTCGCGAACAGTTTGACAGTACCGGAGTTGACATTACAAGAGAATTGGTTTCAATAGTTAAAAGCCTTGATAAAACCCGCCCGGTGATTTCAGCTTTAACAGAAACTAAGGCCGAAAAGAACTTTATTTATCAGGCCAATGCGCTTGATGTTTATGGTTTGAATTACAATCATGAGTTATATAAAGACTTCCCAAAAGATTATCCCGGTGTAAAATTTTTAGCTACAGAAACCACCTCAGCATTAGAAACCAGGGGATTTTATGATACTGCAGATACCATTCGCCGCTGGCCAAAAGATGGCAAAACAAAATTTACGGAAGGAAATAAGGAGTGGTCGGCTTCTTCTTATGATAATGTTTCTGCCTATTGGGGTTCAACACATGAAGAAACCTGGAAAGAAGCGAAGAAATATGGTCATGTTTCTGGTTTATTCGTTTGGACAGGCTTCGATTACCTCGGCGAACCACTGCCTTACCCATGGCCAGCCAGAAGTTCTTATTTTGGTATAGTCGATTTGGCCGGATTCCCGAAAGATTCTTATTACATGTATGAAAGCGAGTGGACGGATAAACCCGTTCTTCACATTTTACCTCATTGGAACTGGGAACAAGGAAAGTCGGTCGAAGTTTGGGCATATTATAACAATGCCGACGAAGTAGAACTGTACTTAAATGGAAAATCTTTGGGTAAAAAATCAAAGCTGAATGATGATTTGCATATCCTTTGGAATGTACCCTTTGAGCCTGGAACATTGAAAGCCGTTTCACGTAAAAATGGAAAAGATGTATTGATCCGCGAGGTGAAAACTGCCGGGACGCCTGCAAAAATTGAGTTGATTGCCGATCGAAGTCAGATTAAAGCGGATGGAAAAGATTTATCGTTCATTACGGTTCGGATTTTAGATGCTGCCGGAAACGTAGTGCCCAATGCTGATCATCTAATCAATTTTGATGTGGAAGGAAATGGATTTATTGCTGGTGTAGATAATGGCTTTCAGGCCAGTCTGGAGCCTTTTAAAGCTAATTATAGAAGAGCATTTCATGGTTTATGTTTGGCCATATTGCAATCGACTGAAAAGGAAGGAACAATTAAATTTAAAGCGACAGCTAAAGGATTGGCTTCGGCCACGATTATAGTAAAAACTGGAAGGGTTAAATGAAAAAGAAGCAAGAAATAGGCCGTATCATTTAGCCCGTCACAGCCAATATGTTTGGGAATATGGTTGGTGTCTCGCCAACCGAAATTAATTAAAAAAACTACGGTCGGTGGAGACACCAACTACTAGATAAAGAAGAAAATAAAGTGGAGAAGACAATTAACTTAAAAGGAATAACCTGGAACCACAGTCGTGGGCTTTTGCCTATGGTGGCAACGGCGCAACGGTTTACGGAGTTGTACCCAAACGTTCACATTACCTGGGAGAAGCGAAGTTTGCAACAATTTGCAGATTTCTCTATCCAGGAACTAGCTGAACGGTTCGATTTGCTGGTAATCGATCATCCCTGGGCTGGATTTGCAGCCAAAACCAAATCCATAGTTCCACTGGATTTTTATCTGTCAGATGACTTTCTAGGCGATCAGGAAAGGAATTCAGTTGGCCTATCTTACGAAAGCTATTTATATGACGAACACTTATGGGCGCTTCCAATTGATGCTGCAACACCTGTAGCCGCATCAAGACCAGATTTACTTGCAGAAAAAGGTCTGCAACTGCCAACTTCTTTCGATGATCTGTTAAGCTTAGCCGATAAAGGTTTAGTTGGTTTTGCAGGCATCGCGATAGATGTTTTGATGAATTTCTATACGCTTTGCTGCTCATTAGGTGAAGATCCTTGCCAAAATGATGATGAAGTTGTATCTCAGGATGTTGGTATCAACGCATTGCAAATGTACCGTGAATTGTCTTCAAAAATCGATCCGGCTAACTATAATAGAAACCCGATTCAGGTGTATGAAGCAATGACATTAACCGATGCAATTGCTTATTGCCCTTTTGCTTACGGGTATTCAAACTATTCAAGAACGGGCTATGCACGCAAAGTATTGCATTTCCACGATATGATTTCATTAGATGGAGAAACAAATTTAAGAAGCACCCTGGGCGGTACAGGCCTGGCCATTTCTTCGAAGTGCGAGGAGCTAGATCTGGCTGCAAAATATGTGGAGTTTGTGGGCTCACCCGCTTGCCAAGCTACCTTGTTTTTCGAGAGTGGTGGTCAGCCCGGCCATTTAACCGCATGGAAAAATGAAGAAGTAAACCGCCAGAGCAAAAACTATTTTATAAATACCTTACCTGCTTTACAACGGGCATTTCTTCGACCAAGGTACCACGGTTCTATGTATTTTCAGGATCATGCAGGCGATGTGGTGAGGGATTACCTCATGAATGGAGGAGATGAGAAGCAAGTGCTGATGGAAATGAATGAATTATATCGCAAATCTAAAAGCTTAGTATGATTATGAACAAGCCCCTGGAAGGACTTTTAGTTTTAGAGTTTTGCCAATTTCTGGCAGGGCCGTCTGCCGGATTAAAACTGGCTGATTTGGGTGCCCGTGTAATTAAAATTGAGCGACCTCAAACTGGCGATGCCTGTCGTCAATTATCCATTAAAAATCTGTTTGTGGATGAAGACAGTCTACTGTTTCATACCATCAATAGAAACAAAGAAAGTTATGCTGCAGATTTAAAAAATCCAGACGATTTGCAAAAATTAAAAAAGCTGATCAGTAAAGCAGATGTGATGACACATAATTTTCGCCCTGGTGTGATGGAGAAAATTGGCTTAGACTATCCGAACGTTCAAAATATCAATCCAAAAATTATTTACGGAATGGTTACGGGTTACGGAAATGAAGGTCCCTGGAAATATAAACCAGGACAGGATTTATTGGTTCAGGCCGTCTCTGGTTTAACATTTTTATCCGGTGTAGATACCGATGGACCAGTTCCATTTGGATTATCAGTTTCTGATATTATGTGTGGAAACCACCTCGCACAGGGCATTATGGCTGCATTAATCAAAAGAGCAAAAACAGGGAAGGGTGTTTTGGTTGAGGTAAGTTTGCTTGAATCCATTTTAGATGTTCAGTTTGAAGTATTGACGACTTACCTGAACGATGGCGGTAAATTACCAGACCGGAGCAGCGCAAAAGGCAGCGCACATGCTTATCTGAGTGCGCCTTATGGCATGTACGAAACTAATGATGGTTATATTGCCATGGCGATGGGAAATCTGCCAAACATTTGTGCGATCATCAATTGTAATATTGCCGATTTATATGTGGAAGCAAATTCGGCATTTGAAAACCGCGATAAATTAATCGTGCGCCTAGCAGAAACATTTAAACAAAAAAACAATAAAATTTGGGTTGATCTCCTGGAAACCCACGGGATCTGGTGTGCTGAAGTATTAAACTATCAAACAGCAACAAACTTAAGTACGTATAAAAAACTTGAAATAGCGCAGGAGTTGAACATAGGTGATGGCAAAAAAATGAAGACGACGGTAAGTCCGATTCGTTTGGATCATCAAAAGTTATTCGCGACAAAACCCGCTCCAAAATTAGGTTTGAATACTAACGATATTAATAACGAATTTAAATTGAATCGAGATTTGTAATCTCGGCTTCTTGTTGGAGGATTTAAAATCCTCAGTTAATATGGTCAGGAAAATATTTCCTGACCAACTAAAAACTAAAAACTAAAAACTATGAAACCTCTCGTTAGTCGGGATTTGTAATCCCGACTTCCATTTCTGAGGATTTTAAATCCTCTATTATAAGTTCAGGAAAATATTTCCTGACCAACTAAAAAAATAAAACAATGAAACGGCCTGAAGATTATTTGTGCGCGTTAGTCGGGGTCTGTAATCTCGGCTTTTCGTTGGAGGATTTTAAATCCTCAGTTAATAAGGTCAGGAAAATATTTCTTGGCCAACTAAAAAAATAAAACTATGAAACGGACTGAAGATTATTGGTGCGCGTTAGTCGGGGTCTGTAATCACGACTTTTCGTTGGAGGATTTAAAATCCTCAGTTAATATGGTCAGGAAAATATTTCCTGACCAACTAAAAATAAATACATATAACTATGAAACCGCTTGAAGATTATTTAGTTATCGATTTCAGCCAGTTCCTTTCAGGGCCATCTGCAAGCTTGCGCTTAGCCGACATGGGCGCGCGTGTAATTAAAATCGAGCGTTCGGGTGTTGGCGATATTTGTCGTACGCTCTATACCTCAAACCTGATTATGAATGGAGAATCGTCAGTTTTTCATGCGATCAATAGAAATAAAGAAAGTTTTGAAGTCGATTTAAAAACCGAAGAAGATTGTGAAATGGTCAGGGAGTTGCTTAAAAAAGCTGATGTCATGATTCACAATTTCCGTCCGGGTGTAATGGAGCGTTTAGGTTTCGATTATCCATCTGTTATTGCTTTAAATCCAACGATTATATATGGCGAAATTTCTGGTTACGGAACGGAAGGTGAGTGGCGTAACAAACCCGGACAGGATTTACTTCTACAATCAGTTACGGGCTTAACATCTTTAACCGGCAATGCGGATAGCGGACCCGTGGCAATGGGTTTATCAATTGTAGATATGCTGGCAGGTGCTCATTTAGCGCAAGGTTTACTAGCTTGCCTATACCGCAAAGCCATTAAAAATGAAGGAGGTTTTGTGCAGGTAAGCATGATGGAATCAGCCTACGATTTTCAGTTTGAAACCATCACCACTTTTATGAATGATGGCGGAGAATTGCCGCAACGCTCAGCAAAAAATAGCGCAAACGCTTATCTTGGTGCACCTTATGGCATTTATCAAACAGAGAATGGATATCTGGCATTGGCAATGGGATCTATCCCTCAGCTGGGAAGTTTGCTTGGATGCGATAAGCTTTTAGATTATGAAACGATCGAAGAAGCATTTGATAAACGCGATGAAATTAAGTCCATCTTAGCTGATCATTTACTTACGGGTACAACCGAAGCATGGCTAGGGGAGCTTGAACCGGCAGATATCTGGTGTGCAGATGTATTAAACTGGAATGCGCTGATGGATCATGAGGGCTTTAAAGTGCTGAATATGATCCAGGAAGTGGAGATGGTTGATGGTTATCAATATAAAACTACGCGATGTCCGATTCGGATTGATGGAGAATTATTAACTTCGGCAAAAGGTTCACCAAAACTGGGCCAGGATAATGAGCAAATTATAAAAGAGTTTATTACGCAAAAAACCATTGCTAATGCCTAACCAAATAGATACTTTCAAAATCGCTGTTCGGAAATTCGGTCCGTTTGAAACGGCCATGCAAAAATTCTGGGATCAGTTTTGTGTGGTTTCTGGCTGTGATTTGAAACTCGAAATGGTCATTATGGATTTGCATGAGCTCTATAAAACCACCATCACCCATAATGGCCTGGCCAACGGTGATTTCGATATTGCTCATATTAACACCGACTGGGTTTATGAAGGCTATTTAAATCAGGCTTTCGAAATACTCAATCCTTATATCAACACTAAAAAACCTGCAGACTTTCCAAATGGCTGGAGCAAATCGTTACTGTCTTTGCAACGTTTTGGATGGGAAGTAGTGGGCTTGCCCTTTCATGATGGACCTGAATGTCTTATTTACAGGAAAGACTGGTTTGAAAGTGAAACAGAGCAGGCGAACTATCTAAAACAATATGGGAAAGCACTGGAAGTGCCAAAAACCTGGGAAGATTTTCACCAGGTAGCCCGGTTTTTCAATCGGCCGGAGGATCAGCGCTATGGGAGCGTTTTTGCCTGCTATCCTGATGGACACAACACTGTTTTTGATTTCTGTCTGCAGCTATGGACCAGGGGCGGATCTTTGATTGATAAAAATGGTGCCATTCAAATCAATTCGCAGGCAGCTATAGATGGATTAGATTTCTACCGATCAATTGTAAAGGATAAAACGGCTGTTCATCCAAAATCCGGAGAATTTGAGTCTGTAGCCGCAGGAACTGCTTTTTCACAAGGCGAAGCTGCAATGATGATCAATTGGTTTGGCTTCGCTGCGATGTGTGAAGTAGATCCGCATTCAAAAGTAAAAGGAAAGGTAGGAGTAGAGTTGTTGCCAGCCAGTCCAGGAAAATCATCGGCATCTTTAAATGTTTATTGGCTCTACACTATTGGAAAAGGCAGTAAGCATAAAGACATTGCTTACGATTTCTTAAGATTTGTAACCGATGTAGCGCAGGATAAACTGCTCACACTGGAAGGTGGAATCGGTTGCCGGATCTCTACATGGAAGGATCAGGAAGTGAATGAAGTTATACCTTACTACCATAAATTAGAAAAATTACATGAGGTGGCCAACATGCTTCCTCAACATAAAAACTGGACTTCAATTGCAAAAATTATTGATGAAATGGTTTTGAAAGCAATCAATACAAGTGATGAATCTTCACTTTTAATTGAGCAGGCGCAAAATCAAATTAACAAATTGAATTAGACGAGTATGGAGATTAAATACAAGCCAGAATTACCAGAAACCAAACAACCCATCATTATTATTGGTGCCGGTGGAATTGTTGCCGATGCGCATCTTCCTGCTTACAAAATTGCTGGTTTTGATGTTTTTGGCATTGTAAACAGAACCAAAGAGCGGGCACAGAAACTAGCTGATGCATTCGGAATTCCGAATGTTTTCGATTCAGTTGCAGAAGCCGTGGCAAGCGCTCCCGACAATGCAGTTTACGATTTAACAATTATGCCAGAGCAATATGTGGAAACGCTGAAACAGTTGCCGGATGGAAGCGCAGTATTGATCCAAAAGCCAATGGGCGATGATTTTGCGCAGGCAAAAGAGATTTTAGAATTGTGCAGATTTAAAAATTTTAAAGCCGCTATTAACTTTCAGCTGCGTTTTGCTCCATTTGTGAGCGCTGCAAGATTTTTGATTGAGCAAGGATTAATTGGTGAACTTTATGATATGGAAGTGCGGGTAACGATCGAAACCCCCTGGGAAATATTTCCCCATGTGATGATTCATCCGCGCTTAGAAATTCAATACCATAGCATTCATTATGTGGATTTGATTCGTTCATTTCTGGGGAATCCAAAATCTGTGCTGGCGAAGACTTTGAAGCATCCTGCAAAGGCGCTATCTTCATCCCGGTCTACCATTTTGATGGATTATGGCGACACCATGCATGCCGTTATTAACACCAATCACGATCATGATTTTGGCGCAAATCATCAGGAAAGTTACTTGAAATGGGAGGGGACAAAAGGGGCTATTGTAGCGAAGATTGGTCTGCTGATGGATTATCCACATGGCGTGCCAGATGTATTTGAATATTGTATTGTTAAGGAGGGAGAAACTCCTGAATGGCAAACTGTTAAATTGGAAGGATCATGGTTTCCAGAAGCATTTATTGGCACAATGGCGAATTTAATGCGGTATAATGAAGGTTCAACAACTACTTTAAATACTAGTGTTGAAGATGTAATTCAAACCATGGCAGTTGTCGAAAGTGCCTATCAATCAAGCGATATTGGAGGGGTAAGGGTAATGAGTTATGCGTGACAAGTTTTTGGATTATCAATTTGGTAGACGGACGCTATCTGCTATTTATAAAGTCAGCGTACAGCAGTTCGCTCACCTAAAAACTAGCCTAATAATTTTTTTGGGATAACTTGTCCCAGCCAATGCAGTGACTACAATAAAAAATTTTAAGCCGGGAGTTTTGTTTCTTTTGCGGTTAAAAGAAAAGAGCCAGTCTGGCTAAGACTTAATAAATTTAAAAAGATTAAATGTATTTCAAATCAACATTTTTTGAAGATTATCAATTGGAAGATAAACGGGTAACCTTAGGTCGCACGATAACAGAAACCGATTTCGTCGTTCATGCTGGTCATACAGGTGATTTTTTTCCGCACCACATGGATGCAGAATGGTGTGCCACACAACCTTTTAAACAGCGCATCGCCCATGGAACAATGATCTTTAGCATTGGAATTGGCTTAACTGCTTCGGAAATTAACCCGGAAGCAATGTCTAAAGGTTATGATAAACTACGTTTTGTAAAACCTGTTTTCATCGGCGATACCATTCATTCTGAAATTACGATTTCAGATAAAGCCGAAAGTAAAAGGCCGGAAAATGGTACCGTAACGGAGCACGTAGAAATCATTAACCAACATGGAGAAGTCGTATTAGTCTGCGACCATCTTCTGGTGGTGAAGAAGAAGGTTCATTAGTTCAATGGTCAATAGTTAATTTGTCTGGGTGCTTATAGCGATATTTAATAATATAATTGTTATACTTAACATACAACTGACCAACAGGAACGAACTACTGATGAATGAATATTTATACAATTGGCCAATGAACCAATGACTAATGAACCACTAACGAATGAACATCTATTCAATTGGCCAATGAACCAATGACTAATGAACCACTAATAAATGAACGTCTATGCAATTAGCCTGAACCAATGACCAATGAACCAATGACCAATGAACCACTAACCAATGAACGTCTATGCAATTAGCCTGAACCAATGACCAATGAACCACTGACTAACGAACGTCTATGCAATTAGCCTGAACTAATGACTAATGAACCACTGACTAATGAACCAATAAAAAAAACCAAATATAATGAACCACAACACACAGCCAGAAATCATCACTGAAAACGATCCCTCATCAGGGAAAAAATACCTATTGCCATTTATTTTAGTTGTTAGTTTGTTTTTCCTCTGGGGGATGGCGCATAACCTCGATTCGATATTAATTCCACATTTAAAGAAAGCCTGTAATTTAAATAACCAACAATCCACGTTGATTGATACCTCTGTGTTCTTCGCTTACTTTATAATGGCTATTCCAGCCGGAATTATCTTAAAGAAATGGGGCTACAAAGCCACTATGATCGCAGGTTTACTGGCCTTTGCTTTTGGCGCATTTTTATTTGTTCCTGCAGCAAACAACTTATCGTATGCTACATTTTTAATTGCGCTCTTTATCATTGGTTGTGGTTTAACCATGCTAGAAACTTCTGCAAACCCTTATGCGGCAATCCTCGGCGATCCGGCGAAATCGACCAGCAGACTGAATTTAGCCGCCTCATTTAATGGATTGGCTGCGATGGTTGCGCCCGTAATTGGTGGTTTGTTCATTCTTTCAGGAAAATCGCATACTGAAGATGAATTGGCAGCAATGACTGAATCGGGCAGAAATAGTTATTTTCTGGAAGAGGCAGCGTCAGTAAAGACACCTTACATCACACTTGGCGTTATCTTGCTGGTGATTGCAGTTATATTTTACTTTATCCATCTGCCGGAAATTAAAACAAAAAGCGTAGACGGGGAGGCAAAAGGTAGTTTCTTCGGCGCATTACGTCATAAACATTTAAGATGGGCAGTAGTTGCGCAGTTTTTCTATGTGGGTGCGCAGGTTTGTGTAACAAGCTTTTTTATCAGAATGGCGCAGCAAGGTGGTGGATTTGACGAAAAAACAGCTGCCTCATATCTCGCTATCTATGGTTTTTTATTCACCGCCGGACGTTTCGCCGGAACAGCCTTACTTCAATTTATAGCTTCAAATAAGCTATTAGCCATTTATGCAGTTATTTCCGTTCTCCTTTGCTTAGTGGCAATACTCGGACAAGGTTCTTATGTAGTTTATGCTTTAGGAGCTATAGGCTTTTTTATGTCGATCATGTTTCCAACCATCTTCGCTTTGGGCATTGAAGGAATTGGTGAGGATACCAAGCCTGGTTCCTCCTGGCTAATCATGTCAATTGTTGGTGGTGCTATTTTACCATTTAGCATGGGAACGATGATTGATCAGTATGGCGATAATATTCAGATCGGATATAGCATTCCTTTAGTCTGTTTTATCATCGTTCTCTACTTCGCATTAAGAGGGTATAAAGTCGCTCACAAATAAACGAATCATTATTGCAGGAAGGTGTTAAAAAACAACCTGTTCAATGGCGAAAAATATTAAAATGAAACCAACGTTTAGTCAAATCTTCTTGTTCTTTCTGCTTTGCACTTTTAGCTTCAAGCTTAATGCTCAACAAAACGAAAAAGCTAAGCCATGGGTTTTCTGGTATTGGGTAAAAGGTGCAGTTTCAAAAGCCGGCATCACAGCTGATTTAGAAGCGATGAAAACCAATGGCATTGGTGGTGCTTATTTAATGAGTATTCAGGGACCCGATAAAACACCAGTTTATACTCCTCCGGCGGTTCAACTTACACCGGAATGGTGGCAAATGGTGGAGTTCGCAATGACAGAAGCGAAACGTTTAAAACTAAAACTAGGCATGCACGTAAGCGATGGTTTCGCGCTTGCAGGTGGTCCGTGGATTACCCCGGAACTGTCTATGCAAAAAGTAGTTTGGTCTAAGATAACTATCAATAATAGAATTGATAAAATACCTTTACCTCAACCAGAAAGTAAAGAAAACTATTATCGTGATATTGCAGTTTATGCCTATCCATCGCCACCTGGCGAAAGCATCACAACGCGTACAGCAATTCCAAAAATTACGGCAAGCAATGGTGCCGATGCCACAGGTTTGGTTCAGCCAGGAAATAAGAAGAATTTTGGTTCGAACGAGCCATGTTTTGTTCAATATGAATTTGAAAAGCCTTTCACTTGCAGATCTATAAATATAAAAGTTAGTGGAAATAATTATCAGGCCCAACGGTTAGCCATCGAAGTGAGTAATGATGGCAAAGAGTATCGCGCTATAGGTCGTTTAGAGCCACCACGTCATGGCTGGCAAGATACTGATGAAGAAGTTACTCATTCAATCATCCCAACAACGGCCAGATTTTTCAGGTTTATTTACGATAAAAAAGACTCAGAGCCAGGTGCAGAAGATTTAGACGCAGCAAAGTGGAAACCATCATTAAAATTGGTCAACCTGGAATTATCTTCAGAAGCAAAAATCAATCAATATGAAGGCAAAAATGGATCTGTTTGGCGGATAAGCAAAAGAAGTACCGAACAGCAAATCGGAACGGAGTTATGTGTCCCATTAAACCAAGTAATCAACCTGACAGATAAATTGAATTCAGATGGAACGTTAAATTGGAAGGTACCAAAAGGAAACTGGACAATTTTAAGGATTGGTCATACCTCGACCGGACACACCAATGCAACGGCTGGTGGCGGAATGGGTTTAGAATGTGATAAATTTAATCCTGAAGCCGTGAAGCTTCAGTTTAATAGCTGGTACGGTGAGGCGTTGAAACATGCAGGACCTGAAATCGCTAAAAAGGTATTGAGTGTTTTTCATGTGGATAGCTGGGAATGCGGTAGCCAGAATTGGTCGCCGGTTTTTAAAGCCGAATTTTTAAAGCGCAGGGGATATGACCTAACGCCTTATTTACCCATCATGACGGGTTTGCCTCTGGAAAGTGCAAAGGTTTCTGAAGACTTTTTATACGATGTAAGGAAGACCATTTCAGAACTGGTAGTTAATCAGTTTTACAAAACGCTCGCTGAACTGGCGAAAGCAAAGGGTGTTACGTTTACTGCGGAAAGTATTGCGCCAACAATGATGAGTGATGGTTTAATGCATTACAAAACCGTTGACGTACCAATGGGAGAGTTCTGGCTAAACAGCCCCACTCATGATAAGCCAAATGATATGCTCGATGCAATCTCCGGGGCGCATATTTACGGAAAGAATATCGTTCAGGCAGAAGCTTTTACCACCGTTAGAATGGATTGGAATGAAAGCCCTGGAAACATGAAAACCTTGCAGGATAGAAATTATGCACTTGGAATTAATAAACTGGTTTATCATGTTTTTACGCACAATCCCTGGATAGATCGAAAGCCTGGAATGACATTGGATGGGGTAGGATTGTATTTTCAGCGCGATCAAACCTGGTGGAAGCAGGGTAAGGCTTGGGTAGACTATGCAACACGCACACAAAACCTTTTACAGCAAGGAAAACCAGTAATAGATATTGCTGTTTTCACGGGCGAAGAATTGCCCCGGCGTTCGGTGCTGCCCGATCGTTTGGTAGAAACTTTGCCAGGTATTTTCGGAGCAGATGTAGTTGAATCAGAAAAAAAACGTTTGGCAAATATTGGTGAACCATTAAGACAAATCCCGGCAGGTGTAACACATTCTGCAAATATGGCCGATCCTGAAAATTGGGTAAATCCACTTCGAGGTTATGCTTATGATAGTTTTAATCCAGACGTGTTAAGTACGGCTACAGTAAAAAATGGTGAGGTAGTTTTTGAAAGCGGTGCCGCTTACAAGATTTTGGTGCTACCGGGGAATATGAAAATGAACCCCAATTATCAGTATATAAGTGATGCTGCGATAAAAAAACTCTCAGAATTAATTAAAGCTGGAGCTAAAGTGATTGTTGGAGATAAGCCCTTGTATCAAGCTGGATTAAAACAAATTAATAAACAATCTTTTGACGCACTTGTCGAAAGCATTTGGGGTGGAAATTTCATTGCTACTGCAAAAGGTAATCAAATTGTTAAGCGGAAGAAATTGGGTGCTGGTGACGTTTTCAAAGCACCATTTTATGGTGAAAATTTCCAGCAGCTAGGCGTAGCAAAAGACTTTTATGCAATTGAAAACGAAAACCATGAACCAGATAAAATTGCCTATTTTCATCGGTCAGCCATTGATGAAGAGATTTATTTTGTTTCAAATCAAAAGGCGGGAGCAAGAGATCTAATATTATCTTTCAGGGTAGCAGGCAGAACGCCTGTAATTTATGATGCAGTAAGCAACGAGTATCGTGAAGTGAAAAGCTGGTCTGAAAAGAACGGACGCATTAATCTAAAACTAAAGTTTGCATCCAATCAATCCTTATTCGTGATTTTTAAAAAGTCAGCTAAAAATACAAAGAAAGAAAATGGCAATAATTGGTCAACTTTTAAAACCGTTCAAGACCTTTCTAAAAATTGGAAAGTTCAGTTTGATCCAACGTATGGTGGTCCTGTAAAACCTGTATTGTTTGAGAATCTTATTGATTGGACCAAGCACGCCGATAGCACCATCCGGTATTATTCAGGTACAGCAATTTATAACAATACATTTAATTACGATGGTGATATCAAAAACGCCTGGATAGATTTAGGTGCTTTTTCCAGCATGGCAGATGTAAAAATAAATGGAATATCCTGCGGTACATTATGGACGGCTCCCTTTAGGTTAAATATTAGTAAGGCCATTAAAAAAGGTATAAATCAAATCAGTATTGAAGTGGTAAATACCTGGGCAAACCGTTTAATTGGTGATAGTAAATTAACTGAAGATAAGAAAATTACAAAAACTACAGCGCCTTTCCGTTTGGAGGGGAAACCACTCAATCCTACGGGCTTGTTTGGTCCTGTATTGGTTCAGGTTGAGGAATAAATAAGAATTAATATTTCAAATAAATGAAAAAGATAGTGGTATTCATTCTGGCATTTGCTCAAACTGTTGTCTACGCTCAACAAAAGAAATTGAAGGATAATTTTACTATTCAGATTAGATTAGAAGAGGGAGATTTGAATAAGGATGGCTTAAAAGATAAAACTGTAATTACGATGGATACCATTGATGCATCTGTTCCATTGAGGTTGCAAATATTTTTTTTACAACCCAATAAAAAATTTAAAATGGTTTTCTCATCAACAGATGTAATTGAACCGCAATATGTAAACGGTGTACATACTAAAAATCAAATCCCTTATTTTTTTATCGAGAAAGGATATCTATTAATGAATTCAGAAAGAGATGATGTTCGTTATGAACACAAATTCATCTATAGAAATGGAATTTTCCAATTAGTTAAAATCTCCAGCGTAGTTTATGATGGGCAAAATTCAACTACTGAGACTGTTTTTGATCTTTTAACAGGGCTAAGAACTGAAACATTAGCGTCGCTAGATCCGGGAAAGGCTATCAGGAGAACTAAAAAGAAAATAATGATAAGGCCATTACCTACACTTCAGAATTTACGAACCTTTGGCAATAAAGTATATTTTTAGTGATAAAACCCGAAAGATTTCCCACTTTAAAAACGAAAAAATGATAAAGAAGCTAGCTCATGCAAACGAAAGTTTATTCCTTCAGACTTTACGATGTGAGGTATTGGCTGCTCGTAAGTAGGTAATTAAACAATTGATGACAGAAAGAAACAAAATGAAACTAAGACTCCTCCTTTTTTTAAACCTTGCCTACTGCATCATTGCATCGGCAACGGTTAAACCCGCATCTATTTTTACTGATCATATGGTGCTACAGCAGCAAAGTAACGTGGCCATTTGGGGTTGGGCGAAACCCTCTTCCACTGTAAAAATAGAAACTTCATGGAATAGAAAAACTTATAAAGTTACAACTGATCAGGAAGGAAAGTGGCGGGTAAAAGTATCTACTCCGAAAGCTGGCGGCCCCTATGAAATGGAATTTAATGATGGCGAAGAACTGGTTTTAAAAGATATCCTGATCGGTGAAGTTTGGTTTTGTGGCGGACAATCGAACATGGAAATGCCCATGAAAGGTTTCAAAAGTCAGCCGATTATTGGTTCGGCTGAGGCGATTTTAAAATCTACAAACCAAAACATCAGGCTTTATACCGTTCCGCGTTCTTCCATAACCGAAAAGCAAGAAAACAGTAAAGCTTCCCAATGGAAACTGGCCGAACCAGAGGCGGTATCCAACTTCAGCGCAACGGGTTACTTTTTCGGTAAGCTGCTGAGTGAAGTTTTAACGGTTCCCATCGGAATCATCAACGACAGTTATGGTGGTTCCACAATTGAAGCATGGATGTCGCCAGAAGATTTGAAGCCCTTTACAGAAATCAAAATACCATCAAAGGGAGATTCGATCAAAGAAGTGAGCCGAACACCAACAACCTTGTACAATGGCATGCTTTATCCGGTAATTGGTTACGGCATAAAGGGAGCCATCTGGTACCAGGGCGAATCCAATTTCGAAAGGCCAGACCGCTACGAAGATTTTTTTCCGGCCATGGTTTCCAGCTGGAGACAACATTGGGATATTGGAGAATTTCCTTTTTATTATGCACAGATTGCACCTTTTAGTTATAATTATTCAACTATTGGAAAAGGAACAAAAATTAATAATTCTGCCTTTATCCGAGATGCGCAGCGTAAATCACTTTCAATAATTCCAAATTCAGGAATGGCTGTATTATTGGATATTGGCGAAGAAAACTCCATCCACCCAGCCAATAAAAAACAAGGAGGGGAACGGTTAGCCTATTTAGCATTGTCGAAAACTTATGGCATAAAAGGTTTTGGCGGCGTAAGCCCTGCTTATGAATCGGTAACAATTGTTAAAAATGAAGCGGTTGTGAAATTTCAGAACGTACCCAATGGCATCACCTCTTTTGGGAAAACCCTGTCTTTATTCGAAATTGCCGGGGCTGATCAGAAATTTTATCCTGCGAAAGCAGAAATAAAAGGAAGCAGTGTTACCGTTTCGGCTGATAAGGTAAAGGTACCTGTGGCCGTTAGATATGCTTTTAAAGATTTTGTTAATGGTGATTTATTTGGAAACGATGGTTTGCCCGTATCTTCTTTCCGTACCGATAATTGGGATAATTAGTAATGATGTTAACCAGAAAGATATACATCGCCACAAAGGCACATAGAACGCTGAGTATTTTAGCCAGGAACTCATATGCTGTTATATGGTCAAAGGTTGTAAATTCTTTCTTGGCTGCGCCTAGGTTTCTAAGTTGGTCATATATTTTGCTTATATTTTTATCAATCTCAACAGCACAATCACAAGAAAACGTAACGTGGACTACCCAGAGCCTTAATTCATCAGAATCAATGCCAGTGGGCGGTGGCGATATTGGCCTTAATCTTTGGGTAGAAAAAGGAGAAGTATACCTTTACCTATCCCGAAGTGGCACCTTTGACGAAAATAATACCCTGCTTAAACTTGGTCGTGTAAAACTAAAGTTAAGTCCAAACCCATTCGAAGGGAAAACCTTTAAGCAGGAACTAATTTTAAATGATGGTTATGCGCAGATTTCAGGTTCAACTAGCAAGCTAAAGACTCAAATTAAGATTTGGGTTGATGTTTTTAACCCTGTAATTCATCTGGATATTAAATCCAGTCAGAAAGTAACAACTGAAGCGAGTTATGAAAGCTGGCGTTTTGAAGATCGGATTACAAAAGGGAAGGAGAACAATCAAAACGCCTACAAATGGGCGCCACAGGGTGTAGTTAAAACCTTTAAAGACGAAATTGGCTTCAAAGGAAATATTATTCAATTCTATCATCAAAATAAACCGGAAACTGTATTTGATGTTGCCGTAAAACAGCAGGGTTTAGAAAATAGAAAAACAGAATTATTTAATCCCTTGAAAAACTTAATTTTTGGCGGTTCGTTACATGGAGATAAAATGATTCCAGCTGGAAATTATTCTGGAACCTACATGAATACACCATTTCAAGGCTGGACGTTAAAAAGTCAATTGCCAACAAAATCTGAGCAGATTACCATTCGCTTAAATACCAGTAAAGCGACATCGGTTCCAGCTTGGGAAAAAGAAATATATGCGATTAAAACTTCGGCAAGTCAAACGCCTAGTATTAAATGGTGGAATGATTACTGGAAAAGAAGTTTTATTAACATCAGCGCAAAGGATGAAACGGCGAATCAATCCTCAAGAAATTACCAGCTATTCAGGTTTATGTTGGGCTGCAATGCCTTCGGAAAATATCCAACCAAATTCAACGGTGGATTGTTTACTTATGATCCGCAATTTACCGATTCAACGTTAAAATACACACCAGATTTTAGAAATTGGGGAGGAGGGACGCATACCGCTCAAAACCAGCGACTGGTATACTGGCCGTTGTTAAAAAGTGGCGATTTTGAGCTGATGAAACCACAGTTTGATTTCTATCTTAACCTGCTCAAGAATGCAGAAATCAGAACAGAAGCCGCATGGGGGCATAAAGGTGCCAGTTTCACCGAACAGCTAGAGAATTTTGGTCTGCCAAATCCTGCGGAATATGGATGGAAACGCCCGGCGGGTTTTAATCAGGGAATGGAATACAATGCCTGGCTGGAATACGAATGGGATACCGTGCTGGAATTTTGCATGATGATCCTCGAAACGGAAAGATACGACAATCGAGATATTAAGCAGTACCTCCCTTTAATCGAAAGTTCTTTGACTTTCTTTAGGGAACACTACGCTTATTTGGCAAAGCAACGTGGGGCGAAAGCTTTGGATGGAAATGGACATATGGTGTTGTATCCCGGTTCTGGTGCCGAAACCTATAAAATGGCATATAATTCTGCTTCCACCATAGCGGCTTTGAAAACTGTGCTGGAGCGGTTGATTGAATATCCATCCTTGCCAGGCAATAAAAAGAAAGAGTGGACTGAGATGCTCCAGATGATTCCTTCAATTAGCTTCAGGCAGTTTGAGGGACATACCACTATTTCACCTGCAAAAGTTTGGGAGCGGATTAACAATACTGAAAGTCCGCAGTTATACCCGGTTTATCCTTGGGGGATTTATGGCATTGGCAAAGCTGGACTGGATACGGCAATTAATACATTTAAATACGATACCGATGTAATTAAATTTCGAAGTCATATAGGTTGGAAACAAGATAATATCTTCGCCGCAAGGTTAGGTTTAACTGAAGAAGCCGAAAAGCTTACCACCCTAAAACTTAAGGATTCCGGAAGAAGGTTTCCAGCATTTTGGGGGCCTGGTTTCGACTGGACACCTGATCACAATTGGGGCGGCTCAGGGATGATTGGTTTGCAGGAAATGTTAATGCAGGTGGATGGAAAAAAGCTTTATTTGTTTCCGGCCTGGCCAAAAGATTGGGATGTACATTTCAAACTTTTTGCACCATACCAAACTACAGTTGAAGGAACTTTGAAAAATGGAAAATTAATAGATTTAAAAGTCTTGCCAGAAGCGAGAAAAACAGATGTAAAAGTAATGATAGAGTAATGGAATGACTGAGGGAGAGAATGATGGAATGAAAGAATGATGGAATGAAAGAATGATGGATTGATAAAACAGAGATTGATTAAATGGAAAATTTTATTCGTAATTTATATACATTCAATCATTCACTAATCCACTCATTCATTAACTACTAATTAAAAAGATATGGATTTAAATTTAAAAGGAAAAGTTGTGATTGTTACCGGCGCTGCAAAAGGCATTGGCCGGAGCATTGCAGAAGTATTTGCAAAAGAAAATGCAATTGCGGTAATTGTTGGACGAAAAGCGGAAGACAATGAAAAGGTTGTTGCGGCAATTGAAGAAAACGGCGGAAAGGCGGCTCAATTTGTGGCAGAACTTTCTAATCCGGAAGATTGTAAAAATGTAATTGCAGCCATTGTAGCGCAATTCGGTAGAATCGACGGATTGGTGAACAACGCTGGGGTGAATGATGGAGTAGGCTTAGAACACGGAAACTATGAAGATTTCATGGCTTCTTTGCATAAAAATGTAGTTCATTACTATTTAATGGCACATCACGCTTTGCCAGAACTGATTAAAAGCAAAGGTGCAATCGTAAACATCACTTCCAAAACTGCCGAAACAGGCCAGGGAAATACATCTGCATATGCCGCTGCGAACGGTGGGCGTAATGCCTTAACGCGCGAGTGGGCTGTTGAGTTGCTAAAGTATGGTATCAGGGTTAACGCTGTAGTGGTAGCTGAATGCTGGACACCAGCCTATGAAACCTGGATAGAAACTTTGCCAGATGCTCAAGCCAAACTGGACGAAATAACGGCTAAAATTCCTTTAGAAAATAGAATGACTACGGCAGAAGAAATCGCCAATATGGCAGCATTTTTATTATCGGATAAATCAAGCCATACCACCGGACAGATCATTCATGTTGATGGTGGTTATGTGCATTTAGACAGGGCTTTAGCCAACGCCTAATAAATAAATGAATTAGGGAATGATAAAATGAATAAATGAAAGAATTAGAGAATAATTAAATGAGTAAAAGCTTATGCAATCGCTTTAAACAATTCATTAATTAAATCATTCTTTCATTCAAAATTTAGTAATTCACTAATTCAAAATTCAATCCTTCTCTCATTAAAATAAAATGAAAACTCTTACTTGCACAACACCAGGAACCTTTGAATATTCAGAAACTGAAAAACCTGAACTTAAAAAGGACCACGCCATTATAAAGATTAAACGTATCGGGATCTGTGGAACGGATTTACATGCCTTTGAAGGTACCCAGCCTTTCTTCAACTATCCAAGAGTTTTAGGTCACGAGCTTTCTGGAGAATTAATCGAGCTTGATGGAAGAAACGATTTTAAGATAGGAGAGGCTGTTACCTTTATTCCATATTTCAACTGTGGGGAATGTATTTCCTGCAGGATGAATAAGCCAAACTGCTGTGTGAAAATGCAGGTTTGTGGCGTGCATGTTGATGGCGGAATGCGTGAGTATCTTCAGGTACCTTCGCGAACACTTTTACATGGAGCAGGATTAAGTTATGACGAACTGGCGTTGGTAGAGCCTTTGGCGATTGGTGCCCATGGCGTTCGAAGGGCTGACGTGCAGTCTGGAGAATTTGTTTTGGTAATTGGCGCTGGCCCGATTGGTTTGGGTACGATGGAATTTGCAAGGATTGCCGGAGGCAAGGTAATTGCGCTTGATATTAACGATGATCGGCTGACTTTTTGTAAGGAAAAAATTGGTGTAACGCATACCATCAATGCACTATCTCCGGATGTTAGTGAGCAGTTGAGTCAGCTCACCAATGGCGATATGCCTACCGTGGTAATTGATGCCACCGGAAACCAGAAAGCGATTAATAATGCCATTAACTACCTAGCGCATGGTGCCAGGTTTGTGTTGATTGGCTTACAAAAAGGTGATTTGATTTTTAATCATCCGGAATTTCATAAAAGAGAATCTACGTTAATGAGTAGCAGAAATGCCAATATTGAAGATTTTGAACATGTCATTCAATCAATGAAAGCAGGTTTAGTAAAACCGACTACCTACATTACACATCAGGTTAAATTTGAAGAAGTAAAAGATGAGTTTGAAAGCTGGCTGGATCCAAAAAATGGAGTGATTAAAGCTATGGTAAAGATGGAGGATTAGTTGGCAAGTTAAACCTCAGAAATAAGACTTCCGAAGTTTAGAAGGAATTGTGCAGTGGCAGAACTTCGTTAGTCTGAAGATCATTCTGAAAACTTACGAAGTTTCCCCTGCGTTTTCGGCCTTGGAAACTTCGTAAGTTAAATCTAACAAAACTTCGTCAGTCTGAAGGTGCTTTTGTCATTGACCAAAATATTTATCTATGTTTGAAAATATTATATTTGCTATAGTTAATATGAGTTTAAAAATGATAACACCAATTCAATATGAAAATAGGCGACAAAGTTTCAATCTCTCCCCAAGTAACTGATAGATCTGATTGGATTAATGGTACTATCAAAGAAATAGAGAAAAATCCTTTTGCTGGAATCGTTATTACAGCAGAATCTGAAGATGGAGAAGTATTTTTTGAGAAAGAAGATCTTTTTAGGTTTTTAAGTAAAGAAACATGTACGCATTAAGCTTTGATATGACCATCGCTGATTTGAAAAAAGAATATGGCGAGAAATATCATAGCGCTTATGTAGAAATAAAAAATCATTTAAATAAAAATGGTTTTTATTGGATTCAAGGCAGTACTTATGTTACAGAAGGGAATTTAACGGCAGTTTATAAAGCCATTAATATTCTATCTAATATTGATTGGTTCAAAAAGTCTGTGAGAGATATTAGAGTATTTAAGATAGAAGACTTTTCAGATTTTACTGCTATTGTGAAAGGCTAGCCTTTGAGACGCTTTATTGGTTGGTGTCTCACCAACCAAATTATAATCTGCGAATCTGCAGCCTCATTTAAAAAATGAAAGCCGATAATTTATAAAACTATCGGCTTTCAATTACAGAACTTATTATGAATTATTTATAAGCCACCTCATTCCAGTGCAACTCATTTCTGAACTGATTAATTTTGGTATCAGCACCAATGTTGATGTATTCCAAACCAGCAATATTTGCAAAGTCTGATAAATGTTCTGTCGTTAAATTCTGACTATAAGCCGTATGGTGTGCACCACCAGCATAAATCCATGCGGCACAACCAGTTTTCATATCAGGAAGCGGTTTCCAAAGTACACGTGCAACAGGTAAGTTTGGTAAATCATGCTCCGCTTCAACAGCTGTTACTTCGTTTACTAACAAGCGGAAACGATTTCCCATGTCAATTAAAGAAGCATTTAGCGCATCGCCACTACCTACGTTAAAAACCAGACGGGCAGGATCAGCCTTGCCACCAATACCCAAAGGGTGAACCTCTAAACTTGCTTTGCCATTCGCCAATGAAGCATCCACTTCCAGCATATGCGAACCTAAAACCATGGCGTTAGCAGGATCGAAATGATAAGTATAATCTTCCATAAAAGCATTGCCGCCAGGTAAACCAGCGCCCATTACTTTACACGCGCGAACCAAAGCAGCTGTTTTCCAATCACCTTCACCAGCGAAACCGTAACCATCGGCCATTAAACGTTGCGCAGCAATACCCGGTAACTGAATCATGCCATGTAAATCCTCAAATGTATCAGAGAATCCTTTAAAACCACCGTCTACCAGGAATTTACGTAAGCCCAGCTCGATTTTTGCAGCATCATAAACAGATTGATGTCTGGCACCGCCAGCTTTCAAATCGTCGGCCATGTGGTATGTTTCTTCGTATTCCTTCAATAAATCCTGAATAGAATTTTCATCGATCGCGTTAATTACAGCCACTAAATCACCAATGCCGTAAGTGTTTACTGCGAAGCCAAATTTCATTTCTGCTTCAACTTTATCACCGTCGGTAACAGCAACATAGCGCATATTATCACCAAAACGAGCAAATTTAGCACCTTGCCAATCGTTCCATCCGGCGGCAGCTCTGCACCAGGTATCGATTTGTTTTGCTACTTCTTCATCTTGCCAATGGCCAACCACCACTTTACGATCTTTACGCATTCTGGTCACCATGAACCCAAATTCACGGTCACCATGTGCACTTTGGTTTAAGTTCATGAAATCCATATCGATGGTATTCCAAGGAATATCCCGATTGAATTGGGTGTGTAAATGAAGCAAAGGCTTTTGCAAAACATTTAAACCCCTGATCCACATTTTAGCAGGAGAGAAGGTATGCATCCAGGTGATCACACCGATGCAATTTTCATCGATGTTAGCTTGTTGTAGCGTTTCGAAAATCTCTTCAGTTGTTTTTACAATTGGTTTGTAAACGACCGAAACGGAGATATTTCCATTTTGGTTTAACGAATCTGCTACTTCCTGTGCATGATCTGCCACTTGTTTTAAGGTCTCCTCACCGTACAAATGCTGCGTACCAGTGATAAACCAAACTTGTAATTTCTTTAAATCAATCATTACTATATTGTTTTTAATTTATGCTGTTTTATTTAAGTCTTTTTAGCTTGTTCAACTTTCAACTGCAAACTCATTCTGGCCCCAAGACTTTCGACTAAAGACTTCCAACTCTCAACTCCAAACTAATTCCGCTCCCTGAACTTTAGACTCTGGATATTAGACTCTGGACTTTCGACTCTAGACTCTGGACTAAAGACTCAAGACTCAAACCTGCCCATAATAAGCCCCGGCACCATGCTTCCGTTCAAAGTGTTTTTCGATCAAGGAATCCTTTAATTTTGGTGCCTGTGGATTAATCTGTTGTGTTAATAAGGCCATTTGTGCTACTGCTTCTAAAACAGCGCTGTTATAAACTGCTTTTTCAGCGGTTTTTCCCCAGGTAAAAGGTGCGTGATTACCGACCAAAATCATTTCAACTTCCTTATAACTTAGCCCCAGATCTTTAAAGTGATTCATAATTTGGAAGCCAGTCTCATATTCGTAGTTTCCTTTGATCATGGCATCATCCATTGGTGCTGCGCAAGGAATGTCAACCGTTAAATGATCAGCATGAGTGGTCCCAAAAATTGGAATGGCCTTTTGCGCCTGCGCCCAGGCGGTTCCATAGGTAGAGTGCGTGTGTACTACGCCGCCAATATCTTCCCAATGTTTATATAAAACAGCATGCGTTTTGGTATCTGAAGATGGACGCAAATTCCCTTCAACGGTATTCCCATCAAAATCGACAATCACCATTTTATCCGGTGATAAATCCTCATAAGGCACACCACTCGGTTTAATGGCAAAAACACCCTGAGCACGATCAGCTGCACTTACGTTCCCGAAAGTAAAGAGTACCAGCCCCAGTTTTGGTAACTGCATATTGGCCTGATAAGCCTGTTCTTTTATATCCTGGTAATTGCTCATGACAAGTACGGTTTTACGTCTTTTTTATTGTGTTTTTCTAAGTATCTGCCCAAGCCTAAATAAGCCTGGTAATGCTGGCGATACAATTTCTGTTTTTTCACATTTGGAGTATATTCTTTCTCAAATCCGGTACCCATAGCGGCCATTGCGGCTTCGATGTTGGGATAAATACCCGCCGCAACCGCTGCAAACATGGCCGCACCTAAAGCGCAAGTGTGTTCGAAACGGTGAATTCTGATGGGCATTTCCAATACATCGGCCATCATTTGCATAATATAAGCTGATTTTTTAGCTACACCACCTATCCCGATGATTCCTTTTACCGGAACACCTTGCTCTTTAAAACGATCTACGATTGCTTTCGCACCGAAACAAGTAGCAGCAGCCAAAGCACGGAAAAACCTTGGCGCATCAGTGCCTAAACCCAAACCAATAATGGCACCTTTAAGCTCCTGATTGGCATCAGGGGTTCTTCTGCCGTTTAACCAATCAATGGCTAATTCAGCATAATCATCATCCTCTAAAGCTTCAGCTTGTTTACTTAAATTGGCAATGATTTTACTTTCTAATTCATCTTTTAAGGCAATTGCTGTCGCTTCGTTAATTAAATCAGATTCTGTCAATAAATGATTTAAAGGCCAGCTAATTAAGTTTTTAAACCAGGCGTACACATCGCCGAAGGCAGACTGACCTGCTTCTAATCCTGCCATACCCGGAATAACAGAACCATTTACCTGTCCGCAGATGCCACCAATTAATTTACCATGTAAATCCTGATTCGGAGCCACCAATATATCGCAGGTACTCGTACCCATTACTTTACTTAAATAATACGGTTCAATCTGACCGCCAACGGCACCCATATGGGCATCGAAAGCACCAACACCAATCACCACATTAGTATTTAAGCCTAATTTATTTGCCCATTCTTCACTTAAAGTTCCGGCAGAAACATCTGAAGTATAGGTATCATTAAATAATTTATCTCTAAACCCGGCTAAAAGCGGATCAAGGCTGCTAAAAAAATCTTCAGGAGGTAAGCCATTAAATTCTTCGGCCCATAAAGCTTTATGTCCGGCTGCACAACGACTGCGTTTCATGGTGTTTACATCCGTTCCCCCGGTTAATAAAAAGGGAATCCAGTCGCAATGTTCCACCCATGATTCAGCCCCAGCTTTGATAGATGAATCAACTCTTAAGATGCGAAGTAACTTCGACCAAAACCATTCGGAAGAATAAATTCCTCCAACATATTTCAGGTAATTAGTAGCGAATTTAGTAGCATGCTCATTAATTTCAGCGGCTTCCTTAACGGCAGTATGATCTTTCCAAAGTACAAACATGGCGTTTGGATTTTCCTCAAAACCTGGTGTGAGTGCCAGGGGATTACCCGTGGCATCAACAGCCACCGGACTGGAACCAGTGGTATCAATAGAGATCCCTTTAATCAACTGAGCAATTTCTGCACCACCAGCTTTTTCAATACAAGCTTTAATGGTGTGTTCTAAACCCTCAATATAATCTAATGGATGCTGTCTGAATTGATTGGCTGATGGTTTACAATATAAACCCTTTTGCCATCGGGGATAAAGAAAAACAGAAGCTGAAATTTCTTTTCCGTTTGCGGTGTCGACCAGAACCGAACGAACAGAGTCCGTGCCGTAATCTACACCAATTACATAGTTTGCTGCGCTCATAACAATAAATAATCGTCTAATTAACGTTTATTTATTCAGATTATAAAATTTTATGAAAATTTGTTACAAGAAATTTTCGTTGTTATGGTTCTAAAAAAAATAAGGTAAAATAAAAGCCTTACATTTCTGTAAGGCTTTCAGTAAAAGATTATTGTTTATACCTTTTTTGGAGGCAGATCAAAAGCTATTGCATCATGCTCGAAATGGCCTTTATGTGCGCCATCGCAAAAGGGTTTGTTTTGAGAAAGACCGCAACGGCAAATTGACAATACTTCTCTGCCCTGTAAGCCATAATTGTTTCCGTTTTTGTCAACAATTTCAAAATCTCCTTCTATTTTTACCGAGCCGTTGTTGTTTATTGTAAGTTTAGTTTTAGCCATTTTTGTTTTGTTTGTATGCCGCAAAATTAAGGCAAAGTTTACAGATTTAAATAATCATATTGCAGTTTAGAAACGTTCCGGTTAGCCATTTAATTTCGTCGTAAAGGGAGCCTAGCTTCATTGAATTAGGTAGGCTCCTGGCAAGAGAATGTTTTTGGAATTTGATAAACATTAATGGTACTTTTAGTATAGCTAAAGAAATTTATGCTGTTGCAAACGAATGAAATAACTTAAAATGAAGAAACTTATTAAAATTTTTTGCGTAATAACCTTAGTTGCTTTATTAATTTACAACATTTTTCCTGAGCAAAAACTCCCCGAAAGCGCTGTAATTGATTATTTGGAAGTGAGAAAGTCAAAAAAACAGCTTTTGGCCTATTCTAATGGTAAGGTGTTAAAAACATATACCGTTTCATTTGGTGATCAGCCTGTTGGCCATAAAGAATTTGAAGGTGATGAGAAAACCCCGGAAGGAATCTATAGCATCAATGCCAAAAATGATAAAAGTGGCTATCATAAAAATCTGGGTATCTCGTATCCAAATGCAGAGGATTTAACACATGCCAGGCTAGCCGGGAAATCTGCTGGTGGAGACATTAAAATTCATGCATTGCGCAATGGTTTGGGATTTATTAATAAATTTCAAAGGTGCTACAACTGGACAAACGGCTGTATTGCGTTAACGAATGCTGAAATAGATGAATTATATCGTTCTGTTAAAATAGGAACGAAAATTCAAATTAGACCATAATGATGTAAAATAAATAAAATACCTTTAATACAATGAAAAAGATTATTTTAATATTGATGACGTTGACCGCAATGCTTTCTTGTAAAAACAAATCAAAGCAGGTGGTTAAAGACCAAAAGGATACGGTTAAAACCATCGTTTCTGACTCAGTTACAGCAACACCTGAAAGCAACCTCAATAGTAAATACATTCCTGTAAATACCTGGATTGATGATTTTAAGAATTTACGTCAGGCTATTTTTCTGAAAGATAAAGATAAATTAAAAACCTATTTAAAATTTCCGGTTGGTGACGAAAGCTGGGGCTATCTGGTTGATTTCTCAGAAAGTGAAAGAAAATCCAGGATAGGGAAATATGCAAACCCTGATTTGTTGTATGAAGCGGATTTTGATCGCTATTATAAAAGAGTTTTCGATGATGACCTGGCAGAATCGATAATGAAAATAAAAGCGGATGATTTATTTGAGAAGCACCTGGCAGAATCACCAGACTTTAAGGCTGGTGATTTCAATTTTAAATTGATAGTCAATTATGTTCAGGAGGATAAAAATACACTTCAATTAAATCTAAGCTATAATAACAATAGTGTTGATGAAAATGGTGAGCCGGTTAGCGAGGGCGAACACAACAAAATTTACATCTTTGAGGTTGAAGCGGGCAAGAAATTAATTTTTCAGAAAGTAGCCTTTGCAGGTTAGTTAGCAACTTGAAAATTTGGTATAGCCATATTTACCATAATTAGTAAATGACACAAAAGCATATTATGGTTATCGCCACGATATTATGTACAGTATAAACAAAGCTTTTGTTAAAATTTGTTTTAGATTTATGAACCAAAACCTTACTGATCAGCGAGTGCTTAATTGATTTTACTGGATGAAATTGAGGGGAATCATTTATCAGAGAGAAATGTAGGCTTGCATCCATTAGAATAAAGCCACTTCTATACTATTTTAGTTTAATTATCAATTTAACCCCTATTAATTACCGTATTGCCCCTCATAATTTCTGTTTATTTATAGTTTCTTTGAATTAATCAAATATAAATTTTTATGACCTGTAACAAATCTGCCTAAGCACCCTATCTGGTGATGAAAAAATCGCGCTGAATTAAAAGCAAACGCCGGGTAATCTCTGCGAAAATCTAACCCGCTCCAAACAAATCAACTAACCAAATTCAATTATGCTAAAAAATTTACTTTATCCTTTAGGGCGCATATTTGGACTTTTCGCTATCCTGCTTACTATAAGTATCAGCGGCAACAGTCTATATGCTCAAACTCAAAATGCAGAAATATCAGGTGTTATTCTTGATGTTAAAGGTTTGCCAATTCCTGGTGCAACCATTAAAAATGAAAAGACGGCAAAGGTGGCCATATCCGATGGAAACGGGCGCTACAAAATTGCCGCAACTAAAGGTGAAACATTAGTGGTAACCTTTATAGGCTATGCACCGAAAACCATCGTTTTAGAAAACCAAACCCAACTTAATTTCTCACTTGCTGAAGAATCTGATAAAACACTTAATGAAGTTGTAGTAGTGGGTTACGGTACCCAAAAAAGATCAGATGTAACAGGTTCTGTGGTATCAGTACCGAAAGCAAGGTTATCTCAGCTTCCGGTTACCAACGTGCTTCAGGCAATAGAGGGTGCTGTGGCCGGGGTAAACATCAGTACCACATCGTCGGTTCCAGGTAGTCAGCCGAATGCTTTAATCAGGGGGCAGAACTCCATTTCAGCAAGTGCTGGCCCCTATGTGGTGGTAGATGGTGTTCCGTTGAGTAAAACAGGTGGATCTTTAAATGATATTAATCCGAACGATATTGCATCAGTAGAGGTTTTAAAAGATGCAAGTGCGACCGCAATTTACGGCACGAACGGATCTAACGGGGTAATTCTGGTTACTACTAAACGTGGAACATCTGGCAAACCAGTCATTCGTTACAATGGTTATGTGGGTCTGGATAATATCGCCCATACACTAGAACCTAGAAGCGGCGCAGAGTATGTACAGAAATATGCTGATTTCTTGAAACAAACCAATCAGACACAAACCAGACCGGTGCCCAATGTTGGTGAGCTTGCTGCTTATAATGCGGGTACAACTACAGACTGGATTGATGAATCTACACAACAAGGTAGAATACAGGATCATAATGTGAGTATTTCGGGAGGCTCGCCAGATGTGAAATATTTTATCTCGGGTGATTACCTTGATCAAAAAGGTGTAATCAAAGGATATCAATTTAATCGCGTGAGTTTAAGATCAAACCTGGATATCAACGTAACGAGTTTTTTAACGGTTGGTACATCACTGTTTTTAACCAGCAACAAGTTTGATGGTGGCAGAGCAAATTTGTTATTAGCCAGTGCAATGAGTCCTTACGGGCAGCAGTATGAGGCAAATGGCGCTTATAAAATTTTCCCGATGGCTCCGGAATTATTGTATACTAACCCATTATTAGGTTTAAAAACTACACAGATAAACAGAACAACAAACATCAATGGCAATGGTTATGCCGAGATTAAATTCCCTGGGGTATTAACCGGGTTAAAATATAGATTTAATGCAGGTTACACTTACTTCCCCGAAAGAAGAGGAAGTTATGTAGGTCGTTTGGCAAACGATAATAACGGAACAGCGAGCAGTTTCAATGCCTCTACCAACAGTTATACCATTGAAAATATTTTAACTTATGCCAAGGATATCGAAAAACACCATTTCGATTTCACAGCTTTATATAGCTCACAAGAACGTAAATTCAATTCTACCACTGCAGGCGCTGTGGGTTTTATAAATGATGAATTGGGCCTAGATAATATTGGAGCTGGCGCAACGCAGACCAGTAATACCTATCGTGATCGTTATGGATTAAACTCACAAATGGGTCGTTTGTTCTATTCTTATGATAGTCGCTATCTGTTAACCTTAACTGCACGTAGGGACGGATCGTCGGTATTTGGTGTCAATACAACTAAGTATGGCGTATTCCCATCAGCAGCAATTGGCTGGAACATCACCAACGAAGGTTTTATGAAAAACCTAAAGGCTATTAATAACCTAAAGTTAAGAGTGTCGTATGGTAAAACAGGTAATGAGGCAGTAGGGGTTTACAGAACGATTACAACCGAAAATTCGGTGAGGTCTCCATTTAATGGCATTAGTACCATCGGTGTACTTCCTGCTAATTTAGGGAACACGCTGTTGCAATGGGAAACTACCAAAACAGCCAACATCGGTTTGGATTTCGGTCTTTTCGACAACAGAATTTCCGGGAGTATTGAGGCTTATCAAAACAAAACCGATGGAATTCTGCTTAACAGAGCTTTGCCCATCATCACCGGATATAGAGAGGTATTGGAAAATGTTGGTAAAACAACCAATAATGGATTGGAAATAACCCTAAACTCACAAAATTTTAGAGGAAAAGATTTCAGATGGGAAACGATGGTAGTATTCGCGACCAACAAGAATAAAATTACTGATCTTTTTGGCGATGGCAAGGATGATCTCGGAAACAGGTTGTTCATTGGAAGACCAATTAATGTAATATATGATTACCAAATGACGGGTATCTGGCAAACGGGAGAAGATGTTTCTAAACAGGATCCAACCGCAAGACCTGGAAGTTTGAAGTTCGCTGACATTAATGGCGATGGTAGAATTACGCCGGATGACAGAACTATTTTAGGCCAGACAGCACCAAAATGGACAGGCGGTATCACAAATACCTTCCACTATAGAAACATTAATTTAAGCGTATTTATTCAAACAGCCCAAGGCATCACCAGAAATAACCCTGATTTAACTTATGGCGATGAAACCGGAAGAAGAAATACACCTGCAGAAATTGGCTACTGGACACCAGAAAATCAAAGCCAAACCCGTCCGGCTTTATCTTATAACAATACCTTAGGTTACGGTTACGCCTCCGACGCCAGTTATACCAGAATTAAAGATGTTACCTTAAGCTATGTTTTTACGCAAAAAATATTAGATAAGCTTCATTTAGGTAGTTTAACTGTTTACGCGAGTGGCAGGAACCTGGCAACATTTACCAACTGGATAGGATGGGATCCTGAACAAACTACCTATGGCAGAGGAACAGGAAATTCGGGAGCAAATCAGCAGGCATTTGCAGCAGACTGGACAAACAATTACCCCGTAACCAGAACTTTTGTTATCGGTTTAAATGTTTCCTTACGTTAATTAGCATCATCATGAAAAAATATATAACCATCATAGCATCCATTACCATACTGTTTTTTGCATTATCATCCTGCAAAAAAGCATTTCTGGATGAAAAACCATTTTCGGCTTACACGCCATTAACCCTTACCGATTCGCTTGGTTTCGAAGCATCGCTTATCGGGTTGTATAACCACACCAGCACCATCTTTTCATGGGGCGATCAGCAAGGTTGGCCGAGCGTTTGGCAGGTAGGAACCGATGTGGCAAACGCAACCAATAATCAGCAAGGTGTGGAAATTCCATATTATAATTATGCATTATTAACATCAACAGATAATGGTGCCGCCCGTGCCTGGAATAGAAACTACACTATGGTTAATTCTACAAACATCATTCTGGATGGTATCAGTAACCTCACCACATCAACTATCAGCCCGAATGGTAAAAACCTCATCAGTGCCGAAGCAAGATTTTTTAGGGGATATGCTTATAATAACCTGGCTACTTTGTTTGGTGGGGTTCCATTAATTAAAAATGCACTAACCGGACCAAAAATAGATTTCGTTCGCGCACCAATAACTGAAGTAAATGATCTTATTGTAGCTGATTTAGTTTTTGCTGCAGCAAACTTGCCAGACATAGAAGCGGTAAAAAACAATACCAAAGGTAAAATGTACGGCAGGGCGAATAAATTTATGGCCATGCAGCTTTTAGCAGAGGTTTACCTGCGTATTGGCAAACCGGATTTAGCAGAGCAACAGGCACAAGCGATCATCAGTAGTGGTAAATTTAACCTGATCAGAAGTCGTTATGGTGTAAAAGCGAGTCAGCCGGGAGATTACTATTCTGATATGTTTCAATACGGAAACCAGAGAAGATCTCAAGGAAATACCGAAGCCATCTGGGTATTGGAACAAGAAAACCCGAATGCTGTAGTTGGTGGAATTACCGATAACCCACAGCAAAGAAGGGTTTGGGGAGCAGCTTATTACAACATTGCAGGGATGGCGGTAGCCGATTCATTAGGCGGTCGTTCTATTGGCAGGTTGCGTTTGAGCAATTGGGTGCTTTATGGATTGTATAAAGGAAACGATATTCGCAATTCACAATATAACATTCGCAGAAGATATTATTATAATGATCCGAACCCGATCTATGCAGCCAGATTTGGAAAGCAAGTGCCGTTTACAGGACCAGATACCTTAATTAATATTTGTCCAAGTACGACCAAGTGGGGTGCATATGATCCTAATGATGCGTTCGGGTTTGCGATGATCAAAGATTTTATCTTAATGCGATTAGGCGAAACCTATCTTCTACTTGCCGAAGCACAGGTGGCCCAGGGCAAAACAGCGCAAGCAGCCACTAATATTAACGTGTTAAGAACAAGGGCAAATGCTGCGCAGGTTACAGCCGCAGAAATGACAAAAGACTTTATTCTCGATGAAAGAGCCAGAGAGTTGATTGGCGAAGAGAATAGACGAATGACCTTAATGAGGACTGGGACATTGGTAGAACGTGCGCTTCGTTTAAACTCAAACGATGCTTCAAAACCGATTACGGGCTTAACTACAAAAGCGTTGTTATTGCCTATTCCATTAACTGAAATTCAATTAAACAAGGATGCGGTATTAACGCAAAATCCTGGTTACTAATAAGAAAAGTTGGTTAGTTTTTCGGGTCGTCTTCGGATGGCCCGATTATTAATTTCTTCAAATAAAAAATCTGGTTGTAGCGTCTCGCTATGACTCAACGCAGCAAGCGATTACATTAAGAATGCTTCATAGCGCACACTGATTATTGTATTTAGTGTAGCGTACTATTTCCTCCTGTACGTCCTTTCGAAAATAGGTATTGATCCTTTATGGTTGATGTTCGCGGCAGTCTTTAGTTTATACCAAATAAATAATTTTCATTATTTTCAATAAAAAAAATGTTTAAGGGAGGTTACGTTTATATCTTAACTAATCGGTATGATGCAATTTTATATACAGGTGTAACCTCTGAATTGAGAAATAGGATCTGGCAGCATAAAAACAATTACTACCCAGATAGTTTTACCTCAAAATATAAATGCTATAAACTGGTTTTTTACATTTTTTTTGAAAGTATTGAAGAAGCAATTGCCGAAGAGAAAAGAATAAAGGCAGGGAAAAGACAAAACAAAATTGACTTGATTAACGAATCAAATCCACAATGGAAAGATTTATACGATTTAATTGAAGAATAAGAATCAATTTAGTAGCAATGAGGTTGCCACAGCCAATGAAGAATTGGCTTTGCAATGACGGCCGTTTTTGTATGGTGTGTTAATATAGCGTGTTAGTATAGCGTATTAATTTTCTCTATGAACGTCCTTGCGAGAACATTCTCCGATCCTTCATCGGTAATGTTCGCGGCAATCTCCTGTTTGATATAGCATTAGCCACAATGAGGTTGCCACAGCCAATGAAGAATTGGCTTCGCAATGACGGACGTTTTTGTATGGTGTGTTAATATAGCGTGTTAGTGTAGCGTATTAATTTCCTCTATGAACGTCCTTGCGAGAACATTCTCCGATCCTTCATCGGTAATGTTCGTGGCAATTTCCTATTTGCTATAGCATTAGCCACAATGAGGTTGCCACAGCCAATGAAGGATTTGCTTCGCAATGTCAGACGGTTTTGTATAGTGTGTTAATATAGCGTGTTAGTATAGCGTCTCAATTTCCTCCCAGAACGTCCTTGCGAGAACATTTTCCGATCCTTCATCGGTAATGTTTGTGGCAATCTCCGGTTTGATATAGCATTAGCCACAATGAGGTTGCCACAGCCAATGAAGGATTGGCTTCGCAATGACAACAACCTTAATTAAGTGCCTTAGTTTTATCTGCCACATCCGCCGTCCTTGCGAGAACACTTTCCGATCCTTTATTGGTAATTTTCGTGGCAATCTCCTAGTTGATACAGCATTAGCCATAATGAGGTTGCCACAGCCCATGAAGAATTGGTCGTGCAATGGCGACAGCCTTAATTAAGTTCCTTAGTTTTATCTGCCACATCCGCCGTCCTTGCGAGAACATCTTCCGATTCTTCATTGGTAATGTTTGTGGCAATCTCCTCCTTGCTACACCTTTAGCCACAATGAGGTTGCCACAGCCAATGAAGAATTGGCTTCGCAATGACGGACGTTTTTATATGGCGTGTTAATATAGCGTATTAATTTCCTCCCTGAACGTCCTTGCGAGAACGTTCTGCGATTTTTCATCGGTAATGTTGGTAGCAATTTCCTATTTGCTATAGCATAAGCAGCAATGAGGTTGCCACAGCCAATGAAGAATTGGCTTCGCAATGACAGCCGTTTTTGTATGATGTATAAGTATAGCGCATTAATTTCCTCTATGAACGTCCTTGCGAGAACATTTTCCGATCCTTCATCGGTAATGTTCGCGGCAATCTCCTGTTTGATATAGCATTAGCCACAATGAGGTTGCCACAGCCAATGAAGGATTGGCTTCGCAATGACGGCAGTTTTTGTATGGTGTATTAATATAGCGTATTAATTTCCTCCCTGAACGACCTTGCGAGAACATTCTCCGATCCTTCATCGGCAATGTTCGCGGCAATCTCCAGTTTGATATAGCATTAGCCACAATGAGGTTGCCACAGCCAATGAAGGATTGGCTTCCCAATGACGGACGTTTTTGTATGGTGTGTTAATATAGCGTGTTTGTGTAGCGTATCAATTTCCTCACTGAACGTCCTTGCGAGGACATTCTCCGATCCTTAATCGGTAATGTTCGTGGCAATCTCCTATTTGATATAGCATTAGCCACAATGAGGTTGCCACAGCCAGTGATGAATTGGTCGTGCAATGGCGGCCGTTTTTGTATGATGCACTAGTATAGCATATTAATTTCCTGTATGAACGTTCTCCGATCCTTCATCGGTAATGTTCGTGGCAATCTCCTATTTGGTACACCATCGGCCATAATGAGGTTGCCAGCCAATGAAGAATTGGCTTCGCAATGATAGCAGTTTTTGTATGGCGTGTTAATATAGCGTGTTAGTATATCGTATTAAGTTCCCCTATGAACGTCCTTGCGAGAACGTTCTGCGATTTTTCATCGGTAATGTTCGCGGCAATCTCCTGTTTGATATAGCATTAGCCACAATGAGGTTGCCACAGCCAATGAAGGATTGGCTTCGCAATGACGGACGTTTTTGTATGGTGTGTCAATATAGCGCATTAATTTCCTCTATGAACGTCCTTGCGAGAACATTTTCCGATCCTTCAGCGGTAGTGTTTGTGGCAATCTGCTATTTGGTACAGGATTAGCGGCAATGACGGCAGTTTTTGTATGGCGTATTAGTAAAGCGTATAAACTTCCTCCTGAACGTCCTTGCGAGAACATTTTCCGATCCTTCATCGGTAATGTTCGTGGCAATCTCCTATTTGATATAGCATTAGCCACAATGAGGTTGCCACAGCCAGTGATGACTTGGTCGTGCAATGGCGGCCGTTTTTGTATAGCGTGTTAGTATAGCGTATTAATTTCCTCTATGAACGTCCTTGCGAGAACATTCTCCGATCCTTTATTGGTAATTTTCGTGGCAATCTCCTCCTTGCTACACCATCAGCCATAAGGTGGTTGCCACAGCCAATGAAGAATTAGGTGTGCAATAACGAGCGATTTTGTATAGTGTGTTAATATAGCGTGTTTGTGTAGCGTATCAATTTCCTCCCTGAACGTCCTTGCGAGGACATTCTCCGATCCTTTATCGGTAATGTTCGCGGCAATCTCCTGTTTGATATAGCATTAGCCACAATGAGGTTGCCACAGCCAATGAAGGATTGGCTTCGCAATGACGGACGTTTTTGTATGGTGTGTCAATATAGCGTGTTAGTATAGCGTATTAATTACCTCTATGAATGTCCTTGCTAGAACATTCTCCGATACTTCATCGGTAATGCTGGTGGCAATTTCCTATTTGCTATAGCATAAGCAGCAATGAGGTTGCCACAGCCAATGAAGAATTGGCTGTGCAATAACGACCGTTTTTGTATGGCGTATTAGTAAAGCGTATAAACTTCCTCCCTGAACGTCCTTGCGAGAACGTTCTCCGATCCTTCATCGGTAATGTTTGTGGCAATCTCCTGTTTGATATAGCATTAGCCACAATGAGGTTGCCAGCCAATGAAGAATTGGCTTCGCCAAGGACGACCGTTTTTGTATGACGCGTTTATGTAGCGTATTAATTTCCCATATGAACGTCCTTGCGAGAACATTTTCCGATCCTTCATCGGTAATGTTCGTGGCAATCTCCTATTTGCTAAACCTTAAGCCATAAGGAGGTTGCCACAGCCAATAAACAATTGGTTGTGCAATCAAAACCGTCTTTGTTTGTCGTATTAGTTTTTCTCTATAATTAATTTTGCTTTTCAAACTGAATCCAATCCTTCAAAATATAAATAGGGGTAAGCACGGTTTTATTTTTAACCAGATTCGCTTTTACAAAGTCTCCAGTTTTTCCAATATATTTCATGTGCGTATCTTGCATGGCTCCTGAAGAATAATAGGCACCGTATGGACATTGATAGGGATTATTTTCCACGTCGGGTGTAAACACCGAGAAGAAAACCATTTTTTTTGAATTGGTATCTGGTTGCTGATAGCCAAAAATGCGATAATCAGCCCTGATATTTTCATAAACGGTTAAGGAACTATCCTGAAGGTTAACGATGGCCTTTTGAAAAGCATCTTCATTCATTTTAGTGGCTTCCATATTCCTGATGGTGTCTGGCTTGTCTGTTTTGCCCGTGGCAATTTGTTCCATCGGTTGGATTTTGGCGACACTATCTGTCTTATTGGTGTCAGGAAGCCTGGCTTGGCCGGTTTTATTATTTTTATTGCTGCAACCCATGACTAACACACAAAGGATCATCATAGATAAAACTATGCAATGGAATAAATAGTGAAATGCGTTTGATTTAGTCATCTTATCATTCATTGAAATTTTTCTTAACTGATTTTTACTGAACTTTTATTAATAATAATTCAAATTTAATATCAAAAAGCAAAAGTAAGTTCAAATAATTGCGGCGCTATTTTTCGGATTTAATAAAGTCTACGCAACCGTTATCCCAATACCTTTTTTATAAAGCACACAGAATGCTTCGTCAGCTTTGCCGTATCGTTTCTCGTAACCAACTAAGTTATTAATGTATTCTATTAACTGCTGATTAGTCAGGGTAGATGTTTCAGATATCCCTGATATCTCCCATGGAAAGTTATTTTGATCTGGGTTTGGGGTGTGTAAAAATAATGCATCACTAGCACTGTCTTTATCTAAAATGGTAATCCAGATCTGATAATCTACTTTTAAAAATTTAGCTTGATCACTCAAAAGATTAAAATGTCGGAACAATTGATCAAGATGTGGTTTACGGCGTTTAAAACTATCATTCCCATAACCGTAAGAATCGAAATGCGTATGCCAAAGATCAAACCATACATTATTCGAATCTGTAAAATTTAAAGCATTCCAGTCTTCATTCTTTAGCACCAGATTTTTATAATATCGGCGAAGGCCTCTGTGTTTTTTAAAGCTATTCATGATTTGGAACGTCATTTTTTATCAAAATTAAAAAAAAATAAATTTTCTAAAAGTTTAGTTATGCAAGTATATCTATTTTGTAAATTCCATTCGATTTCCATTATCTGAGAAGGTAATTTAATCCATTAAATAAGCTCAAAAACAATGGACAGAAATGAATTTACGTTGATCAGCTTTAATAACTTTCTGAAACGCTGGTAGAGTTATCAAAGCTATTACTCCAATGTGATTACATCCCCAAAACCTCCACCTTACTCTTCCCGCTCTGTTGTTTACTCACCTTAATCTGTACCGGAATCCTTTCGGTCATTTCCTGTACGTGCGAGATTACACCTACTTTACGGCCTTGATTATGAAGTCTTTCTAAAGCATCCATGGCAATATTGAGCGTAGTAGGATCTAAGGATCCAAAACCTTCATCAATAAATAATGACTCTACTTTCATCCGGCTGGATGATAAAGAGGCGAGGCCCAAGGCCAGTGCAAGCGATACTAAAAAAGATTCTCCACCAGAAAGTGAGTACACGGTACGCACTTCATCGCCCATATCCTGATCTACTACCTGTAAGCCCAGTGTGGCCGGAATACGTTCAATTTTATACCTGTTGGTAAGTGAATGCAGGTGGATGTTTGCATAGCCGAGCAAAACATCAAGTGTATATTCCTGGGCAATCTGCCGGAACTTTTTACCATCAGCAGAGCCGATAATTTCATTGAGTTTACTCCAGTTTTCTGTAATGCCTGCTTGTGTGGCGATGCTTTTTAGCAAGTCACCAATTTTATTTTTATTGGCTTCGTCTTGTTGTAACTTGAAACCAATTTCGCTTCTTTTATCCTTCTGCAATTCCACATCTGACTTTATAGACCCAAATAATTCGTTAAGTTCGTCTAACGGGCGTTCGGATAAGGTTTTTTGCTGATGCGTATCCAGCAGTTGTTTTCTTTCTGCGAGGATGGAGGTTGCCTTCGTTACTTCGTCATCAATGGCCTGTAATGTTTTACGCTCGGTATCCATCCAATCGTTATTTAAGGCCAGGAGTTGATGCAGTTCAGTAATACTTAAAGTGGCGTTATTTTTTTGATTGTATTCACTAATCCAGTCATCTATTTTTTGTGAAGCTTTTGTAGTTTCTATGGCTAAGGTATTTAACGTGATAAGCAATTCTTCTTTTTGAGTGTTGGCTTTGGTACTGTTAATGCTTAGTTCCTGCTGTATCTCTTTAAGCTGATCATGCTGTTTTTGGGTTTCTGTAATTGCCTGTTTCAATTGGGTTTCTACATCTGTGGCAGGTTTTCCATCGAAAATAATATGGCGTTGTTGCTTCAGTTCCTGGTAGTTTTGGTTTTGTATGGCGTGAGCATCCGTCTTTTTATTCAGCTCAGCTAAAATGTTTTTTGCCTGGTTATCCAGTTCTTTTAACGTAGCGGCTAACGCCCCTTCCTGAAGGCTGTATTGTGCTAACTTCTCTGAGTTTTCATTCCACGTTTTAGCGAAGCTTTCAATCCGTCCTACAAATGAAGTTGGATCAGCCTTCCAGTTTTTCATCCATTCTGGAGTAGTAAAATAAGGCGAAAGTGTTTTTTCAACCTCATTAAGGTCCACTGCAGCCTTTTGCTGTTCTTTAAGTTTTCCAATCCGCTGTTCCCGGTAAAGAGAGATGGCAGCGTTTACATCCTTCAATTGATTAGTAAGGCGATCAATGGTTTCTTTTAGCAGGTCGATTTTTATTTTATCGGCCTCCAGTTGTTGTTTTTGGCTGGAATAAGCCTGTGTCTGTGCTAGTAAAACAGCCTGTTTAGTTTTTAAAGACTGTAATTTTTCTGCTATCCAGTCTGCTTTTTTTACATCGGCAATGGCCTGGCCTTCTTGCGCGATATCAAATTGTTCCCAGATTTGTTTTTTATTTTGCAGCGCAGCCTGTTTTGCATTAATGGCTTCATGCTGAATCTCGATGGTTTGCGCCAAAGTTTGAAAAGCTTGTTCTAAAGCATTATGCTGGCGATAAGTGGCAAGATAAACACGTTCCATCTCTTCATGAGATTCTTCCATTTTTGCCAATACATTTTGCAAACCTGGATGGTGCAAGGCATATGGATGGGCGGTACTGCCACATACCGGACAAGGTTCCTGATCTATCAAACCAGCTCTGAGCGTTTCAACGTTTTCAGCTGATGCCAGACGAGATTGTTGCAACAACTTTGCGGTGGTTTCCTTTTGAGCACTTTCTACCTCCAGCTTTCTGGAAAGTTCTGCCAGGCTTTGCTGTTTTGTTTGGTAATCAGCCTCGTCCGTAAGTTGTTTCTGGCTTAAGGTTTGTAAATCCGTAAGCGCATGATCAAGCAGTTGCCAGTGGGCTTGCGCTTGTATCGTATTTTCAACTGAACGGTTTATCTCCTCCTTATCCAGGTTTAAAGCTTCAATGGGAATTAACAGCAATTCCCTCAACCCACCATCATAGGTGTTCTTTAAACGATCCCATTCCAGCGTCTGCTTGCTCAGACTCGTTTCAATCGCTGTTCGTTCCGTTTCGCTGGTGCTGATTTTACCATCTAACACATCCAGTTCGCTGGTAGAAGATTGTACAGTTTCCAAAAGTTTTTTAGCATCCTGTAATTTAGAAAGGATGATGTTTTTATGTTCAGCAATCGGACTACGGTCTATATTTTCTGTTTTCCAATTGGTTATGGTTTTGATTTGAGTGGAAAGCGCTGTAAATGCGGCTTGCTTATCTGCCAGTAGTTTTTGTTGCTGGCTGTTTGTTTCCGATGCAGTATCAGCTTCTTTTTTAGCTTTTTCTAAGCTTTCCTTTTTTTCGGCAAGTAGCGTATCAAGTTTTTTAGCTTGCTCCAGTAGGGGTAGCGCATCATTGAAGGCTTTGTTTTGTGCTGTAAGCTCATTTCCAGAAGCTAAAAGCTGTAACTCTAGTTTTTCTTGCTGTTTCTGGAACGAGACAATGGATTCTTTTATAGTAGTCAGGGCGATTGTTTTATCTCCATATTGTTGTTGTGCGTGCTTTTGTGCATCTACCCAGCTTCTGGTTTGTTGTACCTGCTCGGTTACCACCAGTTTCTGCCGGCGTGGAAAAGCATTTACTTTATGCTCGTTCGCATTTTGTACTGCGGTATTGGCTTCAAGATGATTGGCTTGTAATGTAGCGAGTTGCTCATGCCAGCCAATTTCTATCGTTAAGGTATCAAGCTGTTTTTCTAAGCTTTTGATTTGGGTTGCTAAAATACTTTGTTCTTCCAGTAAGGTTTTAAGTTCATCCTCGTTGAGTGTGGCAATTCCTTCTTTTCGTAAATTAAGCTCCCGAAGTATCTGTTCTTCAACCTTATAATTCTCAAATATTTTTTTTGAGATTTCCGAATAGATATGTGTGCCGGTAAGCTTTTCTAATAATGAAGATTTTTCATCCTTGCTGGCTTTCATAAAAGCAGTAAAATCGCCCTGCGCCAGCAATACCGAACGGGTAAACTGCTCAAAATTAAGTCCAACAAGCCTTTCTATTTCTTTCAGGGTTTCTGCTTTTTTACCCGGAATAGCGGTATTGGATGTGATGTTTTGTAAGGTAACCGAATCAGACTGCATACTGCCATCGGCTTTATTGCGGGCACGCCTTACATTCCAGTTTGCACGATAGTGTTGTCCGTCTATTCCCCTAAAATCTACTTCAGCAAAACCATCAGCTGTGCCATCCCGCAGAATCCCCCGAACATCACTTTGATTCAATTTATTTCCCGGAACATCTAGGATCTCAATTCCTGTTTCCTTTGCCTGCAGGTATCTTGGCGTTTTACTGTATAAGGCAAGACACAGCGCGTCTAATATGGTCGATTTCCCGGCTCCGGTAGCTCCGGTGATGGCAAAAATACCTGCCGAACAGAGCGGCTCGGCAGTAAAGTTAATCTCGGTAGTTCCTTCTAAAGAAGCCAGGTTTTTTATACGTATGGCAAGTATCTTCATCTTATTCGGCTGTTTGATTTACTTCTTGTGCTACCTGGTGAAAAAGTTGCAGTAGGGTAGCAGGAACTTCACTATTGTATCTGGACTGGTATATTTTGTTAAATACATCAAGAGGCTTAAGCTCGCTCAGTTTTTCCTGAGTAATAAATTCTGATACTTTTTCTGTAGAAGCGGGATTGATTGATTCAATTTTTGCTAGCCTTACCCTTTTGCCTGCCAACGCAGTCTCTATCTTGTGTCGCAACGCAGGTTCTGGTCCATCAAGCAATACCCTTACATTAAGATAGGGGGCTATTTCTGAATGCTGATCCATTGTTGGCAATTCTTCCAGGAGTGTAATAACTTCATGCAAGGGCAGGGGTTTCAGCGGAATCCTGAGCAGGGGTACAAACAGTGGAATTTCTATTGATTTAAGATTTTTAATCTCTTCTTCCAACTCAAAGACAATGACCTGGTGTTTATAGTTAAGCTCCGAAAAAGACATGGGTAGCGGACTTCCGGAATACCGGATGTGTTCTTTTCCGCCAATGCGTTGTGCTTTGTGAATATGGCCCAGCGCTACATATTGGAGATCTGGATGAAACGCGGTAGCCGGAATACATTCTACACCGCCCATAATCAGCCTTTCGGTATTATCCAGGTCGCTTATTTCGGCATGGTGAGTGTGCAAATGTCCCATAGCGATAATGGTTTGTCCATGTTGCTTTTTCAAACTGGCATATTCGAAAGCTTCTGCATATAATGCCGTTACGCCTTCAGTATAGGGATTTGCACAGTCGGCAATTGTTGGATAATCGCCCATGCGCAAAAATGGAACAGCCAGGCACCATATTTTAATGTTACCCGAAGCATCATGTATTGGAACGAGTAGCTTCTCGTAATTGATATTTCCATCTGCATCTTTTTCAACCAAGCCAATAATATGCACATTGGAAGATTCCAGCAATGGCTTTGGTGCTTCTAAACGAGAGGCAGAATCATGATTGCCCGCGGTGATGATGACCTGTAAATCCGGATTTGCTTTGGTTGCACCATTTAGAAAGGTATAAAACATTTTTATAGATGCCGCTGCAGGATTAGAAATGTCAAAAACATCTCCACTAATCAGCAAAACATCTACCTTCTCATCTTGTACAACCTGCACCAACCAATTCAGAAACTGCTGGTGTTCTGGTGTACGGTCGTATTCGTGAAACAGCTGACCGATGTGCCAGTCTGCAGTATGGAGAATTTTCATAAATTAATCTTTTTTCAAGAAGCCTATACTTTCGCTGGAAGTGAAATCCGTTAAATTTACCCCACCATTTTGCAAAGAAATGGATTCTTATGTGTTTTGCATCCCTAATATATTAGCAGGCAGATCCTGTAGTGTTTATATGCTGCCAGATATTATTCATTCAAAACAAAGGGATGCTATTGATTTGATTTTTCATTTCGATGGAGTGACTTAATCTAAAACAATTATAGGAATAAATCAAAGACATTAAAAGTAAATACTATTTATGTTAATAAGATTTCATTTCTGGTTTATAGCTTAAAATTATACGCTGATAAGTTAGCTAATTTAGGATATGATCACCTTGCATACTTACGGAAAACCGTAAATGTTGGTTAATGATGGTAATATTAAAATAGCGAAGCAAGGAGCCTGCATGCTAATAAGCGGAGATTAATTACCTTACAAAAGCATTTTTAAAGAGAACATCCAGATTTTTAAAAAGGTATTGCGGTGATGGTCTACCACATTGTATGATTTAGGCAAGGTTACCAAATTACATAATTTGTATTAATAAGAAAGTAAATTGCTGTCAAATGTACGAACGTCTAAAAACGCTGATATCACCACCTTTCATTTTTTGCCTGCTGCTGTTACTCCTTAACGACTTCTATCTGAAGGCAGCTTTCCATAATATGCTTACCGGAAAAGTATCTGATGTTTGTGGGTTATTCATTTTTCCTATTTTTTGGTCGGCGGTTTTTCCTCAACGTAAATTATCGGTTTTTATCTTCAGCGGTTTGCTGTTCATCTATTGGAAAAGTGAATTAGCTTCAGGATTAATCGAGTTGGTAAATACCTTCTTTAGCATTCAGCGCACAGTTGATCCTACCGATCTGATCGCCTTACCTATATTATTGGTTGCCTGGATCCATGTAAAAGGCATTTCAATTGTTGCGCCTAAAAATGCTCTGGTAGCTCGATTAAGCACCTGGTTCATCGGGATGGTTACGATCTTCTCCTTCTGTGCCACGAGTCAGCAAAGGTCTGTTCAGTACTTTGATCAGCCACAGTATGTACTCCTAAAATCTTCTGAAATTCCGGATACTACTTCCTATGATGAATTTGAATTTTATAAGATGGATTCCTTACTGGTTGTTAAAGTTAATTATTTGTACATCACTAACCCTGTCAGGGGAGATGACTACAATAAAAACCGCTCACTTATAGATCTTGATAAGGATGTTATGGCAATGATAACAGGCCGTACAAACTTAATTCCTGTCGGAAAAGTCACCACACTAACCATCAATACCGCGCAGGGTAAAGACGTTTTAAGGTTTAATGGCAGCCGCCTGGATGGCAGGTTTACCAGAACAAAAAAAAATAAATTAATCATTGAAGGATTCTACAAAATGGGTGTTGAAGATTCGATCTGGACCTTTAGAGATACTAGCAAGAACAGCCTGGCTCAACAAACATTTATTAAGGGAGAACGAACCGGCCTCCGGCAATTTGACCAAGGCAAACTAATCTCTTCTACGCGGATGAATACCCGCGCAGATACGATCAGAAATGTTTATATCCAGATTGCTGTGCTAAGTTTAATTGTAGTGGGTATAATTTTATTGTTGGGGAGGAACTACCGTCGCACATTTCCTGAACAACTTAAATTACAAGCGATTTGGAAATGGCTATTGTGTTTTATTGCTCCAATTATTATCTGGCTTATACATGCTGGGATCAGAATTTTACTAATGGATTTCAATCAGGATATTTTTGAAACATTAGCTACAGTTATTTTTATTTTCCTAACCACCTGTCCGCTGATGTTTGTTGTAGTCTTCCTGATTAGGTTAAGAAAGGAGATGGATATCCTTTTGTATTGCCTGTTATTCGGATTGATATGCAGTATCTGGACAACTTGTAACACACTAATCGCACTATCCAATTAGATTGATCAATGTTGCAACATAATTTAGAAAATGGTATTTAAATGTAGAAAATGGTATTTAAATATTGTACCGTATTAAAAAAATAGGTCAATATTCAGACCATTAAAAATTGCAGTCTTTTTTGCATTAAGCCTGGTTACTTGATTGGGATGAATAATTCCAGAGAGAGATCATCAACCTCCCGATCTGGCTGCACTATAGCCATTTCCAATATAGAATAGTTTCCAATAGAATAGCTGGTAAAAGACAAAGGTGTCCAATATTAAAATAGGACACCTTTGCAAAATTTATACTTAAATTAATCGTTTATAGTCGAATTTCACTCCACCGAAGTAGTATCCGCTCATCTGACCAGGTACATATTCAATTGCATTTAATTGAAGCACATACAATGCCGTTGTTTTAACGATGCTATCGCCTTTAAACAATACCAGATAGCGGTCTTTTACTGGAATTATCCCATATTGTTTACCATCGCTAAAGGTAAACCAGGTCTGTCTTGCATCATTTGGTTTGCCTGCAGCTGTGGCAGAATCTACAGCGTTAAGGTTTGCCGCAAGTATTTGCGTTCCACTGATGCTGGAGATAGAACTGCCCGGTAAATCGACATATTTAAGCGTGTAGCCGTTAGCTGCATGTATTTCACGGCACAAATTGCCGTCAAAACTGAGCAGAACCGAATCTCCGTTAACCCGATTGGCGTTCAGGTCATAACTTATTTTTCCCCATTTGGTTTCCTGGATGCCCGCAACAGAATCCGGAGTGGTGAAGTTAGCGTGTTCAACGACGTTTGATACCAGGTTTTTGCTGTTTTCACCTGTAAGTGACTGATCCCCGATGATTTGTTTTTTACAACTGCTAAGGGATGCCAAAGCAATAAGTATGCAAAATGTAAGGTGGAGTTTATAGGTCTTCATAGAATATCTTTTAAAATTATAATTGTTAGAAAATTGACTTCCGATAGTGGAATAATTAATGATAATAAGCGGTGTTTCTAAATCCCTTATTCAGCCAGTCATTAATCAGGTTTACCGGCTCATCTGTCGTAATCCAATGTACGCCCATAGAGGTGAGCCATTGCCAGCTTCCACGCTTATCATCGGTGTCTACCTTGCCTGAGTTAGATTTAAAATATAGCGTCTTTAGCGTATAGCAGCAAGTGCCGTTGGCAAAATTGAAGTTATCGCCACCCGCATCAGGTATGGCATTAAAACAGCAAACTGTCTTTCCATCTCTCCATGCCTGGTCCATGATATCCTGATGAATGCCATCTCTTTGTTTAATGTTAATTTCGACACCTATAAAATAGGGCTTATTCTTATAGGCGTTATACTGCGCCAGACAGTTAAACTTATCAACCATATTGGTGGTGAAAACGGGCACGAATCTAAAGTCACTATAATTTCCGCCCCTCAAACCTAGGCTTCCTTCCAAATCACCAGGGCCAGTGTAAACTGATGCATTCAGCTTAAAAATGGTCCATTTCCGGCTCGGTGTTCCCCAGGCGTTTTTCCAGCCTTCACCTTCGTTCATGATGTTCCAGCATGCTCTTGCCGCATTCTTATCCTTGATGTCTAAAGCGAGTACAATAGCAATCCGATGGTCGCGGATGAAGGAGAGCACCTCTCTGAATGTCGGTAAATGCTCGTTTGTTAACCTGCCGTTTTTATCCTTTAAGCGAAGGGTTTTCAACGCGTTGCTATACCAACTGCTTACCAGATCATTTCTGCCCATTCCCAACTCTGTTGTTCTGCCCAGGTTCCAGTCGTGCATCAGTACAGGCTCACCGCCCTTATCTAATTTGATATCAATCTCTACCATTTCAATTCTCATGTCTGCAGCACGTTTAATGGCCATTAATGAGTTTTCAGGAACGCCATTTTCACGCCAGTAACCCCTGTGTGCACATACGGCAACCAGGTCATTTTTTCTGCCAGATTTTAAAGTGTTGATAACCTTGTCGGTGTTTAAGAGTTGCGCCTGTAAAAAGTTGGCCGTAAAGACCAGAAATAATGATAAACTAATTTTTTTGATGTTCATGATCATGTTTTTTGTTGTTTATTTCAAAGTAGTTGCTGCGATCATTAACCGATATGGTATTGATCTGTTCTTCGGTGGGCGACTTAGGGAGGTTTCATTTTTATACGCTTCATGATAACTATTGATTTAATTTGAGCTGCTGTTTTATAAGGATACTTGATACTATTAAGGATGGTGCTTAACAGATTTTAAATAAAGAAGCAGCTCTTTTGGCCGGTCAGTTTGGATCACATTAGCACCTTTGGAAATAAGCCATCCCCAAGCCTGATCGGGCTTGGATTGTTCTACAGCCAGATCGTCGTCATGTCCGCCGTTATGTTCCGGCCAGAGGGCATTAAGCCAGATGCTTAGTCCCATTTTCCTGATTGCTGGCATCCACTTTACAAAGTCTGCCGTATCCGAAGAAAAGGTAGGGTGGATGAGCGTATGCTTCCGGTACCTGTAGGAGGTAATCACCTCCTTAACATCTGCTTTGCGAATATCTACCAGGATATTAAGGGCAATATTGTCCAGGTGAAATGCCGGATATCGCTGGCTCAGGCTGTCTTGTGTGATGGGTGGGATATCGTAAATGATCTGCCCCTGCATATTTTGTTGCCGGATCATCGCCAGCGTCTGATCCACATATTCGAAGCCCTTATCTACACAGATAATAATGTTTCCCTTAGCAATGGATAAGTATTCCTCAAACGTAGGAATACGGTGTGTAGTGATATGGCCTGTTCCATTGATCAGCCAGAATTTTTGAAGTTGTTTCAGCGTATAATCTGCAACTTTCCCCTTTCCATTCGTGGTTCGGTTAATTGTTTGGTCATGCATAATAACCAATTGTCCGTCGCTGGTTTTCTTCAGGTCTATTTCCACAATATCAATGCCCCAGGCGATACAATTCTTAAGTCCCTGCAAGGAGTTTTCAGGTGCATTTCTCCAGTCGCCCCGGTGGGCAGCAGCAAATACGGCCTTGCCTTCAAAAAGCTGGTCAAGATCTTGAGCCGCTCGCCTTTGAGCAAATCCCGGAAAGGTGATGCCTGCGATGATCAGTATTAAAAGTATCGTAAGTGGTTGTGGTATTTTCATTTGTATACAGCTTAATATCCAGGGTTTTGGGGCATAATGGAAGGATTGCCTATTTTCTCAATTTCTGTTTGCGGAATAGGGAATAATGCTCTGAATGTGGGCAGATTAATATTTTCCTCCTGCCGGATAGCTGAAGCAGCCTTTCCGGTTCTGGTTAGTATTAACCACCGCTGACCTTCATAGGCCAATTCCAGCTTGTACTCTTGCTGAACCGCATCGCGGAAGGCTGCCTGATTGGGTAGGCGTGCTGATGTGAAATTCGGGTCGGCTACAGCCGAACGTTGGCGTACCTTATTCAGGCAATCAAAGGCATCGCCCGATGCAGCATAAGCCAATTCGTTTCCGGCTTCCGCATACATCAGCAATACTTCCGAAAAGCGTAGCAGAATCCAGTCGTTTTCGGCATTCTGGGTCGTGGCGGAGATCACGTCCATGAACTTATTGGGCACGAAGTTGTTACTGCTGCCCGAACGGCTGTATAACAAAAGGTCTCTTCTACGATCATTGGCGCCATAGGCTGCCAATAGCTTCGGTGGAACCAGCGAAGATTTTGCAGACGTTGTGCTCAGCCATAAGCCGTGGCCAGCTCCAGGTATCTCTTTGTTATAGCGGATCGAAAAAATTACCTCTTCATTATTCTTATTGGTCACCTTGAAAACCTCAGCAATATCTGTGAGAAGTTTATACCTGCCCGTGAGTAGCGGTTTTAATAAGCGTTGTACTTCTGCATAGTTTTTTTGCTCCATGAGCACTTTCGCCAGTAAAACGGTGGCCGCTCCGGATGTTGCCCTACCTAAATCTGCCTGACTGGTAAAACGTTCGGGTAAATTTTCCCTGGCAAAACGCAAGTCGTCTGCCATTGTGCTTAAAATTTGTCCGGCCGGCACGCTCCCTGCCTTTAATGATTCTGATGGACTGACCGGCTGGGTGATTAAGGGAACATTGCCCCAAAATTTAACCAGATGATAATAATGGTAGGCCCTGATAAATCTGGCTTCAGCTTCCAGCTGTCTTCGCTCGGCATCTGCAAGACTGGCATTTGGCAGCCGGGCAATGATTTCATTGCAGCGGCTAATTCCGTTATACAGGTTGCCCCATACGTTCAGCAAAATCTGATTAGAGGGGTCATCTGTAAATTTATCGATGTTATACCGATCCTGCGTACCCGCTGTTGGTGCACCAAGTGATAATTCATCCGAACGGTAGCTGCTCATTTCGAAATACATCGTAGGATAATCCGTAAACCTCGCGTAAGCACCAATTAATGCTGTATTGAAATCTCTGGAAGTTTTATAGTAGTTTTCAGCATTTGCTTCAGATTCGGGACTCAGCGTCAGAAATCCCTTTTTACAACTGGTAAGTAACAGCGATAATAAAATGATGGATAGAAAATTTTTCATGGTTAAAAAGTAAGGTTTAAGCCAACTGAAATCGTTTTGTTAAGCGGGTAGGTGCCGTAATCAATACCAGGCGTGAGTGCATCACCAGCATACAGGTTTACTTCGGGATTATAGCCAGTGTAAGAAGTCCAGGTATGCAGGTTTTGTGCGGTTATAAATATTCTGGCGCTACTAATCGTTAGTCGTTTCAGTAACATGCTGCTTAAGCTATAGCCCAATGTTACATTTTGTAACCTTACGTACGAGCCATCTTCTACCTGCCGGGAAGAGGTCCGGCCATTATTACCTTTAGCCTTTCTGTTCGCACGGTTAACCGCTCCGGTTCCTGGCGCTGATTCAGATTGCCAGCGATTCAGGGCGTCGGTGGTATTGTTAAAGTTACCCTCCATGCTGTTGATATACCTGTTCTGGAGATTCACAATTTCAAAACCTTGTGCACCCTGAAGGCTGAAAGCCAGATCAAAACCACTATAGGAAAGATTATTGGTGATACCAAAGGTATAATCAGGGAAAAAATTGCCCACAACGGTACGGTCCTTATTTACATCAAGTACACCATCTCCATCAACATCGGTGAATTTAATGTCGCCTGGATAGGCATTTGCAAAATGGGGATTGGCATTCAGGTCGGCCTGGTTTTGGTAAACTCCGTTAGCCTTTAAAAAATAATAGGCGCCAATAGGCTGGCCAACAGCTGTGATAAAGAAAGTATTGGCTGTACCGTTAGTAGCAATGATGGGTGCATTGCCCGGCCCCAACTCTTTAACCCTGTTTTTGTTGGCAGAAATATTCGCGCTGATACCCCATTTAAATTTCCCAAACTCATTTTGCATAGAGAGTGTGGCCTCAATTCCCTTGTTATTCACCTTACCTACATTTTGTCTGGCCATTCGGAAACCAGAAGAATAGGGAACAGGCAAGTTAAGCAGCAAATCACTCGTGGTTTTATCATAAATATCAATTTCCAGGTTCAGGCGTTGCTGGAATAAACCCAAATCGATTCCCAAATCAAACATCTTTGATCTTTCCCATCCCAGATCGGCATTAGATAGGTTTGCCGGAGCCGACCCATTGGTAAGCTGACCGCTTGCAGGCCCCAGGATATAATTGCTGATGCCAATCCTGGCTATATGGTCATAATTTCCAATCTGGAAATTACCTGTAATGCCATAACTAGCCCTGATCTTCAGGTTACTGATGGCAGAGATGTTATTCATGAATTCCTCAGAGGAAAGCCGCCATCCGGCAGAAACCGACGGGAAATAACCCCATTTGTTGTTTTTACCAAAACGGGAGGAACCATCAGTCCTTATCGCAGCCGAGAAGAGATATTTACCCTTAAAATCATATTGCAGTCGGGAAAGGGCCGATAGGAGCGACCATTCCTGAATACTTGCCGTGCCAGATACCACCTGGCCTGCATTGATGGTGCGGATGAGGTCATCAGGAAAATTGGTTGCGGTTACGCCATTCTGCTCCGAGCGGTTTTTCTGAGCCGTAAAGCCGCCTAATATTTTTAAATGATGATCGCCAAAACTTTTGTTATAATTGAGGGTCTGCTCCAGTAGCCAGTTATACACAGATGTTTGACTGTTGGTCGCCACAGGATTTGAGGGGTCGGTATAAAAGGCCTCACCCAGGTTAGGAAGAGTTGATGGTCTGTAGGTTTTATTCCGGTACTCATTAAGTGTTGCACCAAGTGCTATCTCGTATTTCAAGCCTTTCAGCAATTCATAGTTAAGGTAAACCCTGCCCAGCAAATTGGTGTGATATACCTTGTTGTCTATCAGATTGGCAAGGGCAACGGGATTCAGTACCGCATTGTGCTGGTAATCTTTACCAATCCGCCATTTACCATTGCCATGAAAATTATAAGACCCATCTTGATTATAGACAGGCCAGGTAGGCGACATCTGAAGGGCTGAGCCGATAACCGACTGATCGGTATAGGGGCCTTCGTCATTAACCCGCTTCTCTACCGCATAAGATGGAGCCAGGCTTACGCCAAAGCCAAATTTGTTTTCCGTGGCATCCAGGTTCATTCTTATTCCATATCGCTGATAGCCTGAATTGATCACTACGCCCTGCTGATCAGTATAATTCAGGGCAGTGAAGTACTTATATTTATCGTTTCCTGAAGAAAAGCTTAGCGATTGGTTGTTTAATACTGCAGACCGGAAGATCTCATCCTGCCAGTCGGTATTGGTGAGCCCTGCTTGTCCGTTTAGGTATGGATATAAATCAACCGGGGTTTGATTCCAGTAAAAGCCTGCATTTTCAACCGTTCCACGTTCGGCATCCGGCGTAGCCGCACTATTTCCTGCCTTAAAATCAACCCAGGCGTTATCGTGCGCATCCTTAGCCAGCTGCGCGTATTGATAAGCATCGAGCATATTGAGCTTTTTAGAAACCTGCTGTATCCCGGTATTGGCAGCATACGTTACTTGCAACTTTCCCACCTGGCCTTTTTTTGTGGTGATCAGGATAACGCCATTGGCTCCACGCGATCCGTAGATTGCAGCGGAAGAGGCATCTTTAAGCACTTCAATAGACGCAATATCATTGGTGTTTATAAACTCATTTGCCTGGCCCTGCGAATCAAGTGGATATCCGTCTACCACAACTAAAGGTCCGTTTCCGGCAGTAATTGATCCGGTTCCACGTATTCTGAAGGTAGAACCTCTTCCGGGTTCGCCTGAACTTTGCAATACCTGAACGCCTGCTATTTTTCCAATGATGGCCTGGTCGAAATTGGTAACAGGCTGATCTTTGATCTGGCTGAAACTGACCTTGCCAACTGCACCGGTGATGCTCGTTTTGCTTTGGGTGCCATAGCCAATCACCATCACTTCATCCAGGCTTTCCGTAGCAACGGGCAACAGCTCAATAATTAGTGTGGAATGTTGCGAAGGTTTTAAAATCAGTTTTGAAAGCCGTTTGGTCTGGTAGCCAACAAAGGATATGCTTAGGTTATATGGTGTTTGGGAAAGCAGTTGCGGTAACTTAAATTTTCCATCGCTCGTGGTAAGCGTTGATTGCGTTTGCCGGGTCAGTTCATTGGAAAGCGCAATGGATACACCAGCTAATGGCGAACCTTTTTCGTCTTTAACCATGCCCGCCATCTCAGCATTTTGAGCCCTGAGGCTTCCGGCCAGTAAAAGTAGCACCGCACAGGCGAGTATTTGTTTGAAGAAATGTTTATTCATATGCTAATTAATTTTTGCTATTGAAAAGGGTATGGCATGCCCATCCCCGGTAATTTCCGAGCTTAATATGTATTGGTTTATAGTATATTAGTTGCTTATTTGATAACCATCAGCTACCCTGGATAATTTTAATTGATTGAGATCGGCAATATCAGCCAGTACCCGGCCAATGTCTTTTTTAGGATCTACGGTTCCGGTAAACGCCAGATCTTTTACATCTGCTGGCTCATATTTTATTTTGATGCCAAAGGATATTTCTATTTGAGCCAACACTTCTTGCAGCGGTGTTTGATTAAATACCAGTTGTTGTGGAACGGCAGCTGCCACTCGTTTCCTTTCTTGCGTATTACTCACCTGTAACTTTGCTGAATGTTGATGATAAACCAACTGGCTGCCTGCCAGCAAAATCTCCTGGAAAGCTTTTGCTTTTGGCCATTTCTCTGCGGGTTTAACCAAAATTTTTCCGGTATGCAATACCACTTTAAAAGAATGACTGCCCTGTTTTGCGGTAATGGTAAATGATGTTCCCAATGCAGTAGTCAAAATACCACCGGCATCAACTGTAAATGGATGAAGATGGTCTTTTGAAACCAGGAAGTAGGCTTCTCCCTGAAGCGAAACCCTTCGTTCTTTCTTTATAAAAGGTTTCTGATATTCTAGTTTTGCGCCAGGTTTTAATTTTACAAGAGAACCATCTGGTAAGGTAAAACGCTTTACATTGCTGGAGTAATTGGTTACAGTTTCGTTGTCTAACGGAACGGCTGTCTCTTGTTTTTTAACAGCAACAGATGCTGATCTTTTGTAATCAGGGGTATTATAATAACAGAGTATGCCAAAAGTACAAACCAATATAATACCCGCTGCAACGGCAAGCTTTTTGAGCACTAAAATGCTGTGGGTTTTATGAATGGTGTGCTTCTTTACGGATGCAAACATTTGTTCACTTTTTTCTGCTGAAAGTGGTGCATCCTGAACATCCGCCCATTCCTGTTCCGGAAGCAGTTCGTCGGGAATTTCCTGATTGGCATTCAGGTATTTTCTAACTTCCAGATATTCCTCCACCGTGCAAAGCCCTTTGAAGTATTTATCCAGTAGATCTTTTGAGACATTCATACTCTTTATACGATTGTGAGTATCGCAATCCCCTAATGCAAGAAAAATTTATTTTAGTGTAGCCAATGCACACAGCAAAACTACGGTAGAATATTTGGCCAGCTGTTTGGTCGCTAATGAAACATGATTTTCTACCGTTCTGGGAGAAATTGACAGTTGTTCGGCTATTTCTTTATAAGAATACCCATGAAGTTTGCTCAGAATAAAAACATTTTTTCGCACGGGAGGTAAGGTATTCAGTACAGCATAAAGCTGCTGGCGGATCTCAAACTGGTTTTCCCCTGTATGAATGCCCTGTAACTCATCGCTGTAAAGTGATAGATGACGCTTTGCTGTACTTTCAGTTCTGAAATAATCAAGCAAAACGGACTTGGCCATTCGAAACAGTTGATGTTCCAGATGGTGATCTCCAGATAGTGATCCCCTGAAACGCCAAAGTTTGATAAACACAACCTGTGTGAGTTCATCGGCCAAATCAGCACTGGCAGTTTTGGAAATAAAATATCCATTAACCTTCTTATGCCAAAGTCTGAAGACATTTTCAAAGGCAACTTCATTACCGCATTTAATCTCTTCAATGATTTCTGACATCTTACCGGCAAAGGTAAATTTTCAATGTCAAGAGAATATTAATACTTGGTTAAGGGATATGTTGAAGTAAGTTAAAAGAAGCTGGAAACACATTCTCATCTATGAATGTACTACACGAGCGGCCAAGCTCAAATTCAGCCTATAAAACGCTTCGATCCTGGTCTTAAATTGTGATTAAGGCCAACTTTGACTTCAGCGATGTTCCTTATTTTGTTGCCTGTAGATCGTAAAAATGTTGTTAATTTAAAAGTGATTGGTAAGGCGTTGTTGGCCAAACTGGGGCAATACTATTATGAATCGCAGCTAAAGGTAAACCAGAAAGGCGATAAGTAAAGTGCAGGCAGCAGCCCGGCTCAAACAAGTCTTTTTCGAAGCTTGGATAAATTTTCCTGATCATACCCACCTTAAGGCGAGGGGTTGTAAACAAATCCCTACCCACCGGTTTTTAATGCACCTGGATTTCGTAATTCTTCAGTGTTGGTAAAAATCTTACTCCTGGTTTAGCGGATTAAAACTAAACTCCAACACGACCGATTCACCTAAAATAATCTGATCTCCTTCTTCTAATTCCTGTCCAATATGTGTGGCATGGAGTTTTACTGTCTGTTCGGTCTGCGCAGCACGCAACTTGACCTTATTGCGTGGAGGGATACCGCCTTCATCTGCGAAGATTACAAATTTGGCGAGATTCTTATCCCATTCAATATGCGCATGCTGTCTGCTGATGTATTTGTTTCGTTCATCGTCACTGTCTGATGGAAATGCAATGTGGTTGGTGCGGAAATAACCTTCGTCAGATTGTGCCTTTTCGTCTCTGCCGATATTGTATTTTCCACCCTCAGAACTGATTTCATAGTTTGGTTGCAATGTCTTCCCGCTAAGTGCTTTAAGATAGGCCTTAGACTGCTGTTTTACAAAATGGGTTTTCGTTTTGACAAAAAGTGCTACCGGAAGCTGCTGCATTTTCACCGCGTCGTCAGGAAAAGCTTCTTCAAAAGAAATTGTAAGGACCCAGCTTGCAGGTAGATCCAAAGAATAATCATCGCTGATGCGTTGTATCTCATTTTTTAGTTGATCAGGATCTTCGGTAAATACGGCGGCTTCATACACATGACGTTCTGCTGCGGTACAGTTGATATAAATACCCAAACCTTTGATGTTTGCTCCTTCACCGCCTTCCGCTTTTTGTAACTCTTGCTTCACAAATTGTAGTAATGCGTGTCTGATTCCCTTCACATCATCAGGATGTTCCCCACTTTTGCTTTTGAATAAGTCGAATATCATTTTCATCTCTATATAATGTTGGTGATTTAATGCCGTATTATTTGGATTACTGAATTCATCGTCTCCAGTCTGTTCTCCATGATAGTATAGCTATTAAATTTATGATTTCCCTGTTTAAGTTAAATTAAAATGTTTCATCTGTTTGATCAAGGTCCGGTAAACGGCTGTCAGTTTTAGTTGATGGAACAATGCTTTTGATGTAACCGCCCTCCTTTAAAAGCGGGATTACATGTTTGCCGGCCAATCGTACTGCGTCTGATGACCCTTTGGTAGCTTCGATACGTATACAGACTACAATATGGCCATTACCCTTTGCCGTTGGTGCAAAAAATACATACCAGCCATCATTAACCTGTTGTTTCTTCCAAATCCGTTCTGGCGTTCCTGTTTTGCCGGCAACCGCCAGGCCAAGCGTTTCTGTCTTTGGCCTGCTCTGTTTAATCATGTACTCCTGCATCAGCCTGGCATACTCTGGATTGTTTACCAATTTTGTACCAGTTTTTATTGCCTGCGGCTGATCGCTTACTTTAAGCACAAACCTGTTTGCAATCATATTTCCATTGTTTGCAATCCCAGCAGCCATTCTCGCCACTGCCGCTGGAGTTGCAATGAGCGCTCCCTGGCCCCAAGACATGCCTGAAATCCCCTTCGCCCTCGTCTTTCTGATGTTGTTCGGATCATATTTTGGTTTGGTATTGAACTCCGTTCTTCGCCAAAGTTGTTTCCATTTTTCTTCCTGTGCACCGTTTTCGCTCGGCTTATTGTAATAGTATCCTCCTGCTCCATGTAAAAACATGCCTGTTTTTAGGTACAGGTCGCCCATGTTTTCCTGCAGCTGTTCCTGGTTTGCAAGTTTGATAAAATAGACATTGTTAGATTTTACCACCGCCCGTTCGAGATCGATCCATCCCGTTTCATCTGGTTCAATGCCTTTGGTACGGATACGCTCCCGGGGAGCTACCTGGTATTTTTTACTGGCAGCAGCCATGCCCAGTCTATTAAACGATGCCATGGCCGTAATCAGCTTAGCGGTTGAGCCCGGCTGGGTAAAATTGGTAAAGCCAAGATCAGCGGTGGTAACCCACCCCGAAAGCTGGTTCTGTTCTGCATTGGTCATGGTTAACCGTTCCCAATCATGAATGGGCGGCAGGGGATATACGGCTGAAGTAAGGACATCACCAGAACTTGCTTCCATGATCACTACAGAAACGCGGTTATCTGCTAATGATGTATCCCGGGCAATCGACTTTTGTATCTTGGTCTGCAGTCCGGCATCCAGCGTTAACTGTACATCGCGGTTCTTATTTTTAAAGTCTTCCACCTCTTTACTGCTGATACCGGCAAGCAGTAAAGGAGAAAGTGCAGCGTAATCTTTTTTCACGACCGTCATTTCCTTAACTCCCCGCGCCAGGAAACGGTTTTCGCTGTATCGGTTTGCAAGTACAGTAAAACTCTTTACGGGCAATTTAAAGCCGCGGAGTTCGGCCGCATGTTCATAATCTGCAAAATAACCGTTTACACTTCCGTTAAATACACCCGAATTTGCATCGCCTGTCCAAAAAAACAGTTGTTCTTCGAAAGGGTAATACCGGTCTAAGCGCTGGTGTACCGCAGAATCTAGATTGTAATGGGGGATACCTGCGCCAATGAGCTTAAAGTGTTGAGCCTTCACACTATCGACATTGCTGGTTGCCATTAAAATCCCTTTGCGGTCATGTATAGTGCCAGCTTTTAACCGGCTCATCAATATGGCGATGCGTGGATTATAACTGAACATCCTCATACCGCTGCGGTCGGCTACCAAGGCTGGCTGCACAACCCATTTCCGGTTATTCAGCACGTAGCCTGTTACATTAACACCTAATAAGATGATGCCCAAACAGGCAGCCATCAAGGCTGGTACGAGGTTTTTGTCCTGCTGTTTGGCCAGGTATTGCAGCTGTACTTCCGTACCGCGTACTGCAGATGCCGACATTAAAAATCCGGCAGCTAAAAAATTGAGCACCAGTGATGATCCACCATAACTTTGAAAGGGTAGGGATACCCCTGATAGCGGTAAAGCTCCGGTAGAACCACCTGCGATGAGCAGAAACTGCACAAACGTGGATACGCCTATGCCTGCACTTAAATAGAAAAGTAAGGGTGAGCCAGTTCGTCTGCCGATAATAATTGAGCGGTGCAGGTATAAAAGGAACAGCAGGAAGATGCTTAATATTCCCGTTAATCCAAATTCTTCGCCTATCGAAGGTAAAATCATATCGGTATGTGCTTCAGGAATGGTTTTGGCAAAACCTTCTCCAACCCCCTGACCTGTTGTACCACCTGTAGACATCGCCCATAAACCATTGGCCACCTGGTCGCCGCCGTAAACTTCATTATTCCAGGCATCCTGCCAGATGGCTTTCCGATCCCCCAGGCGTTGTACCGGTCCAGGGAAGACGCGGTCGAGATATGGAATTTGATCGATCGTTAAAAAGGCCGACATAATCACCAGGACCATGATCGCAGACTCACTGAGTTGCCTTCGCCTGAAAAACATCAGCGTACCCACCAAAAGCAACGTTATCCCGGTGGAAATCCATATGTTTTCAAAAATCCATGATGCCATTACATATAATACAATAGCGCCTGCCATGAACATGAAATCGCCCCGGGAGAAAGAGAATAAAATAATAAAGGTGAAACAAACCACCATCGCCGGACCAAGATCTCCTAATATCAGAAATAACATCAGGGTCAATAATATTGCCAATAAGGCAAAAGAGAAAAATGACCATCTTTTGTTCCAGCTCGTATATTCACTAATCAGTTTTTCGTTTACGGCAAAAAATCCTGCAAGAAAAAAAATAATCAGATACTTCACCACTTCACTGGGTTGAAATCCGAACAGGTTTACCTTTACACCACTTCCTTCTGGCCCGGTTCCGAATAGGATGGTGAGTGCCAGTAATCCAATAGCGGCTAAGGCCCAGGGCCAGCCATTTGCAGCTGAGCGGGTGTTTTTAAATAGGAGCAGGCGATAAACCAGGGTATCAGTATTGAAACGGCGCAGTTTGACGCATAACATTAACACGATGCCACCAAAACCCATGAGCAGGTACAGAAGTGAATCCTTCGCTAAAAAACGGTCGCGTAGCGGATCTTGCAAACTCAGTAGCGTTAGGAAAGAAATGCCAGTGAGCAGCATCACTACAGGCAAGATGACCTGATCGGCAGTGCTGAATTTCCATGACAGAATGAGGTGGATAAGAAAAAAACCACCAATCAGGCTTCCGCAGACGATCCAAAACCACTTGTTGAATTCTTCGGGTGTTCTGATAATCAGTGATTTTTCCTTTTTGAGGATATTGAAATCCCTGGTAGAAAAAAGCTTTATCGTATGAGGGCGCTGCTCAAAATTAAAAACGGTGTTATCGTTAAGGTTCTGTACCCCCTTTGAAGCACCGAACTGACAACCGGGCTTTAATGGCAATACCTTGAATGCCTGGTTGTCGGGCAACTTAGCAAAAGTGAACGCTCCGTCAGAACCAGTACGGGTATAGGCGGTAAGCTGCTGCAATTTCCGTTTACCCGCAGTATCCAAAGTAAAGACCTTTGTAATGCCATTTTCCTTTTCAGTTATGTTTCTGATGGTTTCAGTAGGTTCGTCGTTGTAGATACTATCTTGAGGTAAAATCATTTCCAAACGGACAAGTACACCTGGTACAGCCTTTTCGTTTTCTGTAATCTTCCCACTAATATCATGCTCACCCATATTGAGACCCACCTCGGATGGGTAGGGCCGAGGTTTGTTCTGCTCCTGTGCGAATCTTTGCGAATCATCACCCGTATAACCAAGTAATGCACGGGATGCCAATACCCTTGCCTTAAATGATTTACCTCCTTTTTTAAAGGCATCATCTGCCATTAAAAAGTACCTGCGTTTATTAACTTCGCCAATATTGTCTAGTTGTCGAGCATCTGGCGTTGCATTTGCAATGGTTTTTTCAATGAGATCAATGTCCCGATGATCCTCAAAATAGTAACCTTTTTTAAGCAGATTCCTGATATTTTCGGCAGGTTTTGCCGCGTTAAGGTTGACCATGGTGCCGGCTTTTAAGCGCGGCAAAACTTCTTCAAATCTAGGCTGAATGATCGAATATAACTGGTAGAAGAACAGCGCGAGAACGATTCCTATGGTCAGTATGAAGATACGTTCATGAGTCCGGCTCACTTTGACGGCCCCTTTATTCTGCTCCATGTTTTAAATCTCTGGTTTTAGAGGTGTTTTTTTTAAAGGGTCCAAGTTTCATCAATTCGGCATTTACCAGTTGCTGATCAGGGAAGTGGATGCTGTTTTTTACAGGAAGTAAACAATTGGTGAAAGTGACATTTTTGAGTAGCAATGCCTGGTTCGAAATTGCAATAGCAGTCGCGAAGCCTTTAAATTGCAGGCTGTCTAACATCATAAGCCTGGATTGAGATTGCATGGTTATGGCTGCACCTTTGTATCCGCTATCTGCTTGCAGCACAATGCCTTTTGCTAAAACGTATAGGGTATCTCTTCGCAGGCGTAAAGTATCGCTGATTAAGACCGGACTTTTAAAAATCGAGTCGGATAGGATTATAGTATCACCTACAGCATGATCAAATGCATCTTGTAGTAACTGCTCCTGGCTATTTCTAACGGTTCGTTTTGCTGACGAACCCAGAGGTGAAACAGGGGCTGCTGTATGCTGGTTTTGCAAGTACATAAATACAGTAGCGCCAAGAAGGATGAGGCATAAAATAACCAACGCCTTAAACCAGTAATTTCTTTTAGGCGGTGTAGCCGAAGCTGGTTTTAGCTCTTCAGGTTGCTGTATGGCTGCCTTTTTTTCTATTTCTGCAGGTACCTGGGTTTGTTGCGCAACGTTAGGTCTGGTGGATTGTACCCGTTGAGGTTCTTTATTATTCTGTAACAGCACCACGGTAATGTTATCACGGCCTCCGTTTTCGTTAGCAAGAGCGATGAGATTACCTGCTTTTTTTGCGAGTGTACCTCCTTCAAGAAGCAGACTGGTAATGTCTTGCCTGTTGACCATATCAGTTAACCCGTCACTACATAATAACAGCAAGTCGCCAGGTAGGAAAGGAGATTGACCAGTTTCAATATAGCTGTCATCGGTCGCAATCTGATCACTAAAACCAATTGCCTTATTAATTTCATTGCGTTTTGGATGTTGCATGGCTGCGGCCTCATCCAATCTTCCCGAATCTTCCAGAAAGCCTACAAATGAATGGTCTTTGGAGATTTTAATCAATGATCCATCCCGTAGCAGGTATAATCTGGTATCGCCAACATGAGCGTAATAAAACTGGTTATTCTCGATATCCGCGAATACCATAGTGGCTACGCAAGCCATTTCAGAAAGATCTGTTTCTGTTCGCTTTTTGGCAACGATCATTTCATTTGTATGCTCGAATGCCCTGATCATTTGCGAAATTGGATCAGCCGGACGATCTGCAAATTGCATCGAGATCTGCTCCGTGGCAATAGCTGCGGCTACTTCGCCGCCATGATAGCCACCTACACCATCTATCACAGCTGCCAAAATCAACTGATCGTTGGTAAGGGACTTAATAATGAAGCTGTCCTCATTATTATCTCTGGATTTGCCGGTGTCTGTGACGCCAAAAAAGTGTTTATCCATTTTTATCGCTGGAATTTTTAATGTCTTTAAAATGAACGATCATCAGCGCAACAACTAGCGATAACAATATGATGGAGAGAAGTTGCGACATGAGCTATGATTTAAAAAGGTTTAAGCCAATGATACCATTCAGCAGCATCCTCGAATTTAGAGGCAAAGAAACCCATTGTGGTGAATTCATTTCACTACGCTCAACCAAGACCTCGTTTAAGGTAGTGAGTTCGCCGAAAGATGCTAAATAGAAATTACCGTCTGTTTTGTTATAGCGGATGTGTAAATGTGGTGAGTTGGTCCATTCTGATGCAATCTTGAAAATATTGGAATCTTCGCGTTCGTCTTCGTTTCCCGAAACAATAGTGTCTTCTGTTTTAATCAGGAACTCAATTTTTTTGCCCGAAAATTGCTTGTCGGGTATGATGGCTTCCAACCGGGCGATAATGTCCTGGTTCGCGGATGGAGCAGTATTGCCATCTACATATTCCAATTGAGTTTCATAGGGGATTTCCATATAACCTTCGCTGTAATAGGTAAAACCTTTCAAAATATCGTTGTTGATATCGAATGTCTGCGCAATACCTGTTTGACGGGGAATGAATGTTACACGGAGGTTTTCTGATTTTTGATTATTACCCGGCAACAGTTTTCCGATAAATCCCTTATCGCCCCTGGCATAATCCGGATGCGATACCAGTCGGAATACCCATTTAGAGCCTGATGGTTCTACTGTTTTGCCCGCTTGCCGGTATTCGCGTAAAATTTCGTAGAATTTTTTAACTGTTTCCTGTACGATTAAACCAAAAATCCCTTGCTTATTGTCTACAAAAGCGCGGTAGTCTTCTGGGTTAAAAGTGATAATAAATTCATGATAAAAAACGATGCGATCTGCAAATGATAATTCCTGGATAGACGCTTTAAATTTATCAATGATAAAGCTATAGATGGTTTCAGGGGTAAGTTGTGTTGCCTTTTGCTTACTGCTCTTGGTTTCATCGGTTAGAAACCAGTCCTGAATACCGATACGCTGCCAGAAATTTGATTTTGTTTCCATAAGTTACAGTGCCTGTGTGGCGGTTAAGGGGATCGTCTTTTTATTAAAACTGTACAGGGTTATTCGAAGTATCAGGCGTAGGATCTTGCGTGCTATCGGTGGCTTTATCTCTCGCTTTTTTAATTTCCGCATTGATAGCGCTATCCACAGCCCGCTTTGTTGCCGCTGCTTCAGCCGCCCTGCGCTCATTCGCTAATCTTTTTCTGTCAAGTGCTGAGGTATCTACAGCAGCGGGTACCGAATCAATGGGAACTGTAACTTGTTGTGCCTGTGGTTTATTGCTAAATTTAGAATAGCCCAGATAAGCCACCAATCCGATAATGGATAGGATCAAAAAAGCGAATACAACAGGAGGCAGCAGTATGCCTTTTCTATCTGGGGCCTGTTCTACGTTTTCTAACGCTAGTACCTGTTTACGGAGCGCATCGTTCTCCGCCTTGAGCAGATCCATAGCGGTATTGTCCATCGGAAATGTAATGCCTGATAAGCTTCCACTAACCACCGCCTCATGCAAAACCATCCCATCGCTGTATCTAAGCATAGGATCCTTCTGCAGGCATTTATCAATAAGCTTTAAAAGCCAATCGGGAACCTGCATTTCCCGGGTTTTCTGTTCATCAGTCCAGTTCGGGGGTAAGTTTGTTTTGCGCAGATCAACTACATTTGGTACATCGTTTTCCATGTGCGCAATCATTACCGAATTACGTCCGGTATCGCTATTTCCCGATAGGGGAAAGGGAACTTCACCGCCAAGTAATTCGTATAAGATGATGCCATAACTGTAAACATCGGTTTGCAAAAGCATTTTGCCTTCATTTTGTTCAGGTGCCATAAACTCCACCGCACCTGCATGCCTGATGCTACTTCTCCGTTGCTCCTCACTCATGATGGCCAATCCAAAATCAAGTAGTACATAGTTGGCTGTATGCACGTTGTATTTAACGTTATTGCTCTTTACATCGCCATGTTTTACACCAAGTTGGTGACAGTGTTCGAGCGCTGCAGCAAGTTGTTGTGCAACTTTTATGATTTCGTTTAGCGTAAATATCTTTTGATGTGGGGGCTGAAGCAACTCACAAAGGTCGGGCCCATCTATATATTCCATTTCTATAAATGGGAAGGATCCGCTTTCTGTGATGCCGAAACTGAGCATTTTTACAACATTCGGACTAGGGTTTTCATTTACCCTTAACAGTTTCGATACTTCGTTTTCAAAATTGCGATAATTTTTATCGTTACGGTCCTCGGTGTGGATTGGTGTAGGAATTAATTTTACTGCGGAGTAGATTGCACCCATGCGCCTCCCTTTATATACGGATCCCTGTCCACCCGTTCGCAGCGCTCCTAAATTCTCCAGTCCTTCGGTGATTGTAAATACTTTGCTCATAGTTCTCGTCTATAACAATTATAGGAATTTTTTGTTGCCAAACAATAATTAAATCTGGTTTGAAAATAAAGTTCAACTGAAAAAATAGGTTGAATTTAGCAATCAGCCCGCCTGAAGGAAAATCTTTGTGAGTTGCAGTTTTAATTCATGCAGTTTGGAATTTTTTCATTCTTTTTCTGAATACTAAGAATTCAAACGTTGCAAAGAAGAGATAAATTGTTGAAAAAATTAAAAGATTTCTGAACGCAGTAACCTGGTATAAAAGACTGTCAACTAATATGGCAATAATTATAAAGGCAACACAAAATAATGGTATTCCAAGAAATGTTAAGAATGATAGGTAAAGATTATTTCTAATTTTATCTATTAGATTTAGAAAAATGGCAAACGAACAAAAAGCCATTACAATGAGATATACAACTGAATAAGCTAAGTTTAATATGATATCTAAAATTTGTAAAATCCATTTAAGAAAATTCCCATCAGCGTGATCTGTTTCTGCAATTACTATTCTATAAGTAACGAATAAAGCGATACTGATTAAAATGTTTATTAGCCAAAACTTAAATATAATTCTCTTCATTTTTTGTATGGGGATCAATTTAAAATTGGTTTGATAGAACCACTAATTCCGTAGCCGTCAACGAAATTAATGAGGTTACTAGTTTTTGACCATGAAGGCTAATTTTCACCGTCATTCAAAAAATTTTGCTGAATCGACTTCAAATAACGCAGCGTTATTTGAAGTCGAATTTAGAATAGTCAGTGAGGATGGAAAGTCGCCATTATAATCCTCCAGGTGCTTTTTAATAGCAGAGACTTTGTTGGGATAAAGTATTATTAAAGAGCATTTAAGCTTAAATGAAGATGCCAAGCTAATGACTGATGCTCACAAAATAGATAACTTCGGTGGCAGAGACAGGCAGCCTGGCAACCACGATTGCCAGAGCACTTTGCTATACCACCCTGTAAAGCTCAACTCTTAACCTTCACCTCAATACTCAAATTTTGGGTAAGCTATAACCATTGTGATACTGAGCCAGCAGGTATTGATCATTGATCTGCTGGTCTGTAAACTGATGTTTGGCATTGTCCCATGATAATTTTTGTCCGCTTCTGAAGGCAATGTTTCCCATTTGGGCAACGGTAGCTACATGCGCAGCATCTTGTATAGCGCAGTTCAGTTCTTCTTTTTTTCTGGATCTGACCACACTGAAGAAATTGACCATATGGTTGTCCAGGCCATTATCTGAAGATTTAACAAAGGGCTTGCTCACTTTATTGCCGCTTGCCTTTTCTTCTATAACTTCCCAACCTTGCCTGTTAAGGATTAGTGTGCCGTTGTTACCGATATAGGCAATCCCATGGTTGCGGTCATAAGAGCCGTTATCAATACCCATGGCAGAATCCCATACCATGTTAAACTTGTCAAACTCATATAAGGTCGTCAGCGTATCAGGCGTTTCTTCATACAGATCAGGATAGGCAAAGCGGCCACCTAATGCAGATATGGTTTTTGGTACAGGTGAATTCATGCCCAGCAAGCCATAATCCAGTAAATGCACGCCCCAGTCGGTCATTAACCCGCCCGCATAATCCCAGAACCAGCGGAAATTGAAGTGATACCTGCTGGCATTGAAAGCTCTTTTATTCGCCGGACCAAGCCACATGGCATAATCAACGCCTGCAGGAGGTAAGGTATCAGGCACTACGGGAGCAGGTTTCATCCAGCCCTGGTAACACCATACTTTTACCGTTCTGATATTTCCGAGCTGGCCGCTCTTCACAAAAGCAACAGCATCTTTAAAATGTTGCTGACTGCGTTGCCACTGACCTGCCTGCACCACCTTATTATATTTTTCCTGCGCTTTAACCATGGTACCGCATTCAACGATAGAGTTACCGACAGGCTTTTCCACATATACATCTTTACCAGCCTGCACTGCATGAATCATCATCAAGGCATGCCAATGATCGGGTGTCCCGATAATGACTGCGTCGACATCTTTATTATCGAGTAACGCACGATAATCTTTATACCGCTTTACTTTTGCAGCGTCAACATTCATCGACTTTAATTCGGCCATCCTTTCATCAAGCACATTGGCATCACTATCACACAGGGCGATCAGGTTTACTCCCGGCACTTTGAGGGCCGCTTTGAGGTCAGACCATCCCATGCCTTTGATTCCTATAACCCCAATATTGATTTGGTCGTTTGCGCCAATTGTTTTACTGAAGAGGGCATAAGCAGGGTTGTCTAAGGCAGAAAGCAGGGCAGTGGTTCCTACTGCGGTTGCAGCGTAGTTGAGGAAATTTCGACGGTTTAACATTTAATTTGGTTTAGGTTTATACTGGAAGTAAATTACAAAATAATTAGTGGAGCATCCAAGATATTTTGTTAAAATTTATAAGAATGTTACCCGTATTTTTTGTTCTTGTGCGTTATCTGGTAGATAGAAAAAGGAGGTCGAATATGATTATGAGCGGAAGGAGGTACGTGATTATGTATTGAATAAAGACGATGAGTTGATGTTGTGGCTTGTGGGTATTTTTAATCGTACCAATAACGAGCTTTTATTGCCCATAATACCAGCGCTTATAATAGTTTATTTGTAAGGGATGAATATATTTATTTAGGTTTATTGATAAATAAAGATCATGAAAAAAAATAAAATCACGAGCTTAACAAGCACTTGCTCATATTCATTAGGAGTTGTAGGTATGGTTATTGTTGAAATAATTCTTTATTTTTGTTTTAACACTCAATATCATATCCATGCACATAGAAACACGTAAATTACATTTGATAGAAGAAATGCTCAAAGTAAAGAGTGAAGCTACTTTATCTGCTTTGGAGAAGCTATTACACAAGACGAATAATAAAACAGTTAAGGAAACGCCAAGCTTAAAAGATTTTTCTGGAATCTGGTCTGAGGACGAGGCGAATGAAATGCAGCGGATAATTGCAGAATCCTGTGAAACAATACACCCGGATGACTGGAAGTAATTTATTAGACACCAATATTGTTATTGAGTTATTTAAAGGCAATCCAACAATCACATCGTTTCTTGAAACCTTAAAGGAGGAAATAAACATTCCTTTTGCTGTATTAGGAGAACTATATCTAGGTGCTTACAGATCAACTAACCCAAAAAAGCACATTAAGCAGATCAACTCTTTTCTAGAAAGGTGTAATGTTCTTAATGCTGACAATGAAACAGCAAATCACTATGCCCTAATCAAAACTGCTTTGTTGCAAAAAGGTAAGCCAATACCAGAGAATGACATGTGGATAGCCGCGATATCAAAGCAGTTTGACCTAAATTTACACACCAAAGACAAACACTTTAAGGAAATATACGACCTCAATTTACAGAGCTGGTAATCTCTGGCATATACTTGCTTATTGATCTGTACCCCCCACGCACGGTGCGGTCTGCAAATCCCTTCACTCACAGCTTATTTACGAGGTGGCGGCTGTCCGTTTCTTACCGTTGTACATGGGATTTGGGGTGTACAATAGAACCCTTGCCCGTATTTAAAAACCAAGTCGTCTTTAAACTATTTAATTATGATGGGTTACTGATATGTGGGGCTATTTGCATAAGTGCTAAAGCATTTTATTAAAGCGTATCATTTTTCCAATCCATCCCTAGCTAGTTATATAAACTACTTCTTTATTTAAGCTGCTCATGATTTAAACCTGTAATTTGATGAAATTCATGCATAAACTGTTCAATTTGTTTGCTATTACGAAGTGATGCGATGGTTAACAGATCGGTTTTGTCAGGCGATTCCGGATTTTTGAAGCTTAAGTTAACTGCGGTTCTGGTGTAAATAAAGTTTGTATAGATCCGAACGGTTTCAATGCGGAGATAGTTCTCGAAATGATACTGTTTATTTAAATAAGCTAGTGTTCCACTTCTTTCAATGGTTTGCGTGGTCTGATTGAAAATGAGTTTTGTAAAGGTTGCCGCGATACAAAAGAATCCAAAGAAGAAGAAGGCTGATCCGCCTAAAAGGGCGCCGATTGGGCTTTTGAAAATCAAAGTAAAAAACAGTACGCCGAATAAAATAAAAAATGTACCCAGTATGATTGGTCCTGTTTTTTTTCTTTTCAAAAGATAAGAACCCTGATCATAAACAAAATACTGATAGGAAATCATAGCTGGTGGGGTTGGAGTGTTTAAAGTGTTGTGGTGCTGTAGGTGTAAAGGTAATTGTATTGATTTCTTTTTTAAATTTAGAAAGCGAGAACCAAATGGGGTGCCATAGGGTAATGATTTTCAGGGCGCTGCTAGTCATCTGGCAATGGTGATCGATCACGGCGGTAGGGATACTGATCACTAGTGTTGTTTTTGGGCGTTTTGAATAGCCTATCGGAGGCACTGGAACGCTCGCCTTATCGTTTTAGATCTGAATGCCTTTCGCTTCCTTTTAAATAGATTGGAGGTCAAGTCGTTATGCTTTAATATGCGTTATAAATGGAATGAATACCGGTGGCTAGGAAGATGAACGAGATTAGAAGGGTTAATTCCAACAATTGAATGCAATTATTGAAATTAACCTTTGCATGGTGTACAGTGTTAAAACTGACTTCGTATTGTCTTCTATTTTTTTGCTTTTTGCTGTTCTTTATATTCCTGCAAAAACTTGTTAGGGGTGCAATTATCAGATAAGTCTTTAGCATAAGCGATATACATCGGTGATTTTTGCATGTTACTTTCTTTAGGAAGGTAGATTTCGTAGTTATTATTTCTATAAGTCATGATAATATACGCTTTGCCTTTATAAGTAATTTCATAATCTGCCTTACCGTTGTAGCTTTCCACTTTGGCTTTGAATATTTTTCCAGCCCAGGAGTGGTCAATGTCATAAATGCCTATGAGCACTTCGTTATTTTTGTCTGGACCATAGCGGGCAGTAGTAACGATCAGGCCTTCTTCGCCTCTGTAGGTTTTACAAACTTTTCCCATTTCGGTTTGCTGCGCGGCAGCACTGAAGCTGATCAATATTGAGCATAAAACAGCAGTAATGCTAAGTAATTTTTTCATTGTTTTTCTTGTTTTAAACGGATAAATAAAATCAAAGATGCACCATATCTACACGCCTTACAATAACACTTTTGTATCAATTCTAATTTTATTGATCTAAAACTTATTGCCCGAAACAGGCTTTCAATCAGTGCATCCCCTCATACCTTTGTATGAGTTTTCGGGTAGATACATTTGCTTACCTTTGTCTGGCTACGCCTAGTTAAATGTAGCATGGTGAACCTCTATGCGATTGTTTGAAAAATATTTTTGTAACCGGGTGCTTTCAGGCATATCCCTTTTTTGCTGTGCAATGATACTCCTGGGCAGTTGCCGGCAGGATCAGTCTTCAGACAAGGTTGCCTTTTACAAACGTAAGGTAAGCGTTTCCTTAAAGCCATTCATTAATGCTGCCATTAACAAGGCAAAAAGTGATCCTGCAGCGGCTATTCCGCTTTATGAAAAAGCGCTTGCTCTGGCGAAACTGCATAAAGATGAAGTAGCTCAGGTGAAAAGTTACCGCATGCTGGTGTTTTACTACAGCATTTACAAAAATGATTTTACCCATGCGATAGCCCTTTCAAATGCATCAATCCTTTTGGCTAAGAAAATAAATGATCCTGGCACCTATAGCGATCTTTATGCTTCCAGGGCAGTTGCCTACAGCGTTGCAGGCAAACTGAACGAAGCTGCCGATGCAAGTACAACGGCACTGCAATACCTGCAGCAGGACAAAGCACCAGATAGTTTAAAGAATTTTCCATTATATAATAACCTGGCGGTGTTGCACACCCAGTTGGGCAACTATAAACTTGCCGTAGAAAATGCCAATAAGTTTTTAAACCACTATGCCCCTTTAAACGATACCGCAAGGATGATTGGAGCTTATCAAACGATGAGCAATGCCTATTACCAGGCAAATGATACCCTTAATTTTCATCTTACAGCAAGAAGAGCGCAGGCTTTGCAACGCGCTTATCCCGATAAAACAAAGGAATATCTTGTAAACTCGCTCATGGTGGCCATGTATAAAAGCATCAAAAATTACGATAGTGCAAAAGTTGTTGCCAGGCAGATGATAAACTCTGATTCAGATATAAATACCCCCAGGCATTTTGAAACTTTAACCCAGATGATGGAAATAGCCTACAACGCTAATGATACGGCGTATGCGGCAAGTATTTTGAAACGCGGCATTCCGATGCAACAGCTTTTAGATGAAAACCTGCTAACGCTTTCCTTAAGGAAGAACGTTTTTGATGGATATTACAATATACTTAAAATGACGGGTAATAAGGAATTGGCCCAGGTTTGTGTGGAGCAGGCCTACCGCCTTGCCGGCGAACTGCGGAAGCAGGAAATAAATAAAGACCTTGAAAAATATGAAATCGCACGCAAAAAAGTAATGCAGGAAAATGTATTGCTTAGCAAAGACCTGCAGCTGACCAGGAAAAGCAATACCATAACGGTTTTAATCATGAGCGCCGGTTTGCTTGCCTTGGCGGGAACTGCTTTTCTGATGAGCTATCGCAGGAAAATACAAATAGAGAAAAACCGTTTTGAGCTCCTGGAAAAAGAGCAGCAATGGAAACAAAGCAAAGCGGTACTGGAAATGCAGCTCGTAGAACGCACCCGCATTGCACAGGAACTGCACGACGACCTGGGCGCATCCCTTACTTCCATAGCACTGAGTACGGAATTAATGAAAAGAAAACATCCCCAATTGGATACAAGAGAAATCAGTATTATCGCGGAGAATGCTACGCAGATGGTCGATCAAATGAATCAGATTGTATGGACCTTGAATAATAATAATGATACGCTCCAGAGTTTGCTGGCTTATATCCGCAAGTTTGCAACGGGGTTTATGGATGATGCTGGTATTGAATTTACCATGCACTTACCGCAATTTATTCCTGAACATATTTTGAATGGCAGTGTAAGGCGAAATCTTTTTCTTACCGTTAAGGAAGCACTTCACAATATTGTAAAACATGCACAGGCCACATCAGTAACCCTTCAAGTTACCAATACGGAAACAAAACAGTTAATCCTACACCTGGTCGATAATGGAAAAGGGATGCCTGATCAAAAAGCAGAAATGGTTTTGGGTAATGGCCTGCGCAATATGAAGGCAAATATCCAAACCATTGGCGGCACAATTATCTGGATAAATAACCCCGGTGGGGGAACTGGCATTACGGTTACTTACCTTTTAAAATCCTAACCTATGAAAAGATTAATTACCATAGCTATTGTAGAAGACAATGCATCTATCAGGGAAATGTTGCAATCTATCATTGCAATGGAAGAGAGCTACTCCTGTACTGGCATATTTGGCAATGGGGAAGATGCGCTGAAAGGCATCCCGGAGCTCCAGCCTGATGTGGTACTGATGGACATCGGACTACCGGGAATTAATGGCATAGACTGTATAAAGCAATTAAAACCCACTTGCCCCCGTACCGAATTTTTAATATGCACGATTTACGATGAGGATGAGAAAGTTTACCAGGCTTTGGAATATGGTGCATCATCTTATATTCTTAAAAGCAGCAAACCTGAATTTTTATTACAATCTATTCTCGAGGTGCACAATGGCGGCAGCCCAATGAGTCCTGATATTGCACGCAAACTGGTACAACGTTTCAGGCAAAAAGAAAATAAAAATGTCGCCGTACTAAACATTACTCCGAGGGAGAAGGAAATTTTAGAACTGCTTTCCCAAGGGCTTTTTTATAAGGAAGCATCAGATCAGTTGGGCATTTCTATCAATACCCTTAAGCGCCACATTTACAACATGTACCAAAAATTGCAGGTAGATAACAAGACGGAAGCGATTAATAAGGTTTTCGGGAAATAGATCTCTCAATTAATGGATATGGCCTGATACAAATTTTTCTTTTAGCTTCCAGATGGATACAAACAAAAAGCTCCATTTTGTGAAGCTTTCTGTGATCCCGCTGGGATTTGCACGTAGTGCTAAAATCAGCGTTTAAATAATATTTGAGGTTATTTTGTAATTCTACTCATTGAATTACTCAGTGTTTTTTTAATACGCTTTAGTTTCAATTGCTATATGTAAAAATAATGACTTTTTAGAATAGAACCAAAAGAATTACGATAAGTGGCGTTAATTTACAAGCAAAGCCTGGGGAAGTAGCTAACGTCCATAAGTTGTTTTGATTAGGAAAATTGTTGGAATTTTAGTCTTTCATTCATCATCTCGAATATTCCTGCTATCTAAATTAACGCTCTCGAAGTAAAGATATACGGAGTGGTGAAGAAAAAAAAGCAAATATATAATCGTAAAAATGTCATTATAGATTACACTTATGTTTTTGTCGGCAAACATTAAAACCGTGGATTTCATTTATTGTTATAAAATATTGGTGCCACGACTTCACCTCTATAATATAGAGTAATGCCTTTTACTAAAATGCTTTTAGATCAAATGCATATTTCTGGTAACTGATCAATTCTCTTGCAGGTTCGTTTTCGATCCAGGCAGGTTCTTCATGGCTAATATCAACTACTTCTTTGGTGGTGCTTTTTTTGAAATGCTTAAGTACACTTGAAAGAACTTCTAGTTCCATAATACTGAAATTATCCATGTCATCTTCCTTTCCAACTATTTTTTTCGCCATAGTTACCATCTTTAAATGCTATCTGTGTAATATTTATTCTTTCATCGTCACATAGTTTGATGTACATTTTATCGTAATCAGCTGGCACAGGTCCATAGGGGATAGCTTTATAGGTAATACCAGTCATAAAATGTGCCGTTCTTTTGTACATCAGAAAATCACAATAGAAAAGCAATTTGTTAACCTTAGTCTTGTAGGTATCTAGTTCATTTGAAAAGTAGGATATTACCTTGGCTACCTTTAAAAGATCAGGACTTTTGTAGCCATTGTATTCACATGGCTTATGGTCGTGGAATATTTTTTCCTCAAACATGGTTTCCCACCACTCCCTGGTTTCCTGCTCTTGAATTTTTTTAACGTGATTGGTAAGCTTATTAATTTCCTTATCACTCAGAAAGTGGATGCTGGCCTCTACCTGTGATAGGAAAGAAACCGGCTTTTCAATGGTTGATATCAATCTTCCATTAGAGACCGATGGCATTTCGCCACTTTCATATAAACGGTATGTGTTTGTTCCCAGTCCTAATATTTCGAATATCTTGGATGCCGAGATGCCATCTTGGACTGGTTGATAGATTGGGAGAAAGAAAAACGTGTCCAGATTGTTAATCCTGCAGATATTATCCCAATAAACCCATACAGTCAAGCTGAACCCTTTGACCGTAGTAAAGCAATAGATTACAGAAGAGAAGATTTTGTTAAATACGCCATCTATCTTTCTAAATATGATCGTTTTGTTAACTCACTACTTCTATTGGCTAGCCAAAAGCACAGTTTTATATCTCTATATGCTTTATTGGATACGATAGAAACCAAAGCAAAGTTTCCGTTGGTTGAAGATAAGAAATTAACCAAGGAGAAATGAGAGCAAAGAATAGCCCACATACTCGAGAAAAGCGAAGTTATTATAGATAGCGTCAATGCATTTACTGGAACCGCCACAATTATGGAATGCTTGGCCTACAAAGTAGGCATGGGGATATGGGTTGGGGGAAGCCTGCTAAAACAATGGATTTAGCAACATCCACAAAAATGATTCTCAAGTTAGCCTATTTTACAATCTACCATCATATAGAACTTGATGAAATATAGCAAGAAGAATTTTATTACCCGTCATAAGCCAGCAGTTTACAAAGTACTTCAACTGATTGGGTAGCAACCGCTTTTTCATAACTAGAGAAATGCTGTAACCCATTCGACCCTCTTCTATTAAATCCTCTTCGGTTGATGCCGTAATGCAAGTATATTCCAAAAAGTATAGATAAAAACATTTCCAGAAAATGTATAGAAGAATTTATCGGTCACAGTAAAACCTGATGCCTAAAATTTAGAAAATCACATTTACGGTTTTCCGTAAATTAATATCAATAGTGAATAATATTTTTGGAATAAATTAAACAAGAATATTATGGCAGATTGCAGAATTACTCACATCACTAAAAAAAATCATCAAAGTGCGCATGAACATATTACCCATGCTGGAAACCCGCCGACTTGGTACTGGAAGAGAGAAGATATTATTGCGAGCATCAACAATAAAACAAACACTTTTTATGTATTGGAAAATGGTAATCGTTCAAATGTAGGTGTGGTTAATCCAAATGATGGACGTTCACCTTTTTTAAGAACTTATGCTGATAATGTCTGGAATGATAATTTGCTGGCATTACCAGAATATACGCCTTAATAAGTGATCTTTTGGAAATAATTTGTCGATTTTGAAATATCCGAAATAGAAATTAACAAAAATTTAGATTATTTTTAACAGAATATAATTAACCTCTTTTCATTTATAATATGCTTATTGAAATCTTACTAGTAATATTGATTACTCTTGTAATTATTGTCATACTTCTTCTGCTGTTCAAAAAAAACAGTCAAAATAACCAACCACTTCTCGAACAGTTTTATAAAGCAGATTTGATACTTTCAAAACTTGAACCTGCAATTAGAGAAGAGGCGTCTCGAGCGCGAGATGAAAATCAAGCGTCATTCAAATCAAACAGGGAAGAACTCAATAACTCTTTTAAATTTTTAGGAGATACGCTTTCCAATACCGTTAAAGATCTATCGGAAGTCCAGAAAAGCCAATTTGAAATATTTTCAAATCAATTATTGAACCTGGTCAAGTCTTTTGATGAGAAGACTAAATCGCTACAGGAGCAATTAGAGAAGTCGTCAAAGGAAAGTAGAACGGAACAATCCAATTCGCTAAAATCATTTGAAGAAAGTTTCGGACTGAATGTTAAAGAATTCAATGAACTTCAAAGACAGAAATTTGAAGACTTGATTACTAGACAAGATCAGGTAAAGAAAGATACTGAAGAAAAATTAAAAGAGATACGTGAGACGGTAGAAAACAAACTGAAATCATTATCAGAAGACAATACCAAAAAGCTTGAGGAAATGCGCAAAACAGTAGATGAAAAGCTTCATGAAACTGTAGAGAAGCGTTTTAACGAGTCGTTTAAAATGATAAGCGAACGTTTAGAGCAGGTACATAAAGGATTGGGTGAAATGCAGTCTCTGGCGACAGGGGTGGGAGATTTGAAAAAAGTTTTAACGAATGTAAAAACTCGTGGCGGACTAGGTGAAATCCAATTAGGGGCAATATTGGAGCAAATATTTTCTCCTGAGCAATACGAAAGAAATGCGCTTGTTAAAGAAGGTACACAAGAGCGTGTGGAATATATAATTAACCTGCCAGGGCAACATGAAGATAATAGACCATTGCTTTTGCCTATAGATTCAAAATTTCCTAACGAGGATTATCAGCGTTTAATTGATGCCTATGATAGTGGTTCAGACATTGAAACAGCTTCTAGGCTATTTGAAAATTCTGTTAAAAAATGTGCAAAAGATATTAGGGACAAATATATTAACCCTCCAGTAACCACGGACTTTGCTATCATGTTTGTACCAACCGAAGGCCTGTACGCCGAAGTGATCAGAAGAACGGGATTGTTTGAAACGCTGAGAAAGGATTATAAAGTAACGGTAGTTGGGCCAACTAACTTGGTTGCTTTTCTTCAAAGCTTGCAGATGGGATTCCGTACCCTCGCAATTCAAAAAAGATCAAGCGATGTTTGGAATATTTTGGGAGCTGTTAAAACTGAGTTTGGTAATTTCGGAACCATCTTGGAGAAGACAAAGAAGAAACTAATTGAAGCAACTAATACTATCGATAGAGCTGGTGTACGTTCGCGAGCAATAGAACGCCAGCTAAAAACTGTTCAGGAATTGCCTAAACCAGAATCTACTGCACTTTTAGGGGATTCAATCGAGATAGAGCTTGATTCCACAATAGAAGGCATTGACAGTTAACAATAAAATAATTAAAGATGATAATAATATCATTAGGAATCAAGTCAGATGAGGATGATTCAAACATAATGCTCCTTTTTTGGATGAAGTTGAACTATTTGTTAAGGTTGAAGATGAGTTTAATTAGTTTCGAAATTCAAAGTTGAACAATGAAAGAAGTTAATCTAATATCCATAGTCCATGCTTACAAAACCCTAAGTAAGCCACTTTTGCAACAATATTTTAGTCAATTTAAAATTTCTCCAAAAGAAGTCGAAATGGTGGATTTAGGGTTATTCACACAACAAATAAAAGAAGTAAATCCTCACATTAAATTTTTAGATAAATACTTTTTCGGATATGTAATCCCTCAAATTAGTAAAGAGTTTGATCTTTTGAGATTCGGAAAAGACTCTGTAATTAATATTGAATTAAAAAGTGAAAGCTCAGACGTTAAAATACTTAAGCAATTAATCAGAAATAATTATTATCTAACATTTTTGAATAAGAAAATCTTCTGCTTTACTTACGTTTCAAGTGAAAAGCAACTTTATAGTATAGATGAAAAACAAAATTTATACACTGTAAGTTTCGAAGAACTCATAAATGTTATATCAGTGCAGGAATTGATTAACGTTGAAGATATTAACCATTTGTTTAATCCTTCTAACTATTTGGTGTCTCCATTTAATTCTACAGATGAATTTATGTCCAGTAAGTATTTTTTAACGGCGAGACAAGAAGAAATTAGATTGGAATGTTTAAAAATGTTAATCCAGAAGGGAAGTGCTTTCATATCAATATGTGGAAAAGCGGGAACTGGAAAAACGTTGCTTACATTTGATATAGCCAAAAAATATCTGGCCAAAAACTATAAGGTTTTGATAATACATTGCGGAATTCTAAATCAAGGGCATATTAAGTTGAGGGAAGAATATCGTTGGGATATCATCGCAATTAAATATTATACATCTATTGATTTTGGAGAATATTCATTAGTTATACTTGACGAATGCCAAAGAATAAAACCCTATCAACTTGAAATCATAATCGACAAAATCAAAGCTTCTAATAATAATTGTATTTTTTCTTATGATAATCAACAATGCTTAAGGAACGAAGAAACAAGAAATAATATATCTAAGCTGATTTTGGACCAAACATCTCCTCTCTTTTTTGAACTAACAGATAAAATTCGGACAAACAGAGAAATTGCATCCTTTATTATTGCCCTATTTGACAAGTCTAAAGTCTTAGAAAAATTAAGCAGAGGTAATGTGGAATTAAGCTATTTTCACACGGCATCTGAAACAAAGAATTTCGCAAATCAGCTAAAGGAAGATGGCTGGAAAATTATAAATTATACTCCATCTAAAGATATTCTTCCATATGATGATTATCATTTGCCTTTTGAAAACAGTACTCATGAAGTAATAGGTCAAGAATTTGATAAAGTGGTCGCAATAATCGACCGCAGTTTTTGCTATAGTAACAATGCTTTAGCAGTTATGGCGACTAAATCTCCATACTATCATCCTGTAAAAATGCTTTTTCAAATTATGACAAGAACAAGAATTAAGCTCCATGTTATAATCGTTAACAATCCAGAGATTTTGGAAAGATGCATTAATATTTTGGACGCTCAATGATTTCATGCTGATTCGTTTTGATATTTATTCCCAATTGGGGGGTTCTTTGCTAAACGGTCACTTAATCTGATTACTCCGAACAGCATTGCTGACCATACCTTTCCGTAAATTAAAGACAGCGCATTTCGGTCCCAATTGTCCAGTTCAAATCATTAATAATTAAGAGTTTACGGCGGAGTTCAATTTTTTGTAGGCTGGTCAATTCGCAACGGGATTGATTGGTCATAGGCTTGTAAGCAGGGAAAGGAAAAAGTAAATCCAATGTAGCTATTTTGCCAGATCAGTAAGCAAGATAAATAACGATAACTAATCAATCTGAAGGAATCAATCCCTTTACTATTTATAACAAACTTTCTTTAGAATCTTCTGCATTTAGATTTTGCTCCCTAACAAATTCGTTGTGTCTATCTAAAATTTCTATAGGTACTTCAAATTTTTCTGCTAAGCGTTTGTGTCGGTCCAATGTCCGGTAAAACCCCTTGAAATTTTCAAAGTGACTATTATACGACGCAATTAAATCACTAGCGGTGCTAATAACAAAATAACCGTCCTTATTGGATCCGATTCTATTGGTTTGCTTCAAAGGATCAATCAACCAACTCTGAATATTATTGTCAGTTAGTTGATCTGGTTTTACCCCCATGTCTCTTATCTCTTTGACAATAAGCTCTTTCTTGATTGCCTTTGCACTGTTATCAGCGGTCGATTCTAGAAAACTATAAAGCATATTTCTCAGTGCAGTGAGATCCCTGAAATAGCCAGTTGCAAAATCCTTTTTATGTCCTTTCCCGGCAACCCCTACAAGCTTACGGGCAATTTCACTGCTATCTTTATCACTGATTTTAAGCCCGAGGTCTTTTAAATGATCGACATCATCAGAAAAGGTGTAGATCAACTTATTATCCAAAAGTATATCCGTGGCCTCTGTCCATGGATTCCGGTATTGATTGCTAGCAGAAAAGTGTTCAAACTTCAATCCAAGTAAGGTATTTTGAATGGTCATGTCTAGCATTTTGTCAATCCAGCTTCTATCCCCATTTCGGTAAAATTTGCCCAAGCTCGAAATTAGCTTTGAATATAGTCTGTCCTCCAGATCATCAAGTTTGCTCAAAACTTCATTATCGGTTACATCATCTAAATTTTCTAATATCGAGGCTTCACATTGCCAATAAATGGAATCTGTGAAAGTGAACTCTTTATCATTGCCAATTGATACCTCATTAATTTCAGAAGTAGTCTCAATCAAAAAATCCACATGCCTATTGAAGTTTTTTACATAATTTTTGATCCTATAGTCCGTAGAAAGTTCGAAGTTATCAAGCGCAATACTCACTGATGCAATATTTTCCATTTTTATGCTTTCTTAATGTGAATAAGTTGATTAGGTGTAGTCACTTGATTATCCATCCTGTAAAAAATATGGTTTTGCCTATAAGGATGATCTTGATCAATGTCGTGCAATTCGAACTTGAAGTCATAGTCAAGGTCATTCTCTTCTTTTAGTTGGTCATAATACCTTTGGAGATTTCTAAATTTACTCCATTTATTGGTCGAGTTTCCAAGGACGATAAGCGTGCCATCATCAGCCAACAAATCGTGTGCCTTCTCTAAGAAATACTTAGTCTCAAACCTACCCCTGAAACCTATCTGAACGGGATTACAAAAAATAATATTGTCGAAAGTCCGTCCGTTGGTTTGAGCGTTAAGGTAATCACAGCGTTCATCCAGGTAGTGACAGTCCTGAAATTCATAGTCTGCAGGGTGTACTGTGAAATGATCAACTTGTGGAATTGTGAGATCCGTTAAAAAACAATTAGGAAACTCTCTTTTGCCAAAAAAGGCCTTACCGGCAGCAAATTCGATGTTTCTGACTTCTGGGTTTACAGGGAAATCGGAATGAGGTGCAAAATCATTTCCGTTAATATCTTTGCGAGGCATTAATTAAGCTAATTATATTTAAATTTGTTCGGCACAATATACTAAAACTCGAAAATGAATCAAAACATTCCAGCAGGTATTTCAGTTTTTGAGGCACGGGGAAGATCTTATGAAAATCTTTTCTCTACGACAAAAAATGAAGTGGATTGGGATTGCCGCATCCGGTCCAGAAAAACGGCATCCTTTGGAATGCCCTACAATTATTCTGGATTAACCTATAGCTCAATGGATTTTCCAGGTTTTATCAATAAAATAATCGAGGATATATTCCCAATTGTAGGCTATAGAGCTAATAATTGTCTTATTAATTTCTATGATTCCGGCGCATCGGCGATGGGTTTTCATTCAGATAGAACGGATATTTTAGCACCACTAACCGGCATAACAATCCTATCATTGGGCGATTCAAGAACCATGCGGTTCAAAAATAAGATCACTGGAGAAACCATAGACTTTTTCATGAAACCGAACTCCTTTTTGCACATGTCTGCGGAGATGCAGCATGACTGGTTGCATGCAATCTTAGCAGATCCTAAAAATACGAGCCAACGGATCAGCATCACCTTTAGGTGCATGAGGGGCTATTTATAATTGCTGGTAAACTGGAGTGAGAATTAAGCTCAGACTTGGGGTCAACCACATCATTAATCTAAATCGGCTAAGATGCAAAACAATTTCTGCTAGGAACTGAAAATTAGAGGTTTGCAAATTTTATAATCCTGCCGAGACCAATTTAATAGCCGCTCAAAATCCAGAATGTGCTGAAGTAATTTTTTCTCAGTTGCATACCACCGATTAGTAGTGCCAACTGAAAGGAATTGATAGCTTGTGACCGCAATGTATTCAGCCGTTGACTAAATAGTATTGGACTTGTTTTGAAATACACTTTGTTTTGACCGGAGTTGCTCATCCGTACCTGGATTAGCATCGTGAATGGTAAAATCATTGTAATTGTAAGATATGATCTCTGAAAGGTCAATTCCCCCTATATTTACCTGGCCGTTGTGAATTGCATTAAGCAGGTATGTTTTTCAAGATCCGTTTAGCCCGGTGAGGACGGCTAAAATCGTTGATCTCAGTCTCCTTTAATGATGTGATGGACTGATAAGGGCTGTTGAATTTTAATATCATGTTTCCTATTTCTCGGATAAATTTAAGTAAAATTTACACAGGCTGAGTATTCCTGTGTAGAGTAAAGTTGTTTTTACTCCGCCAGTGTCGGTTCTTATCATACTTGAGATTAAATTTCACTCACGTAAAAGGTATATAACCATCTATATTCAGAACTAAGTAGCGATTGTAATACGAATAAATGAATCAAACTGACTCCTCTGTTAAAAAGATCGCTTCATTTCTTGTTTTACTAATTCTACATAATCATCTAAATTACCGAGATATTTAAAGTAAGCGCTAAAACTTGATTGACTTATGCAGAATGTTCCAATTTCTTAATCCGTATCAGACTTTTAATCTCCTTCTTGTTACCAAAGCCGAATTGAAACGCCCCATAAAAGAAGATGGAAATAAGCCAGCTTGTAGCCCTGCCCACGAAACACATTACTATGATTCTTTTACTTATAAGAGTGAAATCAGGGTATTAAAAGACATGTCGTTAATTGACCTGCTGTCCCTTAACGACACCAGTTTAAAAAAAGAATTTGAACAGCTTAAAAAATTAAAGGAAAGGTTTAAACTCATACGGACAAATTTTCACTAACATTACGGTGAGCTTATTGCCGAATATCCCAGCAACTTCATATCTTCAATTCAACTCGATTACTTGTTTATCGTTAACAACCTGCAATCAGACTACAAGGATATTTATATTGGTGATGAGTTTGTGGAAAGTCTGCACGATACTTTAAAGATCAGGGACAAGTTCTTAAGTGAGCTGATCATCGAAGTAGATGAAATTCTAAATCCCCGTGAAACGTTCGAGGAATAGATGGCAAAACAGGTAAGCGCGCAACAAACAGAAGATGCCACGACAGAGCAGCCTCAGAAAATCCCATATAATCCCGATGCGGCCGGCCAAAATTCAATCACCAGTATACAGATGACTTTTTGCGACTGATAAGGACTTATTTTTCAGAAGAAGATTTCAGCCAGCTTGACGCCCTAATAAAAGCGGACGAACAAGCTGCAAGCCAATTGATTTTCAACGGAAACAGTAATAAGCTTGCCGATGCTTTTAAGCAGCTCTATGAACCTGATTGTGGGATGCAATTAAAAGCAGAACTTGAAAAATGGATTCTAAAACACTTCTTATATAGCAATGGAGATAAAGTAAACGAATATTCGGAGGGCTGCGTCAGTGCGATTATATCTTCCGATACCAAGGTCTGTAAATCACCAATTTTAGAGGTAAGGATGAAAGATAAAGTTCCTTTCCTTGTTCCAACAGTCCGAAACAAAAAAAACAGTAAATAGGAGTAGGAAAACAGTAAGGATGCGGTTTAATATGTTGTAACCCTACAAAAAAAGCGGCTAACATTGCGGTATCAAAACAAAAGATACCGCTTATGAAGTACACATTCGAAGAATTACCGCAGGCCATTAGCATACTGCACGAAAAGGTAGACCATATTAAAGACCTGCTGCTGGAAAATAGGTCGCTAAATTCCCAACGTTCCCGGACACGATTTATTGACTATCAGACAGGCTACCGAATTTCCCAGCCTATCCGTACCCACGCTTTACACCAAAGTGAGCCGGAAGTAAATCTACGTGAACAAGCGAAGCAAAAGACTTTATTTCTCTACGGTGGAACTGTCCGAATGGGTAAGATCAGGAAGGAAGAAAACTGCGGAGGCATATATCTTTACCATTTTTATGGAGTATCGAATCTTCAATTTCTTGCGCTGTTTTGGTTTGCTAATGTCTTTCTTTCGGTTCTAAAAACTTCCGATTTCTTCCCACGCAGACCAGGTCTACAACCCCACCTTTTCTACCTAAAAAAGCTAGATATTTACCCCGGGTTCTATTGGGGTTCTAGTCGGGTCCTAGCCCATGATAGTTGCATTTTAAGACATCTCAGAGAAAATAAATGTAACTAAAAAAATGAACGGAAATACTGTTCAAGATTTAGGCCTAATTTATCTGACTTTTTATTCTCTGCTCATGTTGTTTGTTTTGATGTCTGATTTTTTACTAGACAATCACAACAGCCTACAAACACAAAATCCATATTGAACTTTTCTATTACTGGTTGATTCTTTACATGCCATTGCTTCGAGATCAGAAACAGTCTCTTTTTTGATAAGATTGCTGCTTTTTCATTTAGCTTCCAGATGGATACAAAACAAAGAAGCCTCCCTTTCTGTGATCCCACTGGGATTTACACCAGGTGTTAGAATCAACGTTTAAATACCACTAAATGAAGCGAAATCGGCTTTTCTGGTAGCGATGCCGTCAAAATTGTTTCGATCTAAATGCAAGCTTAACCAGTTTGGTGTACCGCGGCTCATGCTGTAACTTTCTACATAATATTTTTGATCAATTAGGTAATTCTCGGGTGAAATGATCGCAGATACTGATCCGGATGGGTTACCAAACCAAAGGTTGGAGTTGTCCTGCGCTAATTAGTTGGGGATTAATTAAATGTTGATCAAGCGGTTTTTTAAGATAGGATAATCTTTTTGATGCGCTTACTTGAAGATAGCTTATCACCAAATTGACGTAACGTCATCTGTTTCGCAGCTTATACAGCAAGGGGATACTGAGGATGATGCAAAGTATCTGTTAACGTTTGCCGGATCGATACCTAGAAAGGCGTTTAATAAGAATACAAGTGATTCAAAAATTTTGTAAGGAGAATTAAGATATTTTTATTTTTTTTTAGAAGCATATCCAGTAATAATTCAGGGATGCTAACTTGATGAAATTAAAATTTGAGCACGGAACTCACCGAGTTTTATGTTATCAATACTCGCTCAAACGGATGTTCTAAATTGTTGAGCTTTCACTTTACTCGGTCAATGCTAATCTCAATAAATGTAAAATATTTGACTCACTTTCGGGATAGTTCTGGTATTTGATTTTCTTTCTCAGACCAACTGGAGACGCATTTAATGTTAAGCAAAATGAAATCTTTTAAGATACCATCTATTTTCACTTTTTTACCCTTGATCAGAACCTGTTGACAACCTTCCCTGTGTTGCTGAAGACGAATATTGAAATGCTCAAAACTCTTACCATTGGTCAATACTTGCTCCAGCAGCGAGCTCAACCTGGGGTCATTCCACTCACCATTCTGGATACCCATGAAAGGTGTATTTCTAACCTCTTCCTCATCAAGCTGAAAAATTTCATAAAAATTGGTATTCGCTTTAATTAACTTCAGGTCTTCATCCAAAAATACCACACAATCTCTGTTGTAGTGAAGAATCTGCGAGAAGATGCCCTCTACTTTTTTAATATATAGTTGCTGTTTTTCTACTCTTTTATTGAGCAATTCGATCTGTTCCATCAAATCAGTCTCCATAGTCTTTTTACGGGAGATGTCATTTTGCATGCCTATAAAATGTGTAACTAAGCCCTCGGAATTTCTTACAGGAGCAATAGATAATTCATTCCAGAAGGCTCTACCGTCTTTTTGGTAATTAATTACTTCAATGGTTATTGCTGATCCGGTGGAAAGAGCTGCTCTCAATGGGTTGAGCGTTTGCTGTTCACTGTTGCTTCCCTGGAGAAAGCGACAGTTCCTTCCAATGATTTCTTCGCGCAAGTAACCCGTCATGTTTTCAAAAGCATGGTTGCAGAATATAATCGGATTATCTGACTTTCTGTTGTCTGTAATCACCACTCCGGAGTTAGTTGATTCCAAGGCCATTGCCAAAACGTTGAACTCTTCAGGCAAAGCCGTTAGCATTTCTCCAACTTGTTGGGACAATAAGTATCTAAAATCCATCATTCCTCACTTATTCAAGATATTGTAAACTACTAAATACAAGTTATTTCGATAATTGTTTTCCTTTTTACTATTTTATGAGCTTGTTAGATATTTGGCTGTTAGCAAACGCAACATCGCTCTTTCTGTTTTTGCTTCCTGAAAATTATCCTTCAGAAGTTCATTGATGTCATCGTTGTTAAACTTGATGGCCGCATTCTGCAAGGCGTGAAATGAGGCCATTTCCAGGCTTTCCAGGTTTTGCAGATAATAAATAATAGACATGTCCCGAAGTTCTGGATTGCCTACATCCTCATTTGCGCCCCGGAAAAGTTCGTCAATAAGTCCCTGAAACATCCTGCAACTTCCGGGTTCATAATCAATATTGAGAATCTGGTAGATCTCACGCATCCGGGCGATTTGATTCCTCAGGTCTTCAATATTGTTATTGATGACTTCCTTTAGGTCTGCGAAGGTGGCCAAACGTAATACTTCAGGGAAATTGTCTACAAGGTGATTTTTAGCGCAATATATTTTGCTAAGGTGGTGGATAAAATAACGCTTCAGGTCCGATGGTTGAAAATTGATTGTGGGTTGTTCAGGTTGATTTTCCATAGCTAAAGTTATTGATAAATCTGTACTTATGTTAAACCAGCACGCGCCAGAATTGTTTATTGAAGTCAGGTCTGCTGGTTGCAGCACACTGTGATCTTAGCAAAATTTATGATCCATTTCTTACGATGTCGTCTCAATTACAAAAATTCGCAAATGATGCGCTCAGTTGATAGAACCCATTTATGCAAACATATCAGGTAATGATCAAATGAGATCTTGGCTTATTGCAACACAGGTGGCTAATTGCAGTTTTGTTCTGATTGGGACCTACCAGCCGGATATATTTCCAAAAGGGGATACCCTAAAACAACTGCTCTCCAGGAGCAAGTATCTTTTGTTCGAGCACTACATCAAATGGACAGCGATACAGAAACACCGTACAGAACTCTTGTTCGAAAGGTATCCACAACTGAAGAAAGCCTACCAGATCTCTCTGACACTGGGCGATATCTTCAAGTTGTGCAACAGCAAGGAGCAGGCGTTCAAGTAATTGCCATTATGGTGCAATGTGGTAGAAGACTGTGGTATCGATGTCTTTCAGCCCGTGGCAAGATCGATAAGACAAATTACTTGTCGATCCTGAATTTCTTTATCAACAGGAGCACAAACGCATCGGGAGAGTCTTTCAATGCCAAACTAAAGGCATTCAGGGCTACTTCAAGAGGTTGTTAGAGGTATCAAATTCTTCCTTTTCAGGCTATCTAAAATCTATGCTTAAAAATTACAGCCCCCAACTTTTCCGCTTGATCCAACTTTTCAACTCCCCAACTTTTCCGCCTGATCCAACTTCTCAACTCCCCAACTCTTTTGCTTGATCCGCTTTTTCGTTTGGCTTCCAGATGGATCCAAAACAAAAAAGCCTCACATTTCTGTGAAGCTTTCTGTGATCCCGCTGGGATTCGAACCCAGGACCACTACATTAAAAGTGTAATGCTCTACCAGCTGAGCTACGG